>CAVYHC010000033.1:0-27387 GCA_963768125.1 uncultured Gammaproteobacteria bacterium
AGGCCGGTGGTTTCTGGCAAGCCATAAACGAAGGCGTGGAAGAGATTTCAGTAAAAGAAGGCAAATTACACATCAGGCTCAAAGAGTAGTGCGGTTTTATTAGATAGTCTTGATGGCTGTCTACTATGCTTATTTAAAAGTTCTAAAAGCATTAGTCCACAGATGAACGCAGATGGACGCAGATAAGAAATAATATTAATTGGGTGTCATCCTGAACGACAGTGAAGGATATTGCCACCTGTATAATATTTAGGCCGTTAGGCTCTTTCACTGTCGTTTAAGATCACAAAAAAGTGTTTTTATCTGCGTTCATCTGCGTCCATCTGTGGATAAATTATTTTTTGACCTTGATTTTGTTACCCGTCAGATCATATCTCGACTTATACCGCTAATTTCCTCAATACGAAACTCTGTTGATGAATGGCTGTCATAACAGCAGTTAATAATTTCAGGTATTGTTATGAAAAAAATAGTTATCGTATTTACGGCTGTGGTTTCAATATTGGCCTTATCCTATGCTGCAGTCAGTAGTGATAGCAGCCAGTCAAACACTGCCAGCAACTATGTCAAACCGACAGACTCTGAATTAAAACAGCGTCTCACACCGTTACAATATTCTGTCACCCAGAAGGAAGATACCGAGCGCCCCTTTAAGAACACTTATTGGGATGAGACACGAGAGGGTATCTACGTGGATGTTGTCAGCGGCGAACCGCTGTTTTCTTCGACACACAAATTCAAGTCCGGTACCGGCTGGCCAAGTTTTTATCAACCACTGGAAACCGATAATATTGCACAGAAAACAGATTACCTGTTGATATTCCCGCGCACTGAAGTGCGCAGTGCGAATGCAGATTCGCATCTGGGACATTTATTTGAAGACGGACCCGCACCAACAGGATTACGTTATTGCATCAATTCAGCGTCGTTAAGGTTTATACCGAAAAATGAACTGAAACAGGAAGGTTATGAAAAGTATGCTGATTTATTTGAAAAATAAGCCGAATCAGCATCAATGCCTATATCTTAAATATACAGGGCATTGCAGGTCGCTTTAGCGTTTCACCGTCCATACTGCCGCGAAATAAGGACTTCCCGGTAAAAAAGTGCAGCTTAATTCGGGCTAGCACTTAGATTTTGGGCGCAGAGTGAAAAGACAGGAACCCTGACTTCTACTACTGCGCCAAACGTGCCGCCACTACCATTGAACCCAGCAGCCCGACACGGGCATTGACCACCACGCGCACCGGCATGGCCTTGAGCAGTCCCTGCAGACGAACTTCTTTATCAATAAAAGCCTCGATAAAGCTGCCGTCTTTCAGCTTATCGATAATTTTTGGCGCCACGCCACCGGCGACATAAACACCACCGGTGGCCAGCCCGGTGAGAGCCAGGTTGCCGGCCTGTGAACCATAGAGGCGGACAAACAGATTCATCGCCTGCATGGCGAGCGGGTCTTCACCGGCCAGTGCGAAGCGGCTGATAGCGGCAGCGGGATCTTCATTTTGACGAGCCAGCTGCAATGCCTCGGACACCTGTTCTTTGCCGGTCTCGCGCAGAAATTCGAATACGTTTACCAGGCCGCGGCCGGAAACGGCGCTTTCCCAGCTGGCCTGTCCGAAGCGTTTGCGCAGGTATTGCAGTAATTGTATTTGCAGGTCGTCGGTCGGGGCAAAGCTCGCGTGGCCGCCTTCGGAAGCGACCACTTCATAGTGATCGTTCTGCCATACCAGGAAACCCTGGCCAAGCCCGGTGCCGGCGCCAATGATGACGCGCGTGCCCTCGGCCGCTTCGCTGCCGGCCTGCAGGGTGACGATGTCTTCTTCCTGTAATGCCTCAATGCCATAACCGACGGACTGAAAATCGTTGATCAAGCGTACGCGAGGGATGCTGAACTGGCTTTGCAGCTGATCGGCATCCAGTGACCAGGGCAGGTTGGTGGTTTTGGCGCTACGCCCGCTCACCACGCCGGCGACACCGAAACAGGCTGCAGTCGGCAGACTGCCGTGCTCATCCATAAAGTCCTGTAACACGGCTTCAAATCGTGGAAAATCCGCGCTCTCGTAGCGTTTTTCGAACAGTACCTGGAAGCCGCTGGCGCTAGCTTCGACGAGCGAAAGCAGCGTTTTTGTGCCGCCGATATCACCGGCTAATACAGTCATGTCTGTTTATCCTCGTTGTCCTGTTGTGTGCTTTCCTGGTTAATGAAGGCGTCCCTTTATCTCTGCGCCATTCATCGATTAGCGAAGACACCCGCGCAGTGCTGCCGGATCAACAAGGCGTAGCTTTTCCTTAGCGATGGTCCCAGATGCGGGGGATTGCTTGTCATGCTTTATTGTCACGTCGATGATCGAGTATAGGAGGTTCAAGAGAAGCTGCCAAGAAACATTTTATTACGAAAACAGTGAAACACTGTTACAAAATTGATAAATCGTAAAATGCAGGGCGCATGATGAGGCTCACATTCAACACAGATGAAATTTACTGCAGGCAACGACAATAAATAATATTGTTGTTTATCGTAAAGCCAAACGTATTATAAATGCGCTACTGGATAATTACGCTTGACTCGAGATAGCCTAATCCGTAACGTATTTATTATAAAAGGGAGGATTAATTATGTATAAACTTCGATTGATGACTTCACTTGGCACGTTTGCAACAATCATTGCATTGGTAATACTGTCGAACCCGATTGCCTGCTCCAGCTCCGATGGTGAAGGCGGCACCAATCTTACCGTTTCTAACCTGGGCAAAAACGTCAGCCTCGTCTCGGGCGTGATGCAGGAAATCAGTTTTTCTGAATCGTATGACGTGAACCGGTTTGGCGGCCCATTCAGTTCGCTAACAATGGATCTGCAGGCTCACCTTTCCGCTATTTCTATCTCTGTGCCAACCGTTGTTAACAAAACCATCCCGTTTCCGCTTCAGCTAGTTAAATCAGCGAATGCTGCGATTGATGGTTCTCAGTTGTTTGTTCTTATCGCACGTGCTGAACAGCTAGCAACCGTCTGCACTGAAGGGGAGAGATACGGGCCATTTGATATATCACTGGCAGATAATTTTCAGCCCGTCAGTGTCACGCCTGCCAGCGCAGAAGCAACACAGCAAACCCTGGATATTATCAATATCGGGGCATACTCAATGTGCGTGCAAATATGGCCGGTAATTACCGCAGTGGCAGACCTGAACAGTTTGATTGTTGACTTTGGCAGCTGTACTGAAGCGGCAGCGAATATACATGGCACATGGACAGGACCTTATTCCTGTGTAGGTACCTGTCCGGAGAGTGGATATCGTGACGCTCGACATTACGCAAAATCAAAACGACCCGTCAATCGCATCCTATACAGATGATGAGGCGTCGTATCAAGGCAGGGTCTGTGGCAACAGGTTCAGCTACAGTGGCGGCGTGCCATCGAATTACGATGAAAGTGGAACCTTTGTACTCAATGCTGACGGCACTGCAAGCAAAACCTCAACCTATCTCGGCATTGGCGAAGGCGAGTTTCTGCAGCGGTACCTGCACGGATACACTGAAACGCGTACCGGAAAGTTTATAAGGAACGAAGCGGCAGCTTTTATGGTTCACTATAAAAGCTGCCGCTTGTTTTCTATAGATTGCCTGTTTACTGTTTAATTAACACGTTTCAGTTCAACACGGCGATTTATTTTACGGCCTTTTGCTGTTGCATTTTCTGACAATGGCTGCGTTTCACCATAACCTTTAGCGCTTAGCGTTTTAGCCGATATTCCTTTGACAAGCAGATAATCACGAACCGCTTCAGCACGACGTTGCGACAGTGCCATATTGATATCAGCTGCACCCGAACTATCGGTATGACCACCAATTTCAATAATCAGCTTAGTATGAACAGCCAGAATGTCAGCCACGTTGTCCAGGATGAGTCTTGACTCAGCTAACAGTTGAGCTGAAGCCGTTTTGAAATTAACGCCTTTTAGATTGATCGGCGCCGCAACAACACAGCCTGTTTCATCAACGGCTACATTAACGGCAGTGTCCGGGCAAAGATCTTTTTCATTGATCACGCCGTCTTTATCCAGGTCCAGTTCACAACCGATGGCATTAACCACTAAACCAGCCGCAGTTGTCGGGCACTGATCAAGACTGTCAATTACACCATCATTATCCATATCCAGTTCACAACCGCTGGCATCAACAATTAAACCAGCTGCAGTAGTCGGGCATTTGTCCAGGCTGTCAGCGATTTTGTCATGGTCGCTGTCTGCATCGCATCCGTATTCGTTAACTGCCATGTTAGCAATCGTTTCTGGACAGTAATCTTTATTATCACTAACACCATCCATGTCACTATCAAGAAGACGATAGCTGATTTCAAAAGTCAGGTTATTCGTTTCCGTTGCAAAAAATGTAATTGAGTTATTACGTGTAACCCATTTTCCATCCCTGTTACTTTTATATGACACTATTTCAAAGTGTTTTGGAATGACCCAAACATAAACGAAGTTGGAAAAGTCGCCCGGGGAATTCCAGTAGCCAAATAGTCCGTCATCACGTGTCTCGCCATCCCAGCTTTTAAAATGGTAAATACCGTTTTCATCAATGCTTAACTTGTTTTTGAATTCTCCCGGGTACATGACGACAAAATTACCTTGCGGGAATTTAATAATGTTGGCCGCCTCACTTGAATTCTCATCCCATTGATAATCATTCGGTGATATGTAATAGAAATTATCAAGCTGATGTTCCTTGTCAACGTGAAAGGTGTAGCCAGGCGAATCTGTACGCATTGTGCGGTGTAACAAGTAGCTTTTTCCATCATCCTGAAGATGGATTATATTTTCGCTGACAACACTATTTTCAGCAGCGTGCACTTTAAATGGAGCACTCACATAAAACAGCGTAATAAGAAGCAGTGTAAAGATTTTCAAGTTAAACATATGAATATTTCCTGGTGATTTTTGCTATAAATTAGAAAATTATAATATTGTATTTTTCTAACTCTAACAAGCAGAACAAAGTTAACATTTGTTAAATCTTTCTACCTGGTGACGCTGATTATTCATGGAAAGGTATTGTTGGCGTAGAAACAACATCCAGTCATTACTGTAAAGATCATTAAATTCCGGGAGCGCCGTGACTCATAATATAAAAACACAAACGATAAACATCGTTCACACGGCACACTCTGCATGTCTAGCTCAAGGCAAATACAGCACACATAAAAAAAGCCCGCATAAGCGGGCTTTCAAAACAACAATGATTAAATTCTTATTATTATTTAGTAATGGCTTTAGTTGCCCAGTTATCAGTAATGGTTTTAGCGGCGTCTTTACCACCGAATCCAAAGGCAATCGCAACGGCGATCGCAACACTACCAATAGTGAAGCCAAATGCCATGTTGACAATGTTATCAGCCAGTCCCATAGATTTCAGACCCATTGCCAGCACCAAACCGAGTATGGCAAAACGTGCGATATTAGCGATAGCAGCGCTGCTGGTTTTGGCAAGTTTTGTATATGCCAGACTACTCAGGAAATTACCAATAAGAAGAATAATGCTGCCTACCAGGATACCGCCGCCAAACTCAAGTACTTTGGCAAAGATAGCTGAAATTACATCAATACCCAGCACGTTTATTGCTGCTGTTGATGCTGACAGCATTGAGAAAAACATGATAGCCGAACCGATTAAACGCGTTAGCGTAAACGATTCACTAAACAAACTTTGAGCACCCATTTTTTCAGGTAAGGCGTTAACATGCATACCATCGAGAAGGATATTCAACATGTGAATGACAAATTTTGTAACCAGGTAGGCAACAAGAAGAATGATACCGGCACCGATAATATTCGGCACTGCCGCCATCAATTTTTCAATCATTGCTGATGCAGGATCTGAGATAGCAGGAATGTTTAACACGCCAAGAGCAGAGACAATGATGGGTAACAAAATAGCGAATAATACAACCGCACCACCGAAGCCAGATACTTTAATCTCTTCATTACCCGTCTTTGCAATGAGCTGCTCGTCAAACTTACCGAGAGCGACAGTTACAAGCTGAGACGCAAGTTTCGCGATAATCCAGCCAGCATAAAGAATAATGCCAGCACCGATAATATTTGGTAAAGCACCGGTAAACTCAGCGACCATATCTTTCAAAGGCGCCAACACATCAGTCAAACCAAAATGCTGCAATACAGCCATTAAAATGAAAATAGTCAATACCGCTTTAATCAATGACGCAATGGGTGATGCCAGGTCAGTGACGGAACCATCAACATTGGTACGATATAGAAGCTCGACTTTTTTAAGTGTTTTGCTAATAACAGCAGCAGCAATTTTAACGATAAAAAGCCCGATGATAAGAATTAACAGACCGACGATGGCATGCCCCAGTTTTCCCGATGCTACTGGCCCGAGCATTTCTGTGAAATTATTAATATATTCATTCATTTGAGTATTCTCAATTTATAGGCGGAAGCTTTCATCTCAGAATACCCGGCCGTTTAGTGATTGTTGAGTATCGCCAGACCGGTGAAGGCCTGGGATACACTATTTTACTGACGCTGCTGGATTGTTTTATCCAGAACATGGTAATTAATTATCGCATTAATGCGAAACCATGGGGGTTAGCGTTTTTGCCTGTTCTACCCAGCCAGTGACAACTTTTGCGCTCGGTGATGTTTTGCACAGGTGTTTCTGCTCATTCACTTCAGCCATTTTTTCTGCAAGATTTTCTGCATTACGATTGCGTAGTTCTTTTACAGTATCAACGCCGGCACCTTCAAGCAGTTCTGCAAACTGTCCGGCAACACCTTTGATACGAAACAGATCACACATGTTGACCCATTTCAGTATGTTTGAATCACTAATAGACGTTTTTTCGGCTATGGCTTTTCTGCCAGCACGGTCGCCGCCAGCTTCCAGTAATTTATCTGTGGTAGTAATACCGTTCTGTTTTAAAAGTTCTGCATACTTTGGACCGATACCTTCTACTTCTTGAATGCTTTTTGACATTTTCATCTCCCGATTATTTTAAATTAAAACTATTTACTGAAAAATTTTTTAACTGAATCAGCATTAGATAATATATCAATTACTGACTACAGCGTCACTATAAAAAATCGCATGACGATAGGCAATACTAAAAATGAAGAGTTAACAATTGCTTACAATTGCTTATAAGAAATGAATCGTACAGGGGAAAATAGAGACCAGCAAAAAATTTAATACGGCGTTTATGAATAACGAACACATGGAATAACGCGGCGGTGTATGTGAGGCGCTGCACTTTAATATCGGCAGAAAATGACATATTGCCGATATTAAAACACTTCAACAAACTATTGATCTGACGTTGTTATTTATAACGTCATAATTATTTATGTCCGGTAATTTCATGCAGAGGCGTAAACTTGTTGCCGCTCTTAACGTGCAGCCTGCCATCAAGATAAACCAGGTTAGCCTGTTGTTCCGGGGTTAACATTTTCCATTCCTTTAGCGTCTTTACATCAAAGTTTTCTATATCATATTGTCTTTTAACCGGTTGCGACGCTACTGATGACGCTGATGCAGTGATATCGCCGCCTTGTTGTTTCGCAATAAAAGCATCCGCATAACCGGCTGCCTTTACTTTATCAAGTACATCAAGCGCTATATTTTTATTTTCATATGGCCCAAGACGTGTTCGCGTGTATCCGTTACTGGCGGCGACGGTATATAGATTGCCGTGCACACTTAGTGCCTGGTAGCGGTTTAGATCCGGTGATTTTGAAGCTTCTAACTGTACCGCATACTGGCTGGCCATGGCTGGTACTGTTACAAGGGCTGGTGCTGTAATAAGTATTAATAACATTAATATTTTTTTCATTTCAATCATCCGTCGTTTATCTGTGGAGATTCTATTGAATCATAGTTGTAAATGCTAAGATATAAGAGTTGAGGTATGTGCATGACATTTAACAAAGAGTTAACAATCATGAAAATTTATACTGTTACGATAGTGTCATCTTATTTACACAAAGGGGCGAAAAAATGAAAAAATTAGTATTAGTAACCGCAGTATCTTCTATTGCTTTGATGTCAGGCTGTGCATCGACCAATGAACAGGGTGCCGGCATCGAACAGGAATACCAGGCAGAATTAGATGCCCGTAACAAGGAAATTGATAATCTGAAACAAAAACTGGACGAAAGCCAGCAACAAGCAGCATCAGCAGGCACAGCTTCACAACAGCAAAAAAGTCCCAGCGCAGCGAACAGTGATGACCTGTTGCCGCCCAACGCAAAAGCCGGTCAGTGTTTTGCTCGCGTTTATACACCACCAACTTATAAAACAGAAAGCGAACGTGTGCTGAAAGCTGAGGGTTATGATGTTGTTGATATTATTCCCGCTGTTTATGGTGTTGAGCAACAAACAGTCATGACACAGGAAGCAACCGAAGTATTAGATGTTATTCCAGCGGTTTATGGCTGGAAAGAAGAGCAGGTATTAGTCAGTCCAGCAATTACTGAATTACAGAAGGTACCTGCGGTGTATGCTTTTGAAGAAGAACAGCTGCTTGTTAAGCCGGCCCATTCAATCTGGAAGAAAGGCACAGGCCCTATCACTAAATTGAATGAAAGCACCGGTGAAATCATGTGCCTGGTTGAAGTACCTGCGGTTTATGAAACGGTTAAAAAACGTGTGCTGGTATCGCCTGAAACCACAAAACCGGTTGTCGTTAAGGAAGCCGTTTACAAAACAGTTAAAACACGTGTTGTTGAACAGCCGGCAAAAACTGTTACCAAAGTCATTCCTGCAGTATACGATACTGTTGCAGTGAAAAAGCTGGTTAAAGACTCAAGCACAACAGCAACGACGATACCTGCTGTTTATGAAACGGTTCAAACAACGATTAAGGTTGACGATGGCTTCCTTAAGTGGGCGCCAATCCTGTGTGAAACCAATGTGACCGGTGACATTATTCGCCAGCTTCAGCAAACACTGAATAACAAAGACTATAAAGCCGGTCCCGTCGATGGCATTTATGGATGGCAGACTACCAGGGCTGTTCGCAAGTATCAAAGTGATAATACAATGGCAGGTGATGGCCAGTTGACTATCGAACTGGTTGAAGCATTAGAACTTAAGTACTAAACACAGCTGTTCATGCGGGTATAGGGGCGGCTTTATGTCGCCCTTTTTTGTGTTTGCAGCTATTACTGACAGCTTCAATAGCATTGACGAAACTGGCGAAAATATCAGACTGTATGTTAAGCTCTGCCGACATGTAAATAATAAGTAAAAGTTTACATTCGTTAACCTTTACGTGATTTTTTGTTGGCTGCTAGTATGACAACATTAATAAATAAATGAAAATCTTAAGAGGATAACGTAGTGCGTATCGGATTACTGGAAGATGATTCAAGTCAAATTGAGCTAATTAGCCTGTGGGCTAAGGAAGCGGGCGACCAGCTACAGCCCTATACAACGGGTAAAAGTTTTCGTGAAGCAATAAACAGCGAAAGCTTTGACCTGCTGGTGCTTGACTGGCACCTGCCCGATACCACCGGTATCAAAGAGCTGGACTGGTTACGCGGCGAAAAAGCCTCTAATACCCCGGTCATTTTTATTACCAGCCGTGATAGCGAAGAAAGCGTGGTTGAAGCACTCGATCACGGTGCGGATGACTACATGGTCAAACCGGTTAAAAAAGGCGTGACCCTGGCCAGGATCAAGGCGCTGCAACGACGCAATAATATCGGTGACAATAGCGGTGCCGCAGAAGGCGATGCAAATACACAATCGTCAGAGCCTGCTGACATTGAAGTTTATGAGCCGTACGTAATCAATCAGCCAGAGCGCAGCATCTCAGTCAATGGCGAAACAGCAAAACTCACCAATAAAGAATTTGAACTGGCTGCGTATTTATTTCGTAATGCCGGCTGCCTGGTGTCCCGTGATTATCTAATGGAATCTATCTGGGGAACACGGGCTGATCTTAATACACGCACAGTGGATACCCATATCAGCCGCATTCGTTCAAAGCTGGGCATTAACCCGGCTGCTGGCTGGCAACTCAGCAGTATTTATCAACGCGGTTATCGTTTGTTCAAGGTATCAAAAGAGTAAACCATTATGTTACGTTTTATCACCTCATTGTTGTTAATGCTTGTCATCAGTTTGCCCGGCTTAGTCTCGGCTGAAGAAGAATACTGGGAATATACTTTCAGGCCTGGCGACAGCATCTGGAAGATAGCGAAACGATATACAACAAGCGTTAACAACTGGGCTGAAATTCGGAAAATAAACCAGATACGTCAGGGACCGGATCGAAGAATACGCCCGGGTACCCGTATTTTTATACCGGTTTCAATGTTAAAACTGCAGCCGGCACCGGCACTGGTTATTGCAATCAATGGCGAACCCGGACTGCTACGTGCTAATGGTGCTCAGTCAAAAGTAAATCTGGGTGAAAAACTCTATAGTGGTGACAGTGTTGTTACCGCAGACAAACAAAGTTTGCGTTTGCAGTTTGCAGATAAATCCGAATTACAGGTACTGCCGAATAGTGAGGTCGTGCTCGACAAACTCAGTCATCATAAACAAACCGGCATGGTAGATACGCGTGTTCGGCTGAACTCAGGCAGTGTAAACACCTGGGTTGAAAAGCAGCAGCCTGACAGTCATTATGAAATCAGAACACCGTCGGCCATTACCGCTGTTCGCGGCACTGCGTTCAGGCTGTCTAGCGATGATAAACAAATCAGCAGAACCGAGGTAACCGAAGGTTTTGTTGCGGTCTCTGCCGGCAGATCAGAAAAAAATCTACAGGATGGTTACGGCATTGTTGCCGAAAAAGATAAACCGCTGCCGGAGCCGGTGAAATTATTATCGCCGCCGCAAGTGAGTGTTAAACCATCCGCAGAGCAGACTGCCGTGTTGTTGTCCTGGAGTCCGCTGCATGGTGCTAAATTCTATCGTTACCAGCTGGCAACGGATGAAAAGTTCAACCAGATAATGGTAGACAGCACAACCGTGGAAAACACAATTAATCTGGATCAGCTAAAACCGGGTCATTACACCCTACGAGTTCGTGGTGTTGATCAGTTCAAACTGGAAGGACTTGATAGCGTCATTAATTTTGAAATCAAGGATCCGCCACCACCCGTTGCAGATGATCCATACTGGAAAGTGATCATGTCGATCGGGATAGTGATACTCCTTCTGTGATGTTGATTTCAAGTTGTGACTCAGTGTTGTGATTTAATGAAAAACAATAAGGTCAGTGCTCGACGCTCAGGTTTGGGCGAACACCTGCTGCTGCTTGTTCTACTGACTTTTATTGCCGGCCTGTTTGTTCAAAATAACGTACTCTGGCGCTGGGATAACCTGCTGTACGACGCACAGTTGTCTTTCTGGTCACGAACCGTTTCTGATGACATCATCATTATTGCTATCGATGATGAAAGCCTGAATGAATTAGGACGCTGGCCCTGGCCAAGATCAATACATGCCGATCTGATCAATAAACTCGAACTGGAATCACCGAAGGCCATCGGTCTGGATATCATTTTCAATGAACATGATAGCAATAACCCGGTGTCCGATGTCTTACTGGCGCGCGCCATGCGAGCCAGCGGTAAAGTGGTACTGCCGATTTTCATGTCACAGGAAAGCACTAACTCGTATCCGATAGAAGCATTGCCACTGCCAGAATTTACTCACAACGCCGCCGCACTGGGGCACGTGCATATTGATATCAGTGATGATGGTATTGCCCGCAAAGTATTTCTCAAGGAAGGTATCGGTGAGCCGCACTGGATGCATTACAGCCTGGCTGTATTGAGTGTTAGCGGTGATGTTATCGAACTTGAAGACAAAGTAAACAACAGCGAACCGAAAAAACAATATTCCTCGATGCAGTGGTCAAGAGAATACCCGTTCCTGATTCCATACGCAGGGCCGCCCGGACATTTTCAGCATATCGGTTATTCACAGGTGCTGTCAGGGCAATATCCAAAAGACCTGTTTCGCGACAAAATCGTACTGGTAGGAACCACCGCTGAAGGCCTGGGTGATGCTTTGCCTACACCGCTGTCCGGCAACGGCGGCACTATGCCGGGTATTGAGATTATTGCCAATGTGATGGATGCGATACGTAATGATATTCGTATTAACGAAGTACAAAAAATCTGGCTGATCGTTTTAACCGTGTTACTGGTGGCGCTGCCGATCGTTATTTATCCTTACCTGAACCCGGCAAGTACTTTACTGGCGTTGTTTGGTATTGTCACAGGTACACTGGCTGTCGTTGCCTTACTGTTATTGTTATTCGGCCTATGGCTGCCGGTCTCAACCATCTTGCTGTTCCAGTTCATCAGTTATCCGTTATGGAGCTGGCGCCGACTAGAGCAGGCAATGCGACACATTAATGCCGAACTGAATCAGCTGTCTGCCCGACAACAATCTTTAAGCTTGCGCAGAGACAGAAACATTACGGATGAAATCAGATTCATCGCACAGTTCGTTCCGATTAAAGGCTGGGTATTACAGGATGAAACAGGCGCAACAATAATAGGTGAGGGAAGCCTGCCCGTTTGCAATTTGAGCAACATCAAGGGACAGGGCTGGAGCATCGACGGTTACCGTTACTGGGCACGTACCCGCTATAAAAACAAACCCTGCCTGCTGGGATTAAGCATGGCTGCAGATTCGGTCATTACCGATGAAGAAATGCGGCTGTTAAACAGCCTGGTTTATTCACCATTAACGACTGAAAACGGTCACAACGCTTACGTCGAGGATGTACTGCAAGCAAAAATTGATCAAGTGCAGGCAGCAGGCACTGAATACGAAGAACTGCGACGTATTATCGACGACAGCCTGTCGGGCATGGCCGATGGTGTTCTAATTTGCAGCAGTCGCGGCCAGGTGATGCTGTCCAATCGTCGCGCCGGCTGGTATTTATACGGTGATGACAATGCCAACATCAACGGTGAGTCATTAAGCAATATATTAAAGCACGTACGACAGCAGGATGGCGAGAGCTGGAAAGTGTTATTGCAGCGTGTTTTGTTCAGACAGGAGCGCGTAATAACACATGCACAGCACGAAGCCGGCCGTGACCTGATGGTAGAAATCAGTCCACTGCGCATCATCGGTGACGTGTTTGATGGTTTTGTTGTTAACTTCTCAGATATTAGTATGCTTAAGGCGAGTGAGCACAAACGTAACGAACTGCTGAACTTCCTTTCTCACGATTTACGCTCACCGCTGTCATCAATGATTGCCATGATCGAACTGACAAAAAATAAAAAAAACATCGACGAGATACACCGCATGCTGGCAAACATGGAAAAGAACACCCATAAAACACTGCACCTGGCCGAACAGTTTTTACAATTATCACGCGCCAATACCAATGAAAGATTAAATTTTTACGATATAGATTTTAACAGCGTAGTTTTAAACGCCATTGATCAGCTGTGGGCACTGTCAAATAAATTGAAAGTGTCCATCAACTATGCGTTTGATAGTGAAGAATTATGGACACAGGGCGAACCGGACTTACTGGAACGCGCCATCCTTAATCTGTTATCTAACGCGATAAAACACAGCACATCAGGTTCAATCGTTAATATTACCGTCACTCAAAATAATGAAGAGATCAGCTGCTGTGTCATCGACCAGGGTTCCGGTATTTCGGCCGAAGAACTGCCGCATTTATTTGAAATGTTCCGGCGCACACAGGGCGTAGGCGTGGAACGCAAACAGGGAATAGGCCTCGGCCTGGCTTTTGTCAATGCCGTTGCAAAACGCCATTCAGGGCATGTCGATGTCGAAAGCAAACTGGGTGAAGGTTCAAGTTTTTGTTTAAAAATTCCAAAAATCGAACCGGCCGAAGCCATCGAATAAGAAGGCCGCATTGAAAATAGCTGACAGGGCAATCGTCCAGTCACTCCCTTGGAAAAAAATATTTTGTCCACAGATGAGCACCGATAAAAAATCATATTAATTGGGTGCGCATGGCACACCCTACAATACATTACATTAGATGTTTTTTTGTACCCTTTGCGGTCCTTCGCGGCAAAAGAGT
The DNA here is from genome assembly GCA_963768125.1 of uncultured Gammaproteobacteria bacterium. GTDB lineage: Bacteria > Pseudomonadota > Gammaproteobacteria > SZUA-229 > SZUA-229. Next base: position 14,067 of record CAVYHC010000033.1, read on the forward strand.
GTTTTATTTGGCCGGATAACTCATCTCAGCCACTTTATGAAATCGTCTGTTTCAGTGTTCCTCTGCAGTGAATTTTACCGCTACAGGCTTAATCTGGTATATCTATCGACTTCAAGTTGATTTCAATCAACACAAGCCCCATTTACTTTCATATACTTATATTCATATCCAAACATATTATTGTTCGCATTATTTGACCTCGAGGGGCAACAATGGATTTTAAAGATTATTATGACATTATGGGGGTTGAACGTAGTGCCAGCCAGGATGAGCTTAAACGCGCTTATCGAAAACTGGCGCGCAAATATCACCCGGATGTCAGTAAAGAGTCGGATGCAGAAATTCGCTTTAAAGAAGTGGGTGAAGCCTACGAAGTGCTGAAAGACCCTGAAAAACGCGCAGCCTATGATCAACTGGGCGCGAACTATCAAGCCGGTCAGGATTTCAATCCACCACCAAACTGGGATGCCGGCTTCGAATTCAGCGGCGGCGGATTTACCGATGGCGATGCCTCGGCGTACAGTAGTTTCTTTGAATCTTTATTTGGCCGGGGCGCCAGTGCAGCACATGCTGAGTCATAGACAGGGGGCTTATCATGCGCACGGTGAAGATCACCATGCCAAAGTATTAATTGATCTGGAAGACGCCTATCATGGTGCGACGCGCAGCATTTCATTGAACTCACCGGAACTGGATAACAGCGGACACATGGTGACAAAACAACGTACTCTTAATGTCAAAATTCCGAAAGGTGTTAAACAGGGTCAGCGTATTCGACTATCCGGGCAGGGCTCTCCCGGGATGGGCAGCGGACAGGCCGGTGACCTGTACCTGGAAATTGAATTCAAGCCGCATCACATGTATCGTGTAGACGGTCTGGATGTTTACCTTGATTTACCGGTTACGCCATGGGAAGCCGCGCTGGGTGCCACGGTTAAAGTACCGACCCCCGACGGTAACGTTGATATGAAAATTCCGCAAGGCAGCGCAAGCGGACAAAAACTGCGAATGAAAGAACGCGGCATTCCCGGTAAACCGGCAGGTAATTTGTACGTCGTGCCACAAATAACCCTGCCGCCAGCAGACAGTGATGCAGCCAAAGCCCTATACCGAAAAATGGAGCAGGAACTGGCCTATAACCCGCGCAAAAAATTGGGAGTGTAAGCATCATGACGACAAAACATGAAAATAGAAACACTAAGCGGCATCTTACTGGATGAGCAGTGCGAGCTATCTCTCAATGACCTCAGCCGGGCCTGCTCAAGTTCGGCAGAATGGATCATCGCGCTGGTCGAAGAAGGTGCGCTGGAACCAACCGACTAATATCACTCAGCAACAACAGACACAGTGGCGCTTCTCTGGCAGCGCTCTGCAAAGAGCACGCACCGCAATGCGGCTGCAGCGAGATCTCGGCATTAATCTTGCCGGTGTGGCACTGGCAATGGACCTGCTCGATGAAATTGAAGAATTACGCGGACGCCTGCGCCGTCAGAATCAGATGCCGACGCGATATTAACAAACACAGCTAACTATATCGTTATACAATTACTTCCAAAACATTTGAATGATTATTTTTGTAACAGGGAGAATAAAATGAAAAAACCACTACCCGCTGACCCGCTAGATGCACTCGGTGCTGCTTATGAAACCATGTACGAACGTGTTGCTGAAAGGCTGAAAAATGTAAAAGAACATACCGGCCCTTTGCTGCACAAATTCATCGATGAGGCCAGGGACAAAGCCGTGAAGCTGGATGAGCTAACCGAAGAAGACGCGGAAAAACTCACCTTGTGGCTAAAACGAGATTTAGATGATGCCATTGAACATCTGGCAGAAACAAATGACAAGCTACAAGACTGGTTAGGTTTTGAAAGCACACTCATCGAAAGTGCGTTACTCAACCTGTTGCTGGAAACGGCAGACAAAACCACCCTTGAACTGTTGAGAATGAAAGAAAATGCCAAGCTGCCTTCTGTCTATCACACTGGCGAGGTGACCGGCCCCGGCACATTGATCTGCGATGTATGCGAAGAGAAACTGCATTTTCACAAAGCGGGGCGTATTCCGCCTTGCCCGCAATGCCGTGAAACAACCTTCCATCGCATATTGATCGAATAAGTAGGAGGCAAGAAAAATGCAATATCTAACTGAACTTGAAGACACCATCAAAGACATGGTGATAAAAGGACGCGGTATACTTGCTGCCGACGAAAGTGCACCAACTATTGCCAAACGTTTCCAGGCGATTGATGTGGAATCAACTGAAGAAAATCGGCGCAACTGGCGCAGTCTATTGCTGACGACCGCTGGACTGGGTGAATATATCAGCGGCACCATCCTGTTTGAAGAAACACTGACGCAGAAAACCGACGAAGGCATAACCATAGCCCAGGCTGCCTGGAGTCAAAACATTGTACCCGGCATTAAAGTCGACAAAGGCAAAATTCCGTTGGCGCTGTCTCCCGGCGATCTAATCACCCAGGGACTCGATGGACTGCAGCAACGTCTGCAAGGCTACAAAGATCAGGGCGCACGTTTCGCCAAATGGCGTGAAGTCTATAACATCGATAAACATGCACCGACAAAACACGGCATTGAAGCCAACGCTGAAATGCTGGCGCGTTATGCCGCTGTCTGCCAGGCAGAAGGCATTGTGCCAATAGTGGAGCCGGAAGTGTTAATGGACGGCAGTCATGAAATTGACCGCCACGCAGAGGTAACCGAAGCCGTGCAACAGGCTGTATTCAATGCCTTGCATCGGCACAATGTAGTGCTCGAATTGATGATACTCAAACCCAACATGGTTCTACCGGGCAAAGAGTGCCGCCGCGCAGAGCCAGACGAGGTTGCAGCCGCTACCCTAAAAGTATTGCGCCGTACCGTACCTGTGGCAATGCCAAGTATAAACTTCCTCTCTGGTGGACAGGGGCCTGAAGAAGCCAGCATTAATCTCAATGCCATAAACCAGCTCGCACCTGACGCACCATGGAAATTAAGCATCTCCTATGGCCGAGCACTGCAACAAACCGCACTGCAAGCCTGGCTTGGAAAAACTGAAAATATTCCAGCTGCACAGCAAGCACTGCTCAAACGCGCAAGACTCAACCACCTGGCAATGCTGGGTAAATATCAGGCGGCAATGGAAAATGAATAGCAAAAACATGATATACCATTCACTAAAACATGTACTGTTCAACAAACAGTAAACACGCCTGGAAACAAAACTATGGATCTGCAACAACTTAACGACGACTTCGGATTTAAAACAGAACACAACCACGTGCATTTCATAACAGGCAAGGGTGATATCCCCCTTATAGAGGTAAAAAATAAATTCGCCAGTGCCGTCATCAGCCTGCAAGGCGCACAACTGCTTAGCTGGATACCCAACGCTCAGGAAGAAGTCATCTGGGTTTCCGACGATGCAAAATTTGCCCCGGGAAAATCAGTACGTGGCGGCATTCCCATTTGCTGGCCATGGTTCGGCGCTCATGAATCAAACCCTGACTTTCCCGCACATGGTTTTGCCCGAACCACCGTGTGGCCAATCATGTCCACTGAAGCACTCGATAACGGCAACACCCGCATTACTTTCAGTACTAAACCACAAGCAGAAAATGAAGCCATGTGGCCAGCCGAAACAAGTGTGCTATACCTGCTCACTATCGGCGAAAAACTGGAAATGGAGCTCATCACCAGCAACAATGGCGCTGAGCCCATTACCATTAGCCAGGCCTTGCATACCTATTTCAATGTTGCTGATGTCAGCAACGTTTTACTGCACGGTCTGGACGATACCCACTACCTCGACAAACTCGACGATTTCAAACGCAAAAACCAGCATGGCCCGGTAACCATTAACGAAGAAGTTGACAGGATTTACCTCAACACCACTAGTGACTGCGTAATAGAAGACAAAACCCTGAAACGCAATATCGTCATCATCAAATGCAACAGCCATTCCACCGTCGTCTGGAACCCCTGGCAGGAAACCGCCAGCAAAATGGGCGACCTGGGTAAAGACGGATACAAAAAAATGCTCTGTGTAGAAAGCTGCAATGCCGCCGAAGACACTATAACCATAGAACCCGGAAAAAAACATCACCTCTGGGTACAATATGAAGTACAGAACATAGATGATTAACAATCATAAAATTGTCTATTAACATCACTTAATTCACTTAATAGTTAAATAATTAACTATTAATTATAAAACTGGACAATAATCAATAAATAGCTATAATAGTAGCATTGTTAACTGTTAACTATATTTAATATACTTAACAAGCAAATAGTTATCTATTATGAATTATTACACAATGACAGACAACGCAATCTTAAGCGAACTCGGCAATCGCATTAGATTACTGCGCTTACGGCGCAATATTACCCAGCAAGAACTGGCCGAAATTACCCTGCTATCGATTGGTACAATTAAGTCATTAGAAGCAGGTAAGGGCAAACTAGCGACACTTGTTGCCGTTTTACGCGAACTTGGTGCATTACAGGAGCTCGATAGCTTTATCCCGGCAATCAGCATCAGTCCGTTAGAAATAGCCAGACGCAAATCACCCGAGCGGGTACGTGCAGGCAAACGCCAAACCAGCACTAGCCGCACAGCAAAAACCAGCGAGTCAGACTGGTAACATGGCGACATCACTGCCCACATCACTACAGACTGCCCTCATCAAACTCTGGGGACAAGAGGTTGGTGCTGTTACCTGGCTGGATGAAGGTTATGCCATTTTTGAATACACCCCCGAATTCAGCCGCAGTGGGCGCGATATTTCACCCATCCACATGCCGCTAAATCCCAGGGGGCAGTCACGTTTTATGTTTCCCGCATTAAACAAAGACACCTACATGGGCTTACCGGGCTTACTGGCCGATTCACTGCCCGACAAGTTCGGTAATGCCATCATCGATGAGTGGTTAGCCAGGCAAGGGCGATCACGTAACAGTTTTAACCCGGTCGAACGACTGTGTTACACCGGCAGCCGTGGCATGGGCGCACTCGAATTTTCGCCTTCGATCAAAACCAGTCTCGATAAAGCCACACCGGTAGAAATCGCTCAACTTGTCGATCTTATGCAAAGCATTATGCAAGAGCGTCAACAGATGGATTTAGCCCTAAGTGAAGATGATGAACATAATAATGAAGCCACGCTGTTAGATATATTACGTATCGGCACCTCAGCCGGTGGCGCACGACCTAAAGCCGTCATCGCCATCAACGACAACAATGGCCATGTGCTGTCGGGCCAGACCGAGGTACCGGATGACTACGCTTACTGGCTATTAAAATTTGATGGCGTCGACGATATCGAACTCGGCAAACCACAAAACTACGGCCGTATCGAATACGCCTATTATCAAATGGCAAAAGCCGCCGGTATCGAAATGACTGAATGCCGATTACTCGAAGAAAATGGCCGCGCACATTTTATGACAAAACGTTTTGACCGGATTGCTGGAAAGAAAATACACATGCAAACACTCTGCGGCATTGCGCATTACGATTTTAACCTTGCCGGCGCTTACAGCTACGAACAGGCCTTTTCCATCATGCGAGAAATGCGCTTACCTAAATCAGCAGCTTTACAGCAATACAAACGTATGTTGTTCAATGTATTCGCCCGCAACCAGGACGACCACACAAAAAACATCGCGTTTTTAATGGATGAAACCGGGCAGTGGTCTTTATCCCCCGCCTACGATGTAACCTACTCACACAACCCGGCAGGCGCATGGACCAACCAGCATCAAATGAGCATCAACGGAAAACGCGATGAGTTTAACAAGGCAGACCTAATCGCCATTGGTGAAAGCATCAGCCTGCCAAATGCAGAAAAAGTCATCGACGAAATCAAACTAGTTATTACATCGTGGCCAGATTATGCAAAACAGGCTGGCGTGAGAAAAAAATTAATCGAAAACATCGCCAGCATGCACCGTTTACATATCTAGCTTTTACTTTTTGTCACATCATAAGGCGGCACTGTTACCGAGATAAAACCATGAAAATAGCTGCAGAACAAATCGACGTTAACTGCCCTGAATCCGAGATATACAATCGTCTGTTAGCGCTGGATAACAAACATATCTTAGAGTTAGGCTGTGGCAACGCAGAAATCACCCGTAACATTGCGACCTCTGGTACAAATCGCAGCATTACCGCATTAGAAGTCGACGAAATTGCCCATGAAAAAAATTTGCAGATAAACGATTTAGCCAATGTTACATTTGCACTCTCTGGTGCGCAGGAAATACCGTTACAAGATGAATCGGTCGATGTGGCTGTTTATGTTCAAGTCGCTACACCATGTACCACTCGAACTCATGGAACAATCCATCTCTGAAATAAGGCGGGTGCTAAAAACGGGCGGACTGCTTTATATTTCCGAACCCGTCTTTGCTGGAGATTTTAATGAGATTTTACGCTTGTTCCATGACGAACAAAAAGTACGTGAAGCCGCATTCGCTGCGCTAAAAAAAGCAGTGGATGATGGTTTGTTTAGCCTGCTTGAAGAAACGTTTTTTAATTCGCCGATGAAGTTTGAAAGTTTTACTGAGTTTGAAAACAATACAATCAAAGCCACACATTCCAGTCACAAGCTCGATGAGAAATTATACGAACTTGTGAAACAACGTTTTCAACAACACCTTGGCGATGACGGCGCGCACTTTTTGATGCCGATGCGAGTTGATCTATTACAAAAATAAAAAAACAATGTTTCAAAACACACCCCTGATAGCGAAAAACCACCCCTTATGCACATTCAAAATTTTTAAAAGCATTAGTCCGCGAATAACGCAAAAGACGCGAAGGTAGATCCTCGACAATCGCTCCTGCATTGCCCTACTACCGTCCGTCCATGCACGTCAGCGCGAAAAAAATAATATATAGTATAAACACCTGTAGGCCTGCATAAGACACGTTGCTGGCAATACCGGACAAAATCGCCGTGAACGACAAAGTCTTATCACGGCCTACAAAAATATGTTTTTTCGCGTCTTTTGCGTTATTCGCGGACTCATTTTTAGCTTTTTTGAAATGGCAAAACTGGCCTGACACTCCCAGTCAGCCACCTTTTGTGAACGCCTGCTTGAGGATATCTGTATTGAGGCTTACCAGCATATATTAGATCAAGTCCAATTGCTTATTACCATTTGTCGGAATTATGGCTTAAATAACGTTGTATTTACTTAAAACAGCCCATTTATCCCATCTGATGGCTATACTTTTTGAAAGCAGATAATTGCTGCGATTCTGAATATATTCTTGTATTTAGCGCGATTAATTTCAAAAACATCAAATACTTAAATCTCACCCTGTAAGTTTTATTAGGTTGTCCGATATGGACCGCAAAATTAGCACCGCTTATTTAAAAATAGGTATGTATGTATCGAAACTGGATCGACCATGGATGCAAACGCCATTTTTGATTCAGGGTTTCTTCATTAATGATGAAACTGAAATATGCACCTTAGTTAAGTATTGCGATTTCGTTTACATTGATGTCGAACTTGGCATACACGCAGACATGTACATTGACATTGCGCCAGGAACACAATTAAAGCAGTCTCTAACGACCAATAAACAGGCAGAATCTATTCTGAATACCGGTAAAAAGACGGTAGATTACGTTGATAAAAATACTACGGTTGAAGAACTGCCTGAGGCAAAACTAGCATTAGAAAAAGCGTCGGAATGTGTTGCTAATGTCATTAAGAATGGACTTCATAATGGTCAACTGGACATCGTTACCGTTAAAAGTGCGGTAGAGCCCATACTGGAAAGTATGATAAGAAATTCAGATGCATTTATGTGGTTATCAAAAATGCGCCAGCATGATGCATACAGCTATGACCATTCTGTGCAGAACTGCGCCTTAGGTATAGCATTCGGGCGACACATGGGTTTAATCAAGAAGGAACTCAATACATTGGCAATGGGATTATTGTTGATGGATGTTGGCAAAATTAAATTACCTAAAGAGTTACTGTTAAAAAACGGGCCACTTACCTCATCAGAAACAGCAATAATGCGTAAGCATGTCGCTTTTACTGTCGAGATACTTAGACAGACTAAAGGTATAAGTGAAGATGTCGTAAACATCGCTTTGACTCATCATGAGAAATTCGACGGCAGTGGATTTCCTCATGGCCTGATTGGTGTGGAGACGCCCGCCTATGGAAGAATGGCGGCGATTATCGATTGTTATGATGCAATGATAACAACGACGCCCTATAGAAAAGCAATACCAGAGCATAAAGCGCTACAGAATATTTACAACTTACGTAACATATCATTTCAACAAGAGCTGGTTGAACAGTTTATGCAGTGCATGGGGGTTTATCCTACAGGGTCGCTTGTTGAGCTGTCATCTGGCGCAGTAGGCGCAATCTTATCTCAGAATACAGAGCAGAAACTGAAGCCTAAAGTTATCATGTTACTCGATGAAAACAAGCGGCCTTATAAAAAACGTCGAGTTTTTGACCTGACGAAACAGAATAAAAAACCCTTACATATCTTAAAAAGTCTTGAGAATAATGCATATGGACTGGATGTTAAAGAGATAGGATTATAAGCGATGACAGCCGGCTGAGTCCTTTTTCACAGCATACGGTAACACCTTGATTTCCAGTCATTCGTCCCCATATAACGCATACAGTGCACTTAGCATTAACGATTTTATGAGGTTATACCTATGCAAGAACTTGAACGCGATGGTGATGGTTACCTGGTTGATATGAACGCCTGGACACCTGAGATAGGTCGTGCCATGGCAGAAGCCGATGGAGTTGAACTCGATGACGATAAATGGCAACAGATAGTCAAAGCAAGGGAATATTACGAAGATAATGCAGTGGTTCCACCCATACGCAAATTTGCCAAGTATGTTGGCATAGATCAGAAGGAAATATTTAAGATGTGGATGAGCGGCCCGATGAAGCCGATAACGAAATACGGCGGTTTACCAAAACCGACGGGTTGCGTATAACACGTCTGGTTATGAGGGTCAGAGAGCCGATGCTTTCTGGCCTTTTTTATTTCTATTATGGGCTGAAATTTTTTACACATAAGCGATGCCTGGTTGAAGTGAAAACAAAACACCGTTACGCTAGTGAGCGGTAACATTTCTGCTTGATACTGCCTGAGTCATAATGAGTACAATTTCAATTCCCGGTTTTAGTGAGCCATTTAGCTCGATAAGTCATTTACTGGGGGCGTTTGTATTTTTCATCTATGGCATCAAGCTGGTATACATGGCACGCAGCCATACTGGCTGGGCCATTTCTGTCGGTGTCTTCGTGTTCTCGGGCATTTTTCTTCTGTCCATGAGCGGAGTGTTCCATCTGCTGGAAGCACAGGGGGTTAGCCGTGCGGTTTTACAACGACTGGATCATGCAGGAATATTCGGTCTGATCGCCGGCACGTTTACGCCGGTACATACCATCTTATTTACCGGTATCTGGCGCCGGGGATTCTTGATAACTATCTGGTCACTGGCTATTGCCGGTATCGCGCTTAAATCCATTTTCTTCAATGATCTGGCTGAATGGATAGGGCTGGTGGCTTATCTCGGTCTCGGCTGGTTAGGGATCTTATCAGCCTATCTGACGCATCGACTTCATGGAATTACCATCATCAAACCGCTGCTCTATGGTGCACTGGCCTATACCTTCGGTGCCAGCCTGGAGTTCCTGCGTCTGCCTGTGATTATCACCGGTGTTATCGGACCGCACGAGTTATTTCACATCGCTGTATTAGCGGGCATTACATGGCACTGGATATTTATCAGGAATCTGTTGCTGATGAAACAAAATGAGGATACTACATGTGGTTAAATAACAGTTCCTCAGCCCGTTAATGATTTGAGGTGAGTGGTTAATATCCGGGATTAAGGTGAACATCATGAAATACCGCCAACTTGGTAATACTGATATCGATGTTAGTGTGATCTGTCTGGGCACCATGACCTGGGGCCAGCAGAATACGCGCGATCAGGCTTTCGAGCAGATGGATTATGCGCTTTCTGAGGGTGTGAATTTTTTTGATACTGCTGAGCTTTATGCCATCCCGCCAAAAGCCGAGACTTATGGGCGCACCGAGGAAATTCTCGGTGAATGGCTGCAGGCACGGGGTTCACGTGATCAGATCGTACTGGCAAGCAAGATCGCCGGGCCCGGTGAAGACTGGATACCACACATCCGCGGCGGCAAGACCCGGTTTGATCGCCATGATATTCCACAGGCGCTGGATACCAGCCTGAAGCGTCTGCAGACGGATTACCTCGATCTTTATCAATTGCACTGGCCGCAGCGTGAAGCGAACTTTTTTGGCAAGCTTGGCTTTGAAGTGCCTGCGGAAGAACAACTTACCCCGATACTGGAAACCCTGGCGGCGCTGGCTGAACAGGTAAAGGCCGGCAAGATACGCCATATCGGTCTGTCCAATGAAACCCCCTGGGGAATGATGCAGTTTCTGCATTATGCCGAGCAGGCGGGCCTGCCGCGTATCGTCAGTGTGCAGAACCCGTATAGCCTGCTGAACCGCAGCTACGAGATCGGCATGGCAGAGGCTTCATGGCGAGAACAGGTGGGATTGCTGTCGTATTCACCGCTGGGTTTTGGTGTACTCTCTGGAAAATACCTTAATGATGCGAAACCTGAAGGTGCCCGCATTACCCTGTACCCGGATTACACCCGTTACAGCAGCCCGGCAGCGATACAGGCTACCGAAGCTTATGTAGCACTGGCTCGCGAACATGATATGGATCCGGCACAGATGGCACTGGCTTATGTCAACAGCCGGCCGTTTTTGACCAGCACGATAATCGGTGCCACCACCATGGAGCAGTTGCGCAGTAATATCGATAGTATCAACCTGCGGTTACCGGATGACGCATTGGCGGTTATCGAAGAGATTCATAACCGACATGCAAACCCGAGTCCTTAGTCAGTTTCATTCTATCGATCACTTTAACGGGATGGTATGTGATATTAATTTACAGTGTTAGACGAACTAATCAGCCAGTTCATAATCATTATAGAGAAGAACTGGATTCTTTATTGTCAACAGTTTGTCGTCTTTAATGGAACCGGCAGCTGATAAGTCAGCGGAGAAAATCTATGAAGAAGTTGCATAATCAGCATCATCCTGCAGGCCTGGAGTGGATCATTCTTAAAATGCTTCCCAAAATACTGGCTGGCGGTATTTTTATACCGTTGTTTCTCTCTATCTTCGTACGATTGTATCCTTTCGAAAGGCCAGCGGCTGAGATAGCCAAACTGCATATCGGTATAGACATACTCTCGATCTCTTTATTTTTTAGCGTGATTGCTGCAGTCATAACCGTAGCTATCGGCTGTATTATCGTGGTATTAATGAAGGGCCCTGCCTATGTAGCTGATGCATATGATCTAGACGATGCCGATAAGCCAGAATCAGAAAATACCGGAAAGTTAAAAAAATGAACCGTTGCTTATTCAAATTACCGGTATGTTGAATAAGCAGATTTTATAATCAGCGCATGTCGAATTTACAAGAAATAGTATCAAACGAAGGCCTGTCTGAATTGCAGTTACAGCAATTCAGACGTGACGGATACCTGATCGTGCATAATCTTGCGCCAGCTGCTTTACGTCAGCGCATGATCAATACCGTTGAAGCGTCTATGGTGCCGGCATTAGGTCCGCTGGAATACGAAACAGAATTGTCTTATCCCGGTGCACCGCAGGATCTTATGGCAGCTGGCGGTTATACGCCGCGGCGTCTGTTGAACGCTTATGCCCGTGATGCAGCATTTCGTGAATGGGCGGGTAATCCGGAAGTGGTTTCAGCATTGAAACAGCTGATCGGTACCGATCAGGTGATGCTTACCCAGAACCATCACAACTGCATCATGACCAAGATGCCGCAGTATAGTACCCGAACCTGCTGGCATCAGGATATGCGTTACTGGAGTTTTGACCGGCCGGAGCTCGTCAATGTCTGGCTGGCGTTAGGTGATGAATATGAACAGAAGGGCGGCATGAAATTCATACCGGGCTCTCATAAGCTCGAACTCGATCGCGGCCGTTTTGATGCGGAACTGTTCCTGCGTGACGACTTGCCTGAGAACCAGGGGTTATTAGACAGTGCGGTGGACGCGGAATTAAAAGCGGGCGATGTGCTGTTTTTTCATTGCCGTACTTTTCATGTTGCCGGCGCGAATAAAACAGATGAACCGAAATACTCCCTGGTATTTAGTTATCATGCTGCGGATAATCTTCCGATACCGGGTACGCGATCTGCTCGTCTTAACAGTGTAAAGATGGGATAGATAATAACTGGACAGTAGTTGCTGCTAAATGTTTTCCAACAGTAAAATGCTTAAACATCTGTCATCTAATACAAAATTACTTTTTGTTATCGTGTTCATCTCGATCGTTTCTGCCTGTTCATTCAAATCCATCTATAACCGGCTTGATTATCTTATTCCGTCTTATGTCGAAGGCATGGTTTCGCTCGATGACATGCTCGAGGAAAAAGTCGAACAGCGCACCAGGGTTCTTATCAACTGGCACCGAAATACACAGCTAAAACAGTACGCTGAGCTGCTACGCCAATTTCAGCTTGATTTTGGTCTGCATCTGACCGAAGAGCGGGTATTACAGCATATCTCAGATATGGAATCGTTATGGCTGCCGCTGGGGCAAAAGCTCAATGAAGAGATGGCAGAGTTACTGCCGCTGTTAAATGATGAACAGCTGGATGAGCTGTTCGAAAGCATCGATGATAAGAATGAAGAATTTTATGATGACTATGTCGACCTCGATGCAGAAGAACGCATCGAAGAATATACAGAAAGCCTGCGCGATAATTATAAGAACTGGCTGGGTGATCTGACTGAACAGCAAGAACAGTTATTTGGAAAAAGCTGCCTATAAATTCCACAGCAGTGCTGCATTACGTTTGCAGCAGAGGAAGGTCTGGCAACACAGCATACGAGAGATCCTGGAGTCGTCTGACGAACCTGAAATTAAATCTGAACGATTAGACACATTTTTCAGGAAATTTAATGATGAGACGAATGCAGCGCTGGCAGTTGCTGATGAAGCGAACAAACAGGTGATAGCATGGCTGACGATGAAACTGGTGCATGCTTCGAACGCTGAACAAAAAGAGTATTTTGTCAACAAGACAGATGATTACATTCGCATCTTCACCGAGCTGGCAGAAAACCGTTAGCTTTTTATCTTTAACCGGAAAATTGTTAACTGGATAAGGTGCGACTGAGGTTCACTTCCATCCCATCACCCAGCTGGATGATTC
>CAVYHC010000034.1:0-78463 GCA_963768125.1 uncultured Gammaproteobacteria bacterium
AGCCAGAAAACCAAATAGGGCAGATCTTTTTAAAAGGTTAAAAAGACCTGCCCTCTTTAGTGCATTTTCTGACTTTATACTACGCGACGTCGTGCTATGCCAACCAGCCCAATTAAGCCAGAGCCAAACAGCCATGCAGCAGCAGGAACGGGAACAGCGGTTACATCCAAAGTATTGATATAAAACTGTTGGTTATTTGAAACAGTAGAACCGCCACCGCTATTTGGATTGTAAAATTCAAACGTGGTCCCCGTTAAGTCCATTTCGAAGATATTGATAAGGCTATAACTAACCGCTGCACCATTATCAATGGACAAGGTAAAATCACTGTCACGAGCAAAATCAGTACCGTGGTTCCCATTGACAAAGGTGGTTGTATCGATCGTTACTTTCTGATCAAACACAAGTTTCAGAGTTTCTTCATATGTCACATTGTCATCAGATGAAGGAGAACATTGGGCTTTGTCGAAACCCAGAATTCCTGGCAAACGCCAAGACCGGCAGCGCCCGCATCAAGATAAGCAAATATATGTCCATTGCTTATACCGTCAAAACCCGTCGCGGTAACGAGATAGACCTTCTTTGCTAAATGTTAATAATGAAGCGCCCCGCTCACCACCGCTTAAACCATAACTACCGTCACCATCAGCAATGGCTGCAAAGTCGAAGGTTGCTGCGCCTGCAGATGAAAATGTAAAGATAAATGCTGCTGCCAATATTGACGAATTATTTTGTTTAATGTTCATTTTATATCCCGCACACTAAAAGTTGAATTGATTACCATCCTGATTTTGAATGGAAGATTTTTTTGTGTTTATGTCTGTGCTATAAAGCTAAGGCATTAACATGTCCGTGAAGCTTATTACGTATTCGTACAACACACTGTGAACAATTGTTACATGCTGAATGGCTATTACTAAAATGAATGAAATCGTTGACCAATGAGAAAAATGTACGCGCCTGCTATATCTCAAGCGTTCATATAAACGACGTATGGCATTACTTTTTGAAATTCTTGGGCTTTAAACCGGCTTCTTAAGCTGTATGGTCTACACTTTACGGTGAACTTTAAATAAACCGGTGTTATCAGACTGGCTTCAGAATGCGCGGGTATAAACCCGTTAAATACACATGCAGCGAATAACAGTGATCAATATGAAAGGCGGTTGTGGTAAAACCACTATTGCCACCAACCTGGCAAGCGCATTGGCTTCGCGTGGTCGAAACACTACCTTAATCGATTACGACCCGCAGGCGTCCAGTACTTACTGGCTCGGTCATAGAACGGGAGAGGTTGGCGAAATTAATGGCATCGCCGCCTATCCGACAAACAGGCCTGTCACACAGAGCTGGCGATTACAGATTCCAATAGGCACCGAGTACGTCATTGTTGATACGCCTGCCGGTTTAAAAGGGCTGAACATGATCGACCAGATTAGTGGCACCAATACTATTCTTATTCCGGTACTGCCTTCCTCCATTGATACCCATGCGACTGCAGATTTTATCCGCGACCTGTACCTGATAGCCAAAGTTAAACCTAAAAAGATTCGTCTGTGCATTGTTTGCAACAGGGTCAAATCAAATACACTCTCCTTCCGTGCACTGGAAAAATTTCTCGAAGCCCTGGATATCCCTGTCATCGCCAAACTCAGGGAAACGCAGAGTTACAACAAAGCCTCTGAATGTGGCCTTGGTATACATGAGTTAGGTTCAAAAGCCAGTGAAAAAGACCATCAAGACTGGCAGCAAATCGTACATTGGCTGGATACTAACCAGCAAGCTCAGGGTATTTAATGGTTTTTATTGCTGTCAGTTCAGGTTTGAACGGCTACAGATAATCATTTTTAGGTTTGGACTTTTAATCCTTTTTTATTAAGTGGCTTTTTTAACACCGGTTGGCTTCGTTTTTTTCTTTCTAGCGACTTTAGCCGTGCCGGCTGTGTTGCGTATAATCTCGGTTTGACTGGCTTTGTTAGATTTTGCCGGGCGGGCATGTTCTGCCAGATTATTGAATATCGTTTGTCGACTTCCCACGGCGTAACCAGGCATCTTGATGCGTTTAATGGGCTCGCCGATTAGCCGTTCGATATTGCTCAGGCTACGTTCTTCTTCTCGACTGATAAAGGAAATTGCCTGGCCCTTGCTGCCAGCGCGACCGGCACGGCCAATGCGGTGTACATAGTCTTCTGCCAGATAGGGCAGATTGAAATTGACCACATGTTCCAGGCCCTGAATGTCCAGACCACGGGCGGCGACTTCGGTTGCAATCAACACCTGTACTTTATCGGCTTTGAAGTCAGCAATAGCGCGGCGGCGTGAGCCCTGACTTTTATCGCCGTGGCAGAGTGCAGCTTTAATTTTTGCCTGTTTTAGCTTGACCATCAGGCCGTCAGCCTGTGCCTTGGTGCTGGTAAACACCAGTACCTTGAACCAGTTGTGCTGTTCAATCAGCTCGACGAACAATTCTGCCTTTTGCTGTTCTGCCACGGGATAGACCACATGTTCGATGGTGTCGGCGATGGCGTTTTGTTTGGCGACGCTAATCCGTTGCGGGTTATTCAATAACTTTTTAGCCAGCGCTTTGACCGGCTGCGACAGGGTAGCGGAAAATAACAGGGTTTGACGCTTGTTTGGGGTTTTTTCCAGTATAGCCTGTACATCGGTGATAAAGCCCATGTCGAGCATTCGGTCAGCTTCATCGAGCACCACAAACTCTACACCGCTGAGTTTCACAGAACCTTGCTCCATATGTTCCAGCAGGCGGCCGGGAGTGGCGATGACAATATCGATACCGGTATTGAGCTTTTTCTGCTGCGCACTTAGTTTAACGCCGCCGAATACAGCAGTGATGGTGAGTGGCAGAAACTGCGCATACCGTTTGATGGTCTCTTCCAGCTGCTGCGCCAGTTCGCGGGTTGGCGTGAGAATAAGTGCGCGCGGATTACCGGCTAATGTTGGCTGCGGGCGATCAAGCATCTGCTGAAGAACAGGCAGGGAAAAGGCGGCGGTTTTTCCGGTTCCCGTCTGCGCGTTGGCCAGAATGTCTTTACCGCGCCGCGCCGGGATAATCGCCTGTTGTTGTATTGCGGTCATTTGGCTGTAGCCGCAGGCATCCAGCGCTTGCTGAATTGCGGGAGCGAGATCTAAAGACGAAAATATCATAATAAACCCTCGGTAGGGTGCGCTACAGTTAAAAACGGTGTGCAATTATAGAGAATTTCAGCTTTCTTTGTGAGATTGATTGTTTCAATTAAAGCAACGGATTATTGAATACGCGGTCCCTCTAATGACATATGCTTTGTCTCTTTCTTTGCTTCATGTTCTAATTGCGCCATTAATTTTTGACTAATGGAGCTCGAAATGAGTGACAAGCCCAGTTTGCTGATCGGTGGTAATAATAACGGTCCATTTTTAATGGACGCATCCATGGCTAACCGGCATGGCCTGATTGCCGGTGCCACAGGTACCGGTAAAACGGTTACCCTGCAAAATCTGGCGGAAAGTTTTTCACGGTTAGGTGTGCCGGTATTTCTTGCGGATGTAAAAGGTGACCTTTCTGGCCTGGCGGCAGCGGGAAAATCGCATCCTAAAATTGACGCACGGGTAAAGCTGCTGGCTATTGATGATTACCAGTTTCGTGCGGTACCGACCGTGTTCTGGGACTTGTTTGGCGTGAAAGGCCATAACATTCGAACAACGATTTCTGATATGGGGCCGCTGCTGCTATCCAACTTGCTCGAGTTGAATGATACGCAAAGCGGTATTCTCTACTCCTGTTTTAAAATTGCGGACGATCATGGTTTGCTATTGCTCGATTTTAAAGACTTGCGCGCGATGCTGCTATGGATGGGGGATAATGCCAAAGCGTTCAAAACGGAATACGGTAATGTATCATCGTCCAGTATTGGGGCTATTCAAAGAAAACTTCTGGTTTTGGAAGAGCAGGGTGCTGAAAGTTTTTTCAATGAACCCGCTGTAGAGTTAGATGATTTAATGAAGACGGATTTTTCCGGTAACGGTGTGGTCAATGTGCTTGATGTCAGTAAGCTGATTCATCAATCCCCCAAGTTGTACGCCTGTTTTTTAATCTGGCTACTTGCCGAGCTCTTTGAAAATCTACCCGAGGTGGGTGATGCTGACAGGCCAAAGTTTGTCCTGTTTTTTGATGAGGCGCATTTAATCTTTGATGACGCGCCGGATGCTTTGCTAAAGAAAGTCGAACAGGTTGTCAGGTTAATACGTTCAAAAGGGGTTGGCGTGTATTTTATCAGCCAGAGTCCGATGGATATACCGGAAGACATTCTCGGCCAATTAGGCATGAAAATTCAGCATGCCCTGCGTGCGTTTACGCCAAAAGATAAAAAGGTTGTAAAAGCATCGGCCTCATCGTTCAGGCAAAACCCGGAGATTGATGCGGAACAATTAATTACTGAACTGGGTGTCGGTGAAGCCCTGGTGTCCGTTTTGGATGCTAAGGGAAAACCAACACCGGTTGAACACGTTTATATCAAACCGCCGGAATCACGTATTGGTCCGCTGACAGATAAAGAGCGAAGTGAGCATCTATCACGATCACCTTATAAAGGCCGATATGATAAAGCGCTTGATCGTGAGTCAGCCTATGAAATGTTGAAAGAAAAAGCGAAGAAACTGGCAGAAGCGGCAGAAGCGGCTCAACAGGTAGAAAAGGAAAGTAAGGCATCAACCACGGCAAAAAAACGCCGTACACGAGAGTCGCCGATGGAAGCCATGGTGAAGAGTGCGGCAAGAAGCATGGGAAGTCAGGTCGGACGGCAAATCATACGAGGCATTCTTGGCTCGTTATTTGGCGGCCGTTAACCGGCTTATCTGCGAACAGAATAACGGCATTCCGGTATGATCTGACGGCTAAGGTATTTCCGGACAAATAAAATAAAAGCATAATTTTTCCGCGAAGGACGCAAAAGACGCGAAAAAAATTATAGATGTTTTAAGCACCGTAGGCCTGCATAAGGCACGTTGCAGGCAATACCCAACAATGCGCCGTGAACAACAAAGTCTTATCACGGCCTACAAAAAAATGTATTTTCGCGTCTTTTGCGTTATTCGCGGACTAATGCCTTTAAAACTTTTGAATAAGCATAGTGGTTACAGCATTTCAACAACCCATTTCGTTACCGTTCCTGTCGCATGCGCACATTTTAATCCTCTGTTTTTGTCGAACTGTGCGTATTCTTCCGCGTTCCACATGTCGTAGGTTTTACCGGTAAATTTTTTCTGTAATTCCTCGCAGGTAATGCCACCAAACTCCTCATGAAATTTTTCGACCAGCTTACGCCCCTTGTTGTAATTGTTGATGAAGCGGCCTTTATGGAGTTGGTCACGATCGCGCCCTTTTTTGACACTCAGTGCCATCAAGCCACCCGTGAGCGCACCGCAAGTTCCCTGACCCATGAGACCACCACCGCCGGCTAAACCGTGAGCGGCTTTGATGGTCTGGTCATCAACCAGACCCACGGTTTCCTGGATGGCGGAAAGAACGCATTGCGGACAACAGCCATAGTCCAGTTCATAAGACACGGCCGTTTCGTAGGCCTTGTCAGCAAGTGCATGTTTTTCTTGAGAATTCATCGTGTACCTTCTTTATTGAATATCTATATATTAGCAATACCTAATATATAGATATTGATCTAACGCAAGTAAATATAAAAGAAGGCGAAAGGACCATCGGTAAACGTTTTAAAACTAAAATATTTTTGCCGCGAAGGACGCAAAGCAGGCAAAAGAATACGATATTGTTTTTGTAGCGTGGATTAGCGATAACGTAATCCAGTAATGGGCGTCAGGGTCACAAACTGTCGGGTTACGCTATGCTAAACCGGGTTGGGGTCTAAAATATTTAAAAAGTTTTTTTTCGCGCTCTTTGCGTCCTTCGCGGCAAAAAATAGTGTTATTTCCTTAGTAGGAATGTTTCATTAAGCGCGAGAGATAAAGCGTTTTATGTTTCTAAAGTTCTACCGCCATTGGCGGTTTTTTATTTTAGGTATTATTATCATTAACATGCCGTTATCAAGTTGTTTTTTCATTTCGTTCTGGTTGACGGGTTCTGCCAAGGTAATACTGCGTTGAAACTTACCGGAGCGACGTTCCTGGAATATAACATTCCCCATTTCGTTTCTATTTTGTTTTTTATAGTTCTGTTTAACTTTGATGGTCAGTCGCTGGCCATTTAGGGTCACTGAAATATCGTTTTCATCTGCATCGGGCAAATTAACAGATACCATGTATTGATTAGCATTTTCTTTTACATCAATTTTCGGTGTTGATAGGTTCTGTTTGAAGTGGTATTCAAAATCAGGCTTATTATACGCTGGGCGACTAAAACCGGGATGATTATTAAAGCGGTTAAATCTGCGGTCGAATAGTCTATCCATATCACGCTGCATGCGTTCAATCTCCCGGTATGAATTCCATGCCGGGGGATCAAATGCGGGATTAGCGCTATCATCGAAAATCATAGCTGGCGTATCAACAGGGTTTACACTTTTATTCTGGGGCTTGCAACTGCCGATCTTCCGCTGAAGACGGTAGCTGCCCGCTAGCTGACTGTTCAGGATTGTTCGCCGCAGTATGGTTTTCCTTTAGTACGTCCTTTTCATTCACCGTTGCCTTCTGTGTCTTTGACTGAGCGGATGATTGCGGATCTTGTATAAGGTCCAGCTGTTTTTTCATGTCGAACATATACCAGGCTTGAACGCTGACAAACAAAATAAGCAACACAAGCAGCACTGTTAATATGGTTGGCACAGATTGACCTTGATTCGTTTCTGACATTTATATATCCCCCTGATCAGTACTCAATGCTCGATA
Source organism: uncultured Gammaproteobacteria bacterium (assembly GCA_963768125.1). Classification (GTDB taxonomy): domain Bacteria; phylum Pseudomonadota; class Gammaproteobacteria; order SZUA-229; family SZUA-229. Next base: position 6,853 of record CAVYHC010000034.1, read on the forward strand.
TGAAATAAGCCGCTTGAAACTAAATACATATCCAGTCTTTACATTCACCCTGTAGGTCGCCATCTATATTAAAAAGAAGAATGAATGACTATGATATATAGTAATAGAAGGAAGATAAAGAGGGTGGATGTGTGCACTAAAGTCTGTGAGAAATAGCTAGCGGGTCGAGCCTGCGTAACTGCTTGAATTAAAAGAAATGGTCGCTCATATGGAGTCAATATATGGGCCTTAATATCATTTTTTTGATGGCAAGAAACTGCGTTTTAAGGAGTAATTATTAAATCAGTTTGCTTTATCAAACTTAAGCGGCTAGATAAATCGGGCGCCTTTGTTTCTTAATATTCATCTTGCGAGCAGCAGGCTGAACTTAAAGATTGCTGTTAAGTCTATAATTTTATTATTTACTGACCTGGCCTGATGGTGCATATGAAAAGTAATTTCTTTTATTTTGTGCAAATAGTCATATTGATTCAGGCAACGACTTTATTTGCCGAGACATCGGCAGAAGTAATTTCGTTACAAGCTGATAATTTCGAGCATATTACATTTAGAAGAATAAAAGCGAATCATTACACTTACCACGAACAGCAGTTACGAATCGATGTTGATCATAGCGCTTCATTGTTAATGAAATCATTTGAAGCTGTTAGGAAAATTAGTCGAGTCAGCTTTTCATGGCGTAGCGAAGGCAGGCCACAGTTAAAAAATGCACAGCATGAAGAGCAGCGAGCAGGTGATGATGCAGTATTCAAACTGGGCTTATTGCTGAAATCAGATGACTCGCTGCCTAACCCATTTTTGCCATCGTGGATGAAACGTGTTGAGAAGTTGTTAACGTTTCCCTCGGAAAATATGATCTACCTGGTGGTCGATGGAAAACATACGGCGGGTGAACAATGGGATAATCCTTACAATAAAAGAGTAACGATGATTGCAATAGACAGCGTTAATGATAAACAGGCTTGGCAGCAATCCAGTTATCGCTTCGAAATGCCGCTAGATGTGGTTGCCTTGTGGTTAATGGCCGATGGCGATAATACCGATTCAAGATTCACTGCGCACATTAAAAACATCAAGATCGAATGAAATTAATCTAAAGGGGCTACCTATTATGAGACTCAGGAAGGTTCATCGGGTTCCTGTTTTTCTGTCTTATTCAGGGTTGATTTATTCGGCCACATTAACTGGCGCAGGTGGCGCCGGCGAAAAATATTTGAAGCCGCATCAAACATTAGCGAAGCCAGCAGCCCGGTAATAACGGAAAGTATAATGTAATGTGCTTTCCAGATAAAAACAAACGACGCTCGCAGAAACCCTGCTTTCAACATGTCGAAGGCCAGTTGAAAATTATCTAATAAAGTATCTAATTCGTCAGGCACAATTACGCCAAGCGACGCCGGGTGTTTATCTATAAAAAACCAGATGACCCAGCCAGCAATAAACATAAAAATTGAGTAATTAAACATTAATAAGTATTCAGCTAAATCATAAATTCGGAAACAGGGCAGACATTAACGGGTAATAAACTATCTCTCAGAGGTGGACATTTTAATCCATTCCAACAAAAGGCACAGGGTAATTGCGTTCTCAGCGCAATTAATATATTTCATTATCCGCTAGAACCAGAAATAAACCTTCCCAGTTATTTTTGCTAAATGAATTTATTAGTAGTTCTCGGCATGAAAGTTTGTGTTCCAGTACTTTTCTTTGCAGGCGGAAGATTTCGTTTTGCATTTGAATGAGTCTGGCCGATGAAACATAGGGTGAAAGTGATGCCTGTTTAATGTCAACGCGTTTACCTGCGATTTCCTTCATTGTTGTAATTACATCGTCTCGGTGCGCCTTGCGCCATTCCAGCAGTGCGTTTAGTTGTTTATCTGTGAGTTCAATGATGTCACTGTTTTCTATGATGACAGGAAGCAGGCGGGGTAAAAAATGTAGTTTACCCAGCTTTTCCAGGTAGGGTTCAATTTGGCTCTGTTCGTTATGGAGCTCGGCAACAGCGGTATTGCTTAATAATAAAAAAGTGCTAAGGCTGATAAATAAGGTCCGGTATTTCATATTATTGAAGTATCTCCGTATTGACTACTGGGTTATATATTACTATATAGTAATATACTAAATAATTAGGCGGAAAGATGTTAAATTTTGTTAAATATACAGCGAACACTCATTTAACCGGATGTGGTATGGCTATTTGATTGGGAAAAACCGAAACGATCCGAAACGTACAGTCTAAAGATTTAAAAAATATTTCACCACAGAGGCACAGAGGGCACAGAGAAAAGCTTTAATTCTGTCATGCTGGCGAATACTGCTATGGATGGCAGGTAGTAGAACAATGCATATGTCCATGGACGGACGGTAGTAGAACAATGCAGGAGCGATTGTCGAGGCCAGTATCCATATATCAGGTGAGTATGGGTTATCTGGATTAATGCCAATATGAACGATGGATGCCGGCTAGAAGCATACCGGCATGACGGTATTCTATTTTCCCGTCATTTTAATTCGCGTTTTTCACGCCCCACCCATAAAGCTTTTCTCTGTGTCCTCTGTGCCTCTGTGGTGAAATGTTTTTTTGAACTGCCACATTCGGCCTACGTTTAAAAATTAAATTTTTTTTGCGTCCTTCACGGCTAAATAATGCTTTTATTCGCCAGCTTCAAAACTTGCAGCTATGTGAAAGTCTTTAATATCTTTCAAGTTGATTGATACCGGACATAGTGCCATACGTGCGGTAATAGAATCCACGATGTCATTCGTCGCCGTGCCTTTTTTTAGCTTGCCTTTAAATTCGATATTCAGTGCTTCAATGTTTCTGAGTTCGCCAGCGATAACCGTTAGTAGCCCCTCACTTGATTCCAGCACAAGGCCATATTCTGCTGCATTATTCCTGTAGTACATGTGCTGACAGGTGAGAATGGCGTACATAAAGATATCAAAACCAGGGCTATGGATATTGAGGTCTAGTTCCTGCCAGTTGTCAGCAACTAAATGTTCGACATGTAACTGATCAATATTGTTCGTGCCACCGGTGTAACGGCATTGCAATAACATTTGGAAGGTGAATTCAGACATCTTGTTCTCACTTGATAATTTTCAGTCTGTTATTTATACACCAGATGTCCGCTGCGTGTGATGATATAAGTCAAAATTATCTAAGAGAAAAAAGAGAGCTGACAAATGAGAGGCATTCGCACTGCATTTTTCTCCTTCAATTACAGCCATTGCCGTGTTATGTCGATCAATTCTAATTCTGTATATTCAAGAATCAGCGCTTCTACCAGGCTATATTGTTTATCCAGATAGGGTTTATTGATACTAATCAAACACAGGCCCATTTCCGCTTGATGCCAGTTATCCAGGGCGCCAGTTTCAGCGACAGAAGCATTGAATTTGCTGCATAGTCGATCTTTTAAGCTTTTGATTTGACTTCGTTTGTCTTTTAGCGAGTGTGCATGAGGAATTTGCAGCCTGAGTTTAATGAGTAGCACGTGCATATTAAATTTAAGGCAATAGATTACTGAAATAGTTTAATCAATAGATGGGCCCAGTACGAAATCTACGGTTTCGAAGCCCCTGTCTTCAAGTAATTCTAAAATATCATCCCAGGTATATTCTGGATCTTCTTCCACTTTTGCAATTAAGCCGGTAACGTAACGGTAGACTTCGTGTTCATCGAAATCATCGGGAATCCGTATCAGGCGAATGTTTTCAGGCTCGCTAGCGGGCAGTATCATTACAGTATCGCTCATTTAATTCTCCGAAGATGGTTGTGCTGGTTATTAAATCAGGAAATCAAGTCAAGTATCAAGCTTAATTAAAAAAATAACTGGGGAATAGGAACGCTTTTGGTTACTATTTAGCTGTTGACAAAATTCAGCTAAAGCAGTGGATTTATTTTTTATACGCTTTACTTTTGTTAAAATGAAAAATTATCGCCCCATTTGGTCTGAATGATAAAGTTAAGGTGAAAAATAACAGGTGAAAAATGGCAAAAATAATTAATCTGGCAGACAATATTATTAACAAGGAAGACCGCGAGCAACTGGCTAGTTTTGGTGGGCATACCATAGCCCATGGACGCGCCACGCGCTGGCATTGGCATAAGTCGGATAATGGCGATGTGGTGTTTGAAATATTTCGTGGTGGCGCAGAAGAGGTGCTGGCTGTCTGTATCAGTCGTGATCGTAAATTGGACGCCTTTTATGCGCATGATTCTATCGGTAACCTGGTTGCTGCCGGCGAGCTTGAGCATGTGATGGCAGAACTGGAGCAATATTTCATTCAGCTACATGATGAATCACCCGATACCACGGCATAATTAATAACGATGTGCGCACACGCCATGGTTCTTTATGGTGATAGAAAGCCGTTACCTGACAAAAAATCTTACTAGGAAAAAGGCAAATCCATGTCCCTCATAACAGTTAAAGGCAGTTGTTTATGCGGCTCTGTGCAGTATGAAGTAACAGGAGAAACGAAACGTTTTTATCACTGTCACTGCAAACGTTGCCGCAAGGCAACCGGAACCGGCCATGCCAGTAATTTATTAATCACACCGCAGACCAGTATCACCTGGCTTTTGGGTGAAGCATTATTGGCGCGTTATAAAGTGCCGGAAGCCGAAAGGTTTTATAATTGTTTTTGTGAAAAATGCGGGGCACCGATGCCACGGGTTGTGCCCGAGCTGGATGCGGTGCTAATTCCAGCGGGTTCGCTTGATACGCCCCCACCGGTTGCGCCTCAGGGTCGTATATTCTGGGATTCGCGTGCACCGTGGTCCTGCGCCGATGAGCTGCCGGTATATGCTGAATATCCGCCTGGCGCGTGACAACTATCGTTAATATAGATTATGGCTGATATCCTACCCTTTAAGAAAAAGACAGTAGCCGATAAGCACAGAGGGAAGGCACTGTGCAGAAGCGGTTTTCATCAATGGAAAATTGTTACCGAAAGAAAATTTGATGTTAAGCAGGGAAGGCTGGTAACGGTCTATCAGTGCAAGCGTTGTGCTAAACAAAAAATCACGGCTGTTTGAGTCAGCACTGCGAGTGTTGACTTGATACGCCATTGATTGATCAGCAGTGTATTGGAGTTACACAGCTCGAGGTATTTTTGCCTAATGTTTTAGTTTGGAACGTTTGCCGGATAATTTTCTTAGCAATAATGAACGGGTCATGTCAGCATTAGCGAAATTTTCCACGAGGAAGGCATAGCGCCCTTTGCTGGTAGCACTCACTACTGCATCGGCGACTTTTTTTGCACTCATGGAGGTTTTTGATCGTGGCTGGCAACGCCGGGTGAGGGGCCAGTACTGACTTTTACCGGTTAAGGGTGAGTCGCGTCCGCCATTTATGTTCGTTAGTAAAAATAGGGCTCAGAGAGCAATTATTTCTAACCACAAAATTAATCGTTCTCTGCCCTTTTCGCTTATCGTGCTTTCCTAATGTGCAATCAACTCCTGTTCGGCATCCAGCCAGTGCTGATGGTCCTGTCCATTAGGGTATCCGGCACTTTCCCATTTGTAATAAGCATGTTTTTCAATCATCATGCGTTTTTCATCTGCTGAAATAGTTTCAGGTTTTAATCTTTTTACTGCTGTATTTTTCGCGACCACTTTTTTTGTGGCGGTTTTTTTGGGCAGTATTTTTTGTGGCGCTGCCTTTTTGGCAGTTTCCTTTTTTACCGGTTTCTTTAAGGCCGCTTTTGTTGTGATTGCTTTTTTATTGCTGGCTGCGGTTTTGGATGCGATTTTTTTTGTATCTTTTGTTGCCATTTTTCTTCAACCCTCTGTGTTTCAAAATATAATATTTTTTCTTATGGTGATGTGCGTTAGCCATTGTTTTCGGCACCAGTCTGGCAAAGCCAGAACTGATGCCATTATTCAAAGACGTGAATTGCTTGTTATCACGTATATTTTATCGAATCGTTATGACGTAGTCGTTACCCCCTTTGCAGTAATTAAAAATATATTTCGTAACAGAATCCCTATATTGATGCACGGAAACAATTCCGTGCACAGTTATGATGCGGCATTATTTTGAAAATAATGCTGCAATGTTTTGTTTTAACTTGCAGCAATTCAGTAACACAAGTATCAGCGATATAATGCAAACTGCTGAAATTATTGCCGTTATTGTTAATGTGTCGAATATCAATTCCATTTTTATCACCCTTGGTAGTCTTTAATATGGTTGTTATTTTTGTTCGCAGTTTTTATGACTTCATAATTTATTTAGCAAGATTCTTGCCAACATGGTTTTTTATATCTAGCCGTTTTTTTTGCCGGTTTGTAACAACCGAAAGGGATTGATTTTTAGCCGACGGCATCAGGGGAGGCGGTAGTAGGGTTGCCGTAGGTATTTTGTTACTATTAATAAGTCTTATGATTGTGATCGTGCTGCTATATCGACGAACAATTTATTGAGGGGCTAGTCTCACAATGTTTGTGAAAACAATTTCACGTTGCCTTATTAACTCGCTAAATACTGCCGATAATTATCAATTGGCCAGCGGCCTGTTTTTAAAACTGCTGGCAATTATCTATTTCGCCGCATTTTTTTCACTTGGCATACAGATTACCGGCCTGGTCGGGGCTAATGGTATTTTGCCAATAAGCGATTTACTGGATTATCTTTATCAGAATAATGGCGCGCTGGCCTGGCTGTATAAACCTACATTATTCTGGTTTGAAAGCAGTGATTTTGCGCTTCAGGGCGCAGCTGTGCTTGGCTGTATTGCCTCCCTACTGTTATTTATTGGATATAAACCGGTGTGGTCGCTGCTTGTTTTATTCATTTTATATTTGTCATTGTTTCATGCAGGGCAAACGTTTCTTATGTTTCAGTGGGACACCTTATTGCTGGAAGCGGGTTTTCTGGCGATGTTTCTAAGCGGTGGGCCAAGTCATTTATTGATTTTTCTGTTTCACTGGTTGTTGTTTCGTTTGCGTTTTATGTCAGGTGTTTCAAAACTTTCCAGTGATGATCCAAGCTGGTCAGGTCTGACAACGCTTAATTACTATTTTGAAACACAACCATTAGCACACGCGGGCGCCTGGTATTTTCATCAGCTGCCGGAATGGATGTTGCAGGGTGGTGTACTGCTGGTTTTTTTCTCTGAATTGATTGTGCCCTTCTTTATTTTTCTGCCGCGAAAATTTCGTCTGTTTGCGGCGGCATTTACCATCGTCATTCAGTTGCTCATTATAGCCAGCAGTAACCACAACTGGATTAATTTGTTAACAATAGTGCTGTGCCTGTTTTTACTGGATGACAATATCCTGCGAAAAATTTTGCCGCGACCTGTACAGGCAATAATTTCACTGCGCAGTGAAGTTAAAAATGAAGAGAAAAAAATAGCCAAACGTCGTTATCCACAGCTGTTATTGGCAATGCTGATCATTATTAGCAGTGCTTCAAGCTTTACCGCGATGGTGACAAATGGAAGCATCGCAGGCTCACTGGCAAGTTCGACGGTACTGGTTCGTCTCTGGGGGCTTGGCCATATGTTTCATATATTCCCGACCATGCAAACACAGCGCCATGAGTTGCAAATAGAGGGTTCTTACGATGCTAAAGAATGGAAAGCTTACGTCTTTAAATATAAGCCAGGGCCACTTGAAAGAAAACCGCCGTTTATTGTTCCGCATCAACCCAGGCTGGACTGGATGATCTGGTTTGTGCCGCCAAGACATGCTGATATGCGTTACTGGTTTGATCAATTTCTTTTTCGCCTGCAACAGGGATCTGCTGAGGTGCTTGCTTTGCTCGAACATAATCCTTTTCCAGATAAACCGCCTTCGTATATCAGGGTGCAGGTTTACCAGTATCATTTCACTACATTGCAGCAGCGTAATGTTAGCGGTGAATGGTGGAGACGCGAGTATCTGGGAATGTTTCCTTACGTACAGCCAAGGTATCCTTAGAAACCTGGAAGTTTTAGTGACGAGACGGTTACTGAAAAAACGCACAGTTGATGTAGATCAACGAAGTTCTGTTTTTGTCTTATTTATTTTCCCTGTGGTATTTTACCGCTTGCCATACGGTCCTGACATCAACGTGTTCATGATGGATCAGTAGTGTGATGGCAATTTCTTCTATTGCTGCATATAAGCAGAACAAAGCGGCTACTCTAAATGGCCAGTCCAGCAGTCCGGTAAAAAGTAAGATATAAGCAATAACCGTAATAAAAACAGCCAGTTTCACACTCCAGGTATGATAGCTGGGAAAAGCATGGAATTTGATGTAACCAATAAACGCGGGCACGGTGAAGCTAAGGACAATGATAATGAAATAAAAGATCTCGCGCTGCAAGATATCCGGCCATAATATCCAGGCGCAGATGGCGATGCTTGAATAGATGACAAAATCACCCCAGCTATCGAGGTGCGAGCCCATTTTGGTTATCTGGTTCAATGTTCTGGCGAGAAAGCCATCCAGTACATCGGTAAACTCAGCAAACAGAAATACAGCGATAAACCAGTTTGGCTGCTGTGTTAGTGCAAAATAAAACAGCACAGGCGCCATTAATATTCTTATAAAGCTGACCAGATTGGGAAGATTGAAGATATCTTCTCTTGCTTGGTTCATAAATTGCCACCTGTTACTGTTAGCTAAAACGGCTAATAGGGTCTTTTGCGTATACCCCATTTATACAGTGTATGCGAAACAGCGAGTTCTGTAATGATAAATATCAATACCAGCAGTAAAACTGACGAAATCGTAAGGTGAAATGTTTGCATCATCATTAATGCCGGGAAAAGCGATTCGGGAACCTGGTCAAGTAAAGGGGCCCTACTGCTGGGCTTCATGGCCAGGCGACGTTTTACAAAACTGGATGTCAGGTCGCCAGCAACCGCATAAACAGCGATTAATAAACCCGTTTCTGCCGAATAGCCTAACAACCATGCAGCAACAGGTGTCACCATGAGTGCTGCAAATATGCCGCGCCATGTTTTTGAAGGCCCGAATAGTGCTTTCTTGTCGGGCAGTTTCCTGCCGAAATCAACGGCAAGATTTAAAGCATCATTTAATAGCACTCTTATTAATATCGGCGCAGCATTTGCGATTATAATAAGCAATAAGAGCTGTAATAATTCAATTGACACTGTATGGCTCAACCTTTAATCAAAGATTTTTAATTTAACATACTGACTAACTTTCATCGTTAGAGTGATAAAACGAAAAATAATTCAGCAAGCCCATGCCTGACACAATAATTAAAGTTCTCACTTACAATATTCATAAAGGATTTAGTACCGGTAATCTTCGTTTTATCCTGCATGAGATAAAAGATTCATTGCGCCAGATTAATGCAGATGTGGTTTTTCTACAGGAGATACACGGTGAGCGAAATATTTCCAAAAACCGTTTTGATGACTGGCCAAATAACCGACAGTTTGAATTTCTTGCTGACCAGGTCTGGCACCATCATGCCTACGGTGAGAACGCCATTTACAAATCGGGCAATCACGGTAATGCTATCTTAAGTAAGTACCCTTTTGTCAGCTGGGAAAATATCGACGTGTCTATTATGCGCACGGCCAGTCGCAGCCTTTTACATGGAACCATTGAAATACCTGGCAGCAGACAGAAAATTCATATTATTTGCGTGCATCTCGGCTTGTTTGGCCGTGAAAGAGCGCGACAGCTTACAACCTTGGCTACCCGTATTGGTTCACACGTGCCTGCTGACGAACCACTTATCATTGCCGGTGATTTTAATGACTGGCGTGGCCGTGCTGAATACTATTTGCATCATGATTTGGGTGTAAGGGAAGTTTTTAAATCTACCCAGGGTTGCTATGCGCGCACTTTTCCTGCCTGGCTGCCGCTATTATCGATGGACCGTATTTATTATCGCGGTCTCGATCTGGTTGCATGCAGTCGTTTAAATGGCCAGCCATGGCGGCGCATGTCAGACCATACACCGCTGCTGGCAGAGTTCAGAATAACTGAAATAATCGATGACGATTAACACCAGCCTGAAACGCAGTTTATCCCTGCCGATGATTACTTTTTTTGGTCTGGGAAATATTCTTGGTGCGGGAATCTATGTGCTGGTGGGAAAAGTCGCAGGTGAAGCGGGTTATTTTGCCCCACTGGCATTTCTTGTGGCGTCAATTATTGCAGCGATTTCAGCATGTACCTATGCCGAGCTCTCTGCCCGTTACCCGGTAAGTGCTGGCCCGGCGATGTTTTTACACGAAGGTTTAAATATTCGTGTACTGACTATAACAGTGGGATTACTGATTACATTGGCGGGTATGGTATCGACTTCCGCGCTGGCGCATGGTTTCGCCGGTTATTTAGCGGTTTTTATCGATTTGCCGCCGTGGTTAATGATGGTGGCCGTGATCCTGGTGCTGGGCAGCCTGGCAATATGGGGCATTATTGAATCCGTGATCGTGGCATCACTGCTCACCATTCTGGAAATATTGGGCCTGCTTTTAATTATAGTCACCGGTACTGATTATTTAACCTCGGTGAATCACGTGGCGATGGTTGCAAGTCCGTCTCTCACTGCCATTCCCTGGTTAGGTGTGTTTTCCGGCGCCTTTTTAGCTTTTTTTGCTTACCTCGGCTTCGAAGATATGGTGAATGTGGCGGAGGAAGTTAAACAGCCGGAAAAAAATATGCCACGGGCTATTGTGCTGTCAGTGATTATTTCAGCTGTTCTTTATGCAGGTGTCTCCATTGTGGCGGTAAAACTTATTTCGCCGGAAACATTAACACTGAGTACTGCGCCACTGGCTGATGTTTATGCCGCGGCTACCGGAAAAACACCTGTGCTCATTAGCCTGATTGGTATTTTTGCGGTTATTAACGGCGCGCTGATTCAGATTGTTATGGCATCTCGTTTATTATACGGTATGGCGAATAAAGGCTGGCTGCCCGGACGCCTCGCCTATATACACCCAAAAACGCGTACACCTTTGCTAAGCACGATTATCGTAGTCGTCATTATTTTATTTTTTTCACTTGCGCTGCAGCTGCTCGCGTTGGCGAAACTCACCAGTTACCTGGTGTTAATGGTTTTTGCACTAGTTAATTTATCGCTGATAAAAATCAAGCTGAGGAAAGTAAAAACAGATGTTGCCAGTATATTCCCCATCTGGGTGCCAATTTTTGGCTTTATTACAAGCGTGGGATTTTTGCTGTTTGAAATTATATCCAGCCTGTAACAAAGTGGAATAGAATGGATGCATGTTATTTTTAGCTCGATAGATAATTATTTAATAAATATATGAAGAAAAAGGACCTGGTCAATGTTGCACGCCAAATGATGAGTGGCGTTGTGCAGATTCACGTTGATGGCAACATAGAAGAAGATATTCAGTCGGTAATGAATCCATCTATCAGGATACCGGGTGTCTGGTCTGGCTCCGGGTTTTTTGTTAAGTACCAGGATCTTGAAGGTCATATCGTTACTAATGCGCATGTAATAAGAAATGCGGTAAAAATTGAAGTTAGTTCAATGCTGACCAGTGAGGAACGTTTCGATGCACAAGTTGTAGGCCTGGTAAAACAACTGGAGCCAGATGTCGCACTAATCAAACTTTCTGATACAGAACTGCAGCGATTTAAAAGCATTGCTGTCAAAAATATTGAATATCTTGAGCTCCGCCAGGGTTCAAGTCCGTCACGTGGTGAAGAGATCAAGGCGATCGGTTACCCAGTGGGAATGGTTGAGCCGAATATATCGGGTGGTGAGATTACAAATTTCGTACCCGGATCAGAATACTCAACGGAAAGATTCGTAACCGATGCGGCCATTAATCCGGGTAATTCAGGGGGGCCAAGCATTAGTAAAGACGGCAAAGTGGTTGGTTTAAATACAGCAGTAATGGTTGGTGCTGAAAATATAGGTTTTATTACACCTGCCAGTTTCGTCAAAATTATTATCGAAAACCTGTTGCAGCAAAATGAACCGCACTTTGCCGGCATCGGCGGCATGTTGCAAAAAAATGCGGATAATTTTAATCCACTGTTAAAACAGTCAACGGCAAAAGGCGTAATAGTCGCCCGCGTGCTGGCAAACGGATTTCTGCAGGCGGCAGGTTTGCGGCAGCGTGATGTTATTATTTCAATTAATGCCATTGAATTTGACCGGCATGGCATCGTTATTGGTAAAGAAGGCAGCTTTCGGCACAAAAATATTTATGACGTGATGAAGCTGATTCCTATCGGTGACGAAGCTGAAATAGCTTTCCTGAGGAGCGGTGAAATAAAAAAAGCCAGCGCCAGGGCAGTGCGTAATCCTGAAAAAGGCATCGTGTCACATCCTGTTATTGCTGAAAGAGAATATCTCGAAGTGCTCGGTATGATCATTCAGGAATTAAGTTTTGAAATTATTGAAGCAATGCGCGATGTGGATGCGAATGCGCAAATAGATATGTTGCAATCTATCGATGAAGACGAACCGATGCTGGTAGTGACGCATATCCATCAGGGAACACAGGCTGATGAAATGGAGTGGCCAGTCGGCGAACTTATTGTTACAGCAAACGAGCAGGCCGTGCATACGCTAAAAGAGCTGAGGGGCATATTGAACGATAACAAAAATGGAGTGGTGTTGCTTGAATGCCGCAATGGCAGAATTGGTTATTTTCGGCTGCCTGATGAGATTTAATAACCATAAATCACGACTCACTATGTTTATTTAAAAGTTTTATAAGCATTAATCCGCGAATAACGCAAAAGACGCGAAAAAACATGTTTATCTAGGCCATGATAAGACTTTGTTGTTCGCGGCTATTGTCAGGTATGGCCTGCAACGTGCCTTATGCAGGCCTACAGGTGTTTAAAATACCTATAATTTTTTTCGTTTGTCTTCGCGCTTTTTGCGTCCTTCGCGGAAAAAATGCTTTTATCTGCGTTGACGTGCAGGGACAGCACTAATGTCGTGGACGCATGGATGTGTATACGTTCAGGGATGGACTGTAGTACGATTGCAAGGATGGAATCGGTAGAGTCGAGTCTGGAACAGAGACCGAGAGTAATGCATATGTCCATGGATGGACAGTAGTAGAACAATGCATATGTCCATGGATGGACAGTAGTAGAACAATGCAGGAGCAATTGTCGAGGAGCAATTGTCGAGGAACGACCATCTGTGGATAAAATATTATTGTTTCTAAGGACGTTACTGGCCGGATAATCCCGTTATGGGCTTCGCATAACAGGTAAAGGTCTGGTTTGTTAACAATGCTTAACATTTGCCTGCTTGTGCCGACGTATGCAATAGTTAAAGATAGACTTCTAAATGTTACAAAACGAAATGAGGTATACACTATTATGCAAGCGCCTATACAAACTCCAGCACAAACGGTTAATAATGTCGTCAAATGGTCTTTTTTTATCAGCAGTGCCACTGGTCTGATGTTGCTGGGCGGTGTTTTTGCCAGCTGGCTTGTTATTCAAACACTGGTTGTGTTAACCGGTATGACTGCTTAGACTGTTACTGCTCGATAGTTGTTCTTCCTGTTCGGATGGCAGCTATTTCATAATCGGGTGACAATAAAAATCTATGAATGAGATAAAGAAAAACATACTGCACGTAGATGATGATTTAGACTTTCACGCTTATGTGGAAGCGATGCTGGGTGATGTTGCACATGTTACTTCAGTTTCGACAGCAAAAGAGTTCAGGGAACTGCTGGCGGGCTGTGTATTTGATCTCTTCCTGCTTGATCTCGTTCTCAAGGATGGTTCCGGCTCCAGTCTGATTCGAGAACTCAAACCTGCTTTCCCCGATACCCCTATAATTATCCTGTCAGCTCATGATTTGAGCGACGTTATTGAAGGTGCCGATGCCTTGTTTATCAAGGGCAGACTCGAGGCAAAAGATTTTATACATACGGTCAACAAGCTGCTTAATTAAAGCCAGTTTTTTAGTATTGCTTCGCTCTGAATGTTGTTGCCTTCTCCTGTAATGCATCATCTGTCTGCCACAGAAGCGAAAGCTGCCGTTTTATCCTTTAAATAGATTCGCCGGTTTTTATTCAAAAATCGTTAAGTCGCTCAGGGTAAGATAGAATAAAACCACGCTTTAATTCTATTCTGTCTTTAGAGAACCCTATGTCGAGCAATAAGTATGATCTGTTAATTATCGGTGCGGGTGTATCCGGTAGTGCGCTGCTTTATTTGAGCACTAAATATTCCGATCTTAAGCATATCGGTGTAATTGAAAAATACGCTGCACCGGCACGGGTTAATTCCTTATCAAGCAATAATAGCCAGACGCTGCATTGCGGCGACATTGAAACTAATTACACGATCGAGAAAGCGCTTAAGGTGCAGCGTGCTGCCAGAATGCTGCGTAACTATGCCGTGGCTCAAGCGGATGCGCATCATATTATTTTCAAATACCCAAAAATGGTATTGGGTGTAGGCGCAGAAGAATGTGTGTTTCTGAAAGCGCGTTATGCAACTTTTAGTCCACATTATCCTAATTTGAAGTTACTGGATAAAAAAGCGATTAAGCGCATTGAGCCCAATGTGGCCATGAACGGTGAGAAACTTCGTGATGATGAAATTATTGCGCTGGGTTCAAGCGATGAATATACCGCTGTTAATTTTGAAGCATTGTCGCGTTCATTCGTTCGCCAGGCGCAGATAGACGCGGCTAATAATCCCGATAAAACGGTTGATCTTCATTACAACGAAAGCGTTGAGCACATCAAAATTGAAAACGATGGATTTATTGTGGAAACGCAGGGCATTTGTTATCGTGCGCGCGCGCTGGTCGCCTGCGCCGGCGGGCATAGCCTTAAACTGGCGCATGATCTGGGTTTCGGCCATCATTACTCGGTGCTGCCCATTGCCGGCAGTTATTACTTTACGCCGCATGTGCTAAACGGCAAGGTCTATACGGTGCAGAATGATGCCTTACCGTTTGCCGCCATACATGGTGATCCGGATGTGCTGGTGCCGGGGGCAACCCGTTTTGGTCCGACTGCGCTGGTACTGCCCATTCTTGAACGCTACAATTTAAAAACCCTGCCGGATTTTTTTCAGGTGTTTCGCTTCGACCGGCGTGTAGCAAAAGTTTTGTGGGAGCTGCTTCGTATCAAAGATATTCGAAACTACATGTTTAAAAACTTGCTGTTTGAGGTTCCGCTCATCCGTAAGTGGTTATTTCTGAAAGATGTGAGAAAAATCATCCCTTCGTTGAAACTACGCGATTTGAAATTCGCCAGTAAAGTAGGCGGCATACGCCCGCAACTTATCGACAAAGATCACTGTAAACTGCTTATGGGTGAAGCTAAAATTGATACCGGAATAGGCGGTATATTCAATATGACGCCATCGCCTGGTGGCACCTCCTGCCTGGAAAACGCAGAAATTGATTTACGTACCATTGCAAAACATCTTGGCGCTAACATTGATGAGATCGGCTTACAAAAAGATCTTCTCGTTGATGATCATAAACACAATGCAGACGATTTTTCCGGTGTTATTATTAGCGGAGATGATGCTGCATAATACATCGTCGGGTGCGACTGACAACAAGCGAAAAAATTATTTTCCGCGAATAACGCAAAATACGCGAATGTTTAAAACAGGGTAAAGCTTTTCTTTGCGAACTTGGCGTTTTTTGCGGCAAGGTTTTTTTACGGTGTACCCTACGGCGGACAACAAGCTGAAAAATTATTTGCCGCGAATAACGCAAAATACGCGAATATTTAAAACAGGATAAAGCTTTTCTTTGCGAACCTGGCGTTTTTTGCGGTGAGGTTTTTTAACGCTGCGATGCCTGCAGGAAACAGGTTAAAATCGTTACCGGCAATTTAGTGTCACATATATGACTTAAGTCGTAGTCAGCCGCTGATTATTGCATTACCATCTGGCTTTTACATTTAATGTTTCAACCCCTATTCTTAAATAGACAAAATGACTTATGAGCAATTTATCATCTACTCCCGCGCCGTTACGACGAACCAAAATTGTGGCTACGATTGGCCCGGCCTGCAATACACCGGAAATGCTCAGGGATATGATCGAAGCAGGCATGAACGTCGCGCGTCTGAACCTTTCTCACGGGTCACACGATAAACACCGTCAACAGATTGCAATTCTGCGAGAGGCTGCCAGCGACCTTGGGAAAAATATCGCTATCATGATAGACACCCGTGGCATCGAGATTCGTACCGGCCTGCTTGAGGGCGACAGCGCCAGCCTGGTACCGGGTGAGCACTTTTGTCTGCATGCAGAGGAGCGCAGCGGCAATGCAAGCGGTGTGTCGATTACCTACCAGAAGCTCTTTGAAGAAGTTCGGCGCGGAACGCCCATCCTGCTGGATGACGGTGCCATTGAGCTGGAGGTGGAGAATGTCACAGATAACGTGATCAATTGCCGCATTATTCATGGTGGACTGCTGGGTAACTCCAAAAGCGTTAACCTGCCGGATACGCAACTGGCGATAAGCGCGGTCAGTCCGGAAAATCGCGATGATATCGTCAAGGAATTAAATTTTGCGGCAGAAAATGACGTTGATTATATTGCCGCCTCCTTTGTTCAAAGTGCTGATGATATTTATAAGATGCGCGAAATTCTTGTCGAAAAGGGCGCGCTTATCCCAATCATCGCAAAAATTGAAAACAAGGCCGGCGTAGCAAACATGGACGAAATCGTTGATGCTGCTGATGGCATTATGGTGGCGCGCGGCGACCTGGGCGTTGAACTTCCACTGGCCGATGTGCCAACAACGCAAAAGCGTATCATTCGCACCACCGTCAGTAACGGTAAGCCGGTCATTACCGCCACGCAGATGCTGGCATCGATGGAGTGGAACCCGAAACCTACCCGTGCAGAGGCCAGCGATGTTGCCAATGCGATTCTCGACGGCACCTCGGCGGTCATGCTCTCTGGTGAAACGGCTGTTGGCAAATACCCGCTGCAGGCATTAACTACCCTGGCGACCATTGCTTTACGTGCCGAGGCATCGCTCAATGAATACGGTTATTTACAGAAGATTAAGCCCAGTCCAGCGAATGTAGTGACCCAGGCGATTGGCCAGGCATCGGTCAGCATGGCGACTAATTTGAAGGCAGTGGCCATTATCAGTCTCACAGAAAGTGGCTTCACTTCACGCCTGGTATCAAAATACCGCCCGGACTGCCCGATTCTGGCAATCACCTCTTCACAGCGGGTGGCGCGCAAATTGTCAATGAACTGGGGGGTAATACCCTTGCTGTATGGGGGAGAAGCCAGCGATGATGCCCGCATTGAGTTTGCCATTAGCAAGATTAAGCAGCTGACGAATACCAAGGTCGGCGATACCCTGATCGTAACGGCCGGGCATTATCAGCATACCGGAGGCACTGACCTGATTCGTGTTATTACACTCTAAGGTCCGTTCTGTTTGTTCAGTATTAGTTTTTGAGTAGATTTTTTATCTTGGCTAATAATTCTTTGCTATCTGGCGGTTTAACAATATAGTCGCTAGCACCCTGTCGTTTGGCCCAGACTTTATCGGTTTCCTGGTCTTTTGTCGTCAGTATGATGATAGGAATATGCTGGGTAGCAGGGGCTGTGGTCAGCGTTCTTGTAGCCTGAAAGCCATTCAGACCGGGCATCACCACATCCATTAGAATGACATCGGGATTATCGCTGCCTGCTTTTTTTATACCTTCCGTGCCATTAATTGCCTGCAGAACGTTATGACCTGCGGCTTCTAATATTTTAGTCGTTCCCGTTAACATTGTCGGAGAATCATCGACCACAAGAATTTTAGCCATATTATTGATATACCTGTACAAGCTTGTATTAAATTAACTTAAGCTGAGTATAGGCGCACTTTTAAATTTAAATGACTGCGCAGGAATATAGCGAGCACTTTTATTTGGCTGATATAATTGGCCTTTTTTACAGCATTATGATAATTGCTTGAATACTCAACCACTTAATGATCGACTGACGTTATGCATGCTAAGTGATGTGTATCGTTTGCGTTCTCGTCTGCATAAAATCAAACACATGACATCGCTCGACAAGCCGGTTAATAAAGCGTCTATCGAACAGCTAAGCAGGGAGATAGAAGCGTCCATCGCGACCGCGCAGACCCGTAAAGAGCATGTGCCGGTAATTAGCTATAACGATATCCTGCCCATTGCCCAAAAAAGCGAGCTCATAAAAAAAACCATCAAACAAAACCAGGTCACTATTTTATGTGGCGAGACGGGTTCGGGTAAAACCACGCAATTGCCGAAAATCTGTCTTGATATTGGCCTGGGTATACGTGGAAAAATTGGCCACACGCAACCACGCCGGCTGGCGGCACGTGCTGTCTGCCAACGTATCGCTGAAGAGCTGAATTGTGAACTGGGTAATGAAGTAGGTTATAAAGTTCGCTTTTCTGATCAAACTAATGACAAAAGTTATATCAAGTTGATGACCGATGGCATATTGCTGGCAGAATGCAACCATGATCATTACCTGAATCAATATGACACCATCATTATTGATGAGGCGCACGAACGAAGTCTGAATATTGATTTTCTGCTCGGTTATTTAAAACGCCTGATTAAAAAACGCAAAGACCTGAAACTGATTATTACCTCGGCCACGATTGATCCTGAGCGCTTCGCAAAACATTTTAATAATGCGCCGATCATTAACGTGACCGGCCGCAGCTATCCGGTAGAAGTGCGATATCGACCCTACCAGTCTGCCGACAGTGACAACAGCAAAAATCTACAGGACGCCATTATTGACGCTGTTTATGAGCTATCAAGTATTGACCGTGGCGACATCCTTGTTTTTTTAAGTGGCGAAAGAGACATTCGGGAAACGGCCGATGCCTTAAATAAATTAACAGCGAATAAAGCCATGGATAATACAGAAGTCCTGCCGCTGCTTGCGCGTTTATCAAACGCCGAACAAAACCGTATTTTTCATCCGTCAAGCAAGCGCCGCATTGTACTGGCAACAAATGTGGCTGAAACCTCGTTAACGGTTCCCGGTATTAAGTACGTCATTGATTCAGGGGTGGCGCGTATTTCACGTTATTCGTGGCGCAGTAAGATTCAGCGCTTACCCATTGAGAAAATTTCGCAGGCATCGGCCAATCAGCGAAAGGGACGTTGTGGCCGTGTATCAGCAGGCGTTTGTATACGTTTATACGATGAAGATGATTTCAATCAACGCCATGAATTTACCGAGCCTGAAATTCAGCGGACAAACCTTGCGGCTGTAATTTTACAGATGGAAAATTTAAGGCTCGGCCATATTGATGATTTTCCATTTGTCGAGCCACCGGAAGACAGGCTGATTAACGATGGTTACAAACTGCTGTTTGAGTTAGGCGCCATTGATAAAGCCAATAAAATCACAAAAATTGGCAAACACCTTTCACATTTTCCGATTGATCCAAAACTTGGCCGCATGTTACTGCAGGCTAAAAATGAAAACGCATTGCGTGAAGTTCTTATTATTGTCTCGGCGCTCGCCACGCAGGACCCGCGTGAGCGGCCGCTCGACAAACAGCAGGCGGCTGATGAAAAACATGCTGCCTTTACCGACAAGGCATCAGATTTTATTTTTTATATAAATCTGTGGAATGCCTATGATGCACAAAAGCAGGCTGTTTCTGCTAATCAGCTGCGTAAATGGTGCAGAAAAAATTATATTTCATGGATGCGGATGCGTGAATGGATCGACACTTTCAGTCAAATTAAAAAAATGTTGTCGAATTTAAAGTTGCCATTAAATACAACTGCCGCATCCTATGATCAGATTCATCAATCTATATTGATTGGCCTGCTGGCAAACATTGGCTATAAAGTTGAAGGTAAAGAGTTTTTAGGCGCGCGAAATAAAAAATTTAACGTTTTTCCGGGATCATCATTGTTTAAATCGCCACCGCAATGGATGATGGCCGCCGAGATAGTGGAAACGACGCGGGTATATGCCCGTAGCAATGCAAAGATTGATGCCTCGTGGATTGAGGAAAAAGCCGGCCACCTGCTCAAGTATCACTACATTAACCCGCACTGGGAGAAAAAAAGATCCCAGGTTGTTGCTGATGAACAATCGACCTTGTACGGATTAATTATCAACCCGGGTAAAAAAGTTAGTTATGGAAGAATTAATCCGATTGCTGCAAAAGAAATATTTATCCGCTGTGCACTGATAGCGGGAGACTTTGAAAGTAATGCCGGTTTTTATCGCCATAACAAAAAATTACTGGAGCAGCTGGAAACACTGGAAGCAAAATCCCGAAGACGTGACATTATTGTTGATGAGAATGTTTTATATGACTTTTATGAGAAGCGCATTGCGGATGGCATATATAGCGGGGCAACATTAGATAAATGGCTGCGTAATCATGCTGAAGCTGCGAAAGCGCTTTATTTATCAACAGCAGACTTAATGCGTGATGATGCCACAGATGTATCTGCAACGTCATTTCCCGACACGATTGAAATGAATGGTTCGCAGTTTCCCGTAGAGTATCATTTTGATCCGCGTGAGCATTGTGATGGCATTACCTTGATCACACCTTGCGCAGGACTGAATTCAATAAACGCTCAGCGCTGTGAGTGGCTTATTCCCGGTTTGTTGCAGGAGAAAGTTGTCGCCTTGATTCGTTCTTTGCCCAAGCAATTAAGAAAAAATTTTATACCAGCGCCAAATTATGCAGAAGCCTGTGTGGATGCATTGGAGCCATCGGAGACTGCTTTGTGTACAGCACTGGCCGGCCACCTGAAAAAAATTACAGGCGTTCAAATTCCCTACGATGCCTGGAACATCAAAGCGATTAGTCCGCATTTGTTAATGAATTTTAGGGTAATCACAGACGATGGCAGTGTGGTTGAAGAAAGCCGTGACCTGCCGCTTATAAAAAATAGCCTGACAGGTAGTATAAACGAGACGGCGGAAGCTAAAGGTAAAGCAACAACTGAAACAATAACGCAGTCACCGTATAACCGGGATAATGTCGGCGCAGAGTGTCTCATCACTCTGCATGAGACGCTGGAACTCGAGTTTGCAGGGAATGATCATCAAAGCCTACCCCGCATTAGTTAAAGATGGCAGGCAGGTCAATCTTAGGGTTCTGCACAGCAAGGCAAACGCAGACCTTGAAACACATAAGGCGTTAAGGCAGCTTTGCATTAATGTTATGCCTGAACAAATAAAACATTTAAAAGCATCAATACCTGATGTACAAAACCTGTGTTTAAAGTACGCGGATTTTGGCCGTTGTGAAGAGTTGAAGAAGGACATCATCAATAAAACAATTGATGATGTTTTTTTGTATGACGACATTGGCTCAGAAAAAGAATTTAATTTAAGAGTTGAACAGGGAAAAAGTGAATTGCACAATACAGTGAAACACTGGAGTCAACTGTTATCAAATATCCTTGATGCGTACCGAGTAATTAAAAAGCTAATGAAGCAGTCTGCATTATCACAACTCGATACGGCCACTGATATTCAGCAGCAACTTGATTATTTATTTCCGAAACATTTTATAACAATAATAGATCGTGAATGGTTACAGCAGTATCCTCGATATTTATTGGCTATTAATAAACGTTTTGAAAAATCAAAAACGAATGCAACACGTGACCGTCAGTTAAGGTTGGATTTTTCCGGCTTATGGGGGGAATACGATAAACGACGGCTGTCATTAGAAAAGCAGCATATTGATTCGGTGCAGCTTAACCACTACCGCTGGATGCTGGAAGAATATCGGGTTTCTTTGTTCGCTCAGGAACTTAAAACAAAATTTCCTGTTTCAGCAAAAAGATTGAAAGCCTACTGGAACGCGATGTCGGATGCTTGAGCTACATGATGTGGCCAGTATAGAGTTAATAGACCTGCCGCGAAAACATAATGGTGGCTCCTCGGTAATTGCTCCTCTACAATTGCTCGACCTGGTCTCGGCCTCTACTCCAGACTCGACTTTACCGATTCCATCCTTGCAATCGTACTACCGTACATCCTGCACATATTAGCTACGCACTGCTGGGGTCGTAAACTTAAAAATCAGTCCGCGAAAAACGCAAAAGACGCGAATGTTTAAAATAAAAAAATGTTTTTCTTCGCGCTATTTGCGCCCTTCGCGGAAAAAATTTCTTTTAAATTCTATTGAGCTTTACAGGCCAATGCCTACGCCAAAGTGAAAGCTGGTTCGGTTGCTTCCGCTGTCCAGTGACCACAGGTGTATATTTTCACTGGCAATAACCGCGTAAGTGTATTTGCTTTTACCGACATTACCCTCTTTTACATGGCTTACTTTACCGAGTACGCATATCTCTCGTCCTTGCGCATAAGTGGTCGGTTCCAGGTATCCCTGGTGCTGAATAATAAACCGTCCCAGTGGTTTTTTTTCTACTAATGGCCGGTAATCAGTATTTAGCGGGTAAGCCAGAACTTCAATTTGTGTTTTCTCTTCCAGGTTGCGGGTGTCTAGAATGATGCCGCCCCAGAGTGCGGTTTTTCCGAGATGAAGTTCAGCTTCTGCGATGACGCTTTGTGGCGTGAGTGAGTGATCAACCTGCGCGGTATTAAAATCAGGTGTGCTGGCACAAGCTGCCAGCAGGCTGATGAAGACGACAACGAAAAGTTTGTTAATCATGGTGTTACCTGAGCGTTAATAACGGTGATGACGTGGATAATAGTAGGGATAAGGCCATGGATAGTAGGGGTCGTGCCACCAGTAGGGTGGATAGTCGACATACTCTGGCTCCGATCTGGCGGGCCACAAATAATAATGTTCGACCTTAACAACCGGATATTCATAGGGAAAATCCCCAACTTTCAATGTTTCGCTTGGCAGCAGCTGACCGGTCACGGTTATTTCTCGCTTCTGGCTGTATACCTGTGGCTCAAGAAACTCATCAACAATGGCGATAAATCGCCCCGGGCTTTGATCGGAGTCCAGCGGTTGACCGTCCTCGCTGAGCGGAAAAGCCACAATGATGAGCTTACTGCTGTTTTGTTTATTCTCTGTTTCGAGGATAACGCCGCCCCAGCGTACTTTTTGAGATACGTAGGCATCTGCCTGCCGGTATACCTGCGCGACATCAGGACTGCCGGCAACAGCTTGCTTGATTTCAGGCGGTATCTTTGAGCTGCAGGCTGAGCCCAGTAAAAGAATAGTTAAGCAGCCTGGGAAAATTATCGACTTTATAAACGTCATGTAATTATGAATGGCTTGACAGCTAAAGGTTCAGGATTTTGCTGAGAAATTATGGCTAAAAGGGGCAGGAAAAAAGGCACAGGACAAAAAGGGGGAAGGTTTACCCATCCCCCTTTTTTTAACTATTCAACAATCAATTACCCCATGACATGCCGGAACCCGGTCTGTTATTGTTCCAGGGACCACTAAAGTTTGATCCACTGTTGCCCCAGGGCATGTTGGAGCCCGATCTGTTATTGCTTCCGGGCATGTTGAAGCCAGATCCACGGTTGTTGTTCCAGGGGCCACTAAAGTTTGATCCGCGGTTGTTGTCCCAGGGGCCGCTAAAGCTTGGTCCGCTGTTGCCCCATGGCATGTTGGAACCCGATCTATTATTACTTCCGGGCATGTTGAAGCCAGATCCACGGTTGTTGTTCCAGGGGCCGCTAAAGCTTGATCCACTGTTGCCCCAGGGCGCGTTGGCGCCCGGTCCGCGGTTGTTCATGGGACGCTGGCCATACGGCGGACGCATATTTCTGCCCTGATCATAACGGCCGTAATTAGGTGCTTGGTACTGTCCAGCGTTGTTCTGTGCGGAATAGGCTTCTGCCGGCGGGCTGCTGTTATTCGCAGCTGACTGACTGTCTTCCAGAGTCGGGATTTTTTCAGGTTCCTCGATGGGCCGGCTATCAAGGATGGTCTGCTCTATATCCTCCGGTGGGAATTCCCCGTATTTCTGTTTATATTCGAATTGCACCGGATCATAATCCCATTCAGAAAGTACCGGGTTTGAAGATAAAGCGGTTGCAAGCAAACAAACAACAGGTAAGCATTTTTGAATTAATGTGGTTTTCATTTTTAGCACCTACGTGAGCCAATATCGACTGTTAACATTAACACAATCGGATTTAATTGATAACTGCTAATTGATCCGGTTGTAAAAGGCTCTTTGTAAGGTATTCGTGCTTCCGTCAATAGCCGGTTTTGCACATCCAGTAGACAATAAGCAGGTGATTCGTCAGTAAGACCTGTAGCATGGCCAAACTTAATCCTGGCTCAGTATCGGCGGCTTTAATGCAGCGCCAGCGAAAACGGCTGATGAGCTTAACCACCGGCTATAATATTTCAAGTCGTTGGAAAAGGTCTGTGTTGTCTGTACTAATCAGGCTGTTTAAACCTCCGGGTGTGATTACGTCACAATTATTGGTAAAATTTTCAGGTTGATTGATACTGATCAATATTTTTAGCTTCACTATCTGTAAACCTTTAGGTATATCGTTCAGCAACACAGGAAATAGACAAATGATTACAATAAGTGAGTTTATGACGCCCGAGCCCTATACCTTGCGTGGGTCTGACTCGATCAATGATGCATGGGAGGTTATGGTTAGCAAACACATACGCCATATCCCTATTATTGACAAGGATAACCATTTGCTTGGCCTGGTCACGCAAAGGGATATCCTTGCAGCGACAGAACCTGAAGCGATTCGCAAAGCTAAAACTGCGTCGCACGAGGTTAAATCTGAGATCAAGTTATCAGATATCATGATTACCGAGGTAAATACTATTCGTGAAAGCGACTCTTTACGTCAGGCCGCAATCTATCTGCAGGCCCACAAATACGGCTGTTTACCCGTTGTTTCCGACAACCGCCTGATCGGCATTATTACGGATAGCGACTTTATTGCCATAGCAGTCAACTTGCTGGAGCAGGTGGAAATAGCGGAACAGGAAATTGCATCTGATTATGAGTTAGACGATGTGATGGATGACGTAGAGCTGCCAGAGGGTGAAGAAGCTCTGTGAAGATGGAGTCATGCGTCGCATGACTTCATGCTGATCCGATCGACAGAGTCGATTCTGTATCCGTGTTTCGTCGCCTGGGCAAGGCTGCATCAGCCAGACGCCATATAATGTTGCAACGATCCGCTTAAAGCAGGGTAAAAAAAGGCTTATAAATGAGTGACAAGCAGCCTAACAATCCATTGCACGGTAAAACACTGGAGCAAGTCGTGAACAGCCTGGTTGAGTTTTACGGCTGGAGCGAATTGGGCCAGCGTATCGATATCCGTTGTTTCAACGATGATCCGTCACTGAAATCCAGCCTGAAATTTCTGCGCAAAGCGCCATGGGCAAGGAAAAAAGTAGAGGATTTATATCTATCCATGCTCTCCAAATGATATTACATTGTCACGCTGGCAGCGACTAAACAGCCGGCAACAGAAACCGCAGGGGGTGCTGTGCGCAGCATGAATAGATACTTTTTTGTGCGGGGTTCTTTTCCGTACACACGCGCAAATAAAATATGAATTATTTAAAAGAAATTTTTGCCGCGAAAAACGTAAAGTCAGCTCCTGCGCTCCATGCGCCCGCGACTTTAGTGCGTCCATGCACGTCAACGCAAAGAAAAAAGTTTTTTTGTTTTAACTATTCGCGTCTTTTGCGTTTTTCGCGGACTGATTTTTAAATTTACGACACCAGCAGGGCGTAGGTGATATGTGCAGGATGGACAGTAGTACGATTGCAAGCATGGCATCGGTACGACTATATGGATATAGGAGGTAGAGCAATGCAGGAGCTATTGCCGAGAGTCGAGTGTGGCGCAGAGACCGAGACCAGGTCGAGCAATTGTCGAGCAGCGCTGTCGATGTATAATGCTTAGCTGTGAGCGGTGACATTGAGTATAAAGATGATTAGTATTGGCCAGATCTATGAGTTAGAAGTGATAAAGATTGTTGATTTTGGCGTCTATTTAGATGCTGAGAATCTTGGTGAAGTCTTGTTGCCAAATAAGAATGCGCCCGATGATGTGGTCGTTGGCGATATTATCGAAGTATTTATTTACCTTGATTCTGAAGGCCGGCCTGTGGCAACCAATCAGGAGCCCTATGCTATTGTCGGTGAGTTTGCCTATTTAGAAGTTGTTGATGTATCGAAAGTAGGCGCTTTTTTAGACTGGGGTCTGGATAAAGATGTGCTGGTGCCTTTTGCTGAACAACACAGGCCGATGGAAGTCGGGCGTTCCTATTTAGTGTATCTATTTATCGGTCTTGATGGCCGGATTATCGCCTCCTCTAAAATCGATAAGTTTCTTGATGATGACAGGCCGCATGATTTTAAACCGCAGCAGGCGGTTGATCTTATTATCGCCAGTAGTACCGAGCTGGGGTACAAGGCAATTGTTAACCATAGCCATTGGGGTGTGTTGTATAAAAATGACGTGTTTCAGCGCTTGAGTTTTGGCCAATCAATAAAAGGCTTTATAAAACATATCCGCCCTGATGGGAAAATTGATTTAAGTCTTCAGGGCGGTCAAGAAAGCCGAGATAAATATTCAAAAATAATTTTAAATTATTTACATAAAAATGATGGTTTTGCGCCAGTGCACGACAAGTCTGACCCTGCATTGATTTCAGACTTGTTTGGCATGAGTAAAGGGGCATTTAAAAAAGCGATTGGTGGTTTATACAAGCAAAGAATTATCAGTATAGAAAAGGATGGCATCCGTTTGCTGGAAAAACAGGCTGATGAGTAAGCAGAATATATGTTAACTAAACCAGCTGAGCAGCCATGATTGAACCCGTGTCGGATAAAAACTTCCGGTTTATTCCTTATCGCAAGCACGATATCGTCGAGATGTGTTTGCAGGATAATTTACTGTGCGGACAGGAAAAGGATTTTCGCCAACTGTATTACATGCTTAGTAGTATTTTTCATTTTGAGTTTCATCAGATTATCGAATCATTAAAGGATGTTTATGCGTCGGTTGATCCTGACTCTGATACGCGGCGGTATAATAATACTGAACGATTGACTGAGATGAATCTTGTTGACCTGTTAGGCGGTTTGCTGGAAAAGGCCAATTACGAACGTGTGACGGAAACGGTGCTTAATCAGGCGATGAGCGAATCGTCGATGTTCAAAATCAGGCTGCATGTTGATTTTGATGATTTCTCAGAAGTATTGCTATTTTTTCGTGGCGTCTCTACACGACAGGAAACGCTGACCAGCTGGATGGGCTTGCGTTCAAAAACGATTGAGTTCACCAACTATGATCGCGTCGTGGTATACATTCGTTTCAAAGACGATTACCAGCAGTCAAAAAACCCGATGCCGCTGTGCAAGCCCGGTGCTACTTTACTGAAGTTGTTTCAGAATGTACCGAAGGCTGACCTCGAAATGCTTTTTCCTAATACCCGTGTGCGTATGCGCGCAATCGACAAGTTACTGATAGGCGTACCGGCGGTTATTAGTGGCGGCATTGTGCTGACCACCAAACTGGGTGCTTCCCTGGTTTTACTGGGCTCATTATTGGGTTTCTGGTTTGGTCTCAGTAACCAGCCTGTAGAGTTAAATAAAACGGCCGTCATGATATTGCTGGCAGGCGTCGCTGCACTGGGAGGCTACCTGTGGAAGCAATTTAGTAATTTTAAAAATCGAAAATTACAATTTATGCAGACACTGACACAAAACCTTTATTTTAAAAATCTGGATAATAATTCCGGCGTTTTTCATCGCCTGGCAGATGATGCTGAAGAAGAAGAATGCAAGGAAGCGATACTGGCTTATTATTTTTTACGGACCAGTGGGCAGCCACTGACAAGAAAAGAACTCGACAGCAAGATTGAAAGCTGGCTATTAGAGCAGTGGCAATGCGATGTTGATTTCGAAATTGATGATGCACTGGAAAAGCTTGTCGCCTTGCAACTGGTGCAGCAATCAAACGATAGTTATACGGCGGTAACCATAGAAGCGGGCATAAAAAAACTCGATCAGCGATGGGATGACTACTTTGAGCCATCAGCTTCTGTCTGAATGTAAATAGAGGTTTAAGAAATAGCGTGAATAAAAAACAGCTGGAATGAATTTAACCATGGGATGCTATTAATGAGTGAGCAGCAAATAGAAGTACGTGTTACCGAAACAGACGCAGTGATGAAAGTTGCTGTTTATAGTAAACGTGAAGACAGGATTGAAGTTGTATTAGGTGAAGGTGTACACAGTGTTAAATGTGAATTGTTACCGACAGCTAACGGCCTGGCTTACGCAGGTTCTGCCATGGGGCGTGAAATTGTCTATGAGCACAGTCGTGAGCAGGTGAAGGCGGATGTGGAACTGGAAAATCACGACTACCGCGATTCAAGAAGACGTTAACCCGGATCGTCGTCGGTCATGGGGCTGTCAATGCAGCAGGTTTATTTATGAAGGCTATGAACTGGGATGGTTATCGATATTTTGTTGCGGCGGCAGAAGCGGGCAGTCTGTCGGCCGCAGCCAAAAAGCTGAACTCGAATCAGTCCACAATCGGGCGGCATATCGATACGCTGGAATCAGCCTTAGGCATTAAATTATTTCAGCGCTCGGTTAAAGGCTTGAGCCTGACGCAACAAGGCCAGGCCGTTTTTGAACAGTCGCTGCAGATTCAAAACAGCATTGTAAAAATTCACCGAGTTATACAGGGTAAAGAAAAGACGGCGAGTGGTAGCGTCAGGTTATCACTGCCAGAAGGTCTGGGGCAGGAGATACTTATCCCCGCCCTGGATAAATTTTATCAGCAGTACCCAAAGGTAAAACTTATTTTTAATGTGTCTGCGACAACGGCGAATTTGACACAGGGCGAGGCTGATGTGACGGTGCGGCTTTTTTGTCCGGAAGAATCTGACCTGGTCATTGAGTGCCTGGGCGAAATGAAAATGGGCTTGTATGCCGCCGAAAGTTATGAAAAGAGTAACGGCTTACCCAGGAGCTTAAAAGATTTACGCAAACACAGGGTCATTACCTATGGCGATCATTTGGCCGTGCTGCCAGAGAACCAGTGGCTGCTTAACCATTCAGATGAATCATTAAGGGTTCTGCGTAGTGACAGTACGGTAACAAGGTTTAAGGCGGCAGTTTCTGGTGTCGGCATTTCTTTACAGCCGGAAGTGCTGGCGCAAACGAATCCGAGTTTGATCCGTTTGTTTAAATCGGCAAAACTACCCGCGCACAATGTCTGGCTGGTGTATCACAACGATGTGCGCCATATGACGCGTATTCGTGCAGTCGTTGATTTTATTTCACACTGTCTGGGCGACTTGCTTAAACAGTAGATCCGGGCATTATGTCGGCGCATATCCCCTGCAATTGTTATTGTTTTTATTGGCCAATAGCCATTAAACTTAGAACAATATGAGGAGATAACAATGCGTCTGCCTATTTTCATGCTTCTGCTCGTTTTACCCTTTACCTGTTCCGCCGATGGCGCGACCCGTGTTGAAACCCCTTATGCTGAACAGAAAGTTGTCTATGACTTCTATTTTGATGAGCCCGCTAAAATTAACTCGGCACTCTACTGGATCCGCTCATTAATGATTCCATTGGGCGAGGAACCTTATAATCATGCGCCTGAATTTATGGATATAGTCGTTATTATTCATGGCACTGAAATTGTCACCGTGGCCAAACATAATTATGAGAAATATAAAAATGCGGTTGAGCGCATGCGGTATTACGCGGCACTTGGGGTTAAATTCAGGGTGTGCGGACTTGCGGCGGCAGATTACGGCTATTTGGATAAAGACTTCTATGATTTTATCGAAGTGGCGCCTTCAGCCATTACCGAACTTTCCCACTGGCAACAACAAGGTTATTCGTTAATAACTCCGGTCGTTATGGAAAAGAAATATTCCATTGAAGACATCCGCTGAAAAACCAGGGCCGCCGTATAAGTCGATATTGATCACGGGCGGTTCGGGGTTTATCGGTTCTCACCTTGTGCCTGTGCTGCTTGCTCAGGGGTATGAAATAACCGTACTAACACGCAACCCGGATAAAACAGCGCGACACTTCAATTATGCCGTGACAGCAGCCGAGCAGCTTGATGTTTTGCAGGATGATAACTTCGATGTGGTTATTAATCTGGCAGGTCAGGGAATAACCGATAAGCGCTGGACGCCAGAAATAAAAAAACAGCTGCGTGACAGTCGAATTATTACCACGAAAAAATTAATAAATTATCTGCAGAATAAAAATAAAAAGCCCGAGTTACTTATAAGCGGTTCCGCGGTTGGGTATTACGGGTTTAGCGAGAGTGATGAATTACTCGATGAAACATTTTCTGCGGATACAAGCTTTTCCAGTAAACTGTGTACTGACTGGGAAGCTGAGGCGCAACCTGCGGAAGCGCTGGCTATCAGGACCTGTTATTTACGAACCGGTATTGTTTTAGGAAAAAACGGTGGCGCACTGCGCAAGATGTTACCGCCATTCAAAATGGCGCTAGGCGGGCCTATGGGCAGTGGTAGGCAATGGATGTCATGGATTCACATTGATGACCTGGTAGCTATAGTACTCTTCGCTATTAACAATAAGGGAATTAACGGCGCAATTAATGCAACCGCACCCCATCCGGTAACAAATAAAGCTTTTTCATCGACCCTGGGCCATCAATTAAAACGTCCTGCATTTTTGCCAATGCCGGCCTTCATCTTGAAATTAATGCTGGGAGAAATGGCCGTTGAATTATTATTATCAGGCCAGCGTGTCATCCCGAAGAAAATGCTGGATGCAGGCTATAAATTTCAGTATGCCGAACTGGAAGATGCCTTGTCTGACCTGGTTTAGTCAGTGCTTCACCTGAACTGCCGGGTGCGTCGTTAACATAGCCATCATATCGACGAGTAACTTCGCGGTCTGTTAGAATTGTTTTTACTACTTTTAGTGGCGCGATTTATTGCTGTGCATCGTCAGATTAAAAACTCATCGTTCTTTATTAAATAATCATAATATTAAGAGAAAACAGTAATGAATAATTGGCTGTTAGTGATTGTCACGGTATTCATTGCCGTCGCTGCCTTTGTGTTTCTGCCCGATGAGCATGAATTACTGGAAGGTGAGATCATGCAAAAGGGTGATATAGAAATAAGTGACAGCCTGACCTATAAGCACGAAGTATTTTATCCGAAAAAATTTAGCGTTTTACCAAACGTAACCATAAAG
The DNA here is from genome assembly GCA_963768125.1 of uncultured Gammaproteobacteria bacterium. Taxonomy (GTDB): domain Bacteria; phylum Pseudomonadota; class Gammaproteobacteria; order SZUA-229; family SZUA-229. The sequence continues at coordinate 37,969 of CAVYHC010000034.1, forward strand.
TTAACAAAAGGTAGTGCTAATCTTGAGGTGTTAGAACAGCGTATTGATGGTTTTGTTTTCAAGAGCTCATATCTTGGTTACAGTGTTGCTGAAGGTGCGCATGTGGAATGGACAGCGACAGGATTGCCAAATGGAAATTAAATAACTCATGATAAATTAAAAATCTTTTCGCAAGCTGATATAATTTACCGTCTTCAAACATAGTGGTGTAATAATGAACAACCATACAGAAAAAGAAGTAACAGGTAGCACCAGTGCAGTCTGGGAGAATCACATAACAGTCCCCGATACACCGGAAGGCTTTACCCTTAGAACAACTTATCCAACCAATCCAGACGGCGTTGAAGTCATGTTGGAGCGTTGGCTGTCTGGAGCCGAAGAGCCGCCGCACTCACATCCAGGCGACGACATGACTGTGGTTGTAGAAGGCAAAATGTCGATACAGTTTTATACCCGGTCAGCAGATGGCCTGGTTGCTGATGGTGAAAAAGTTTTACTGAACAAAGGCGATACCGGATACATAAAAGCGGGCAGAATTCATGATGCTAAATACATTGAAGAATGCAAATTGGTATACGTGCACGATAAAGCTTTTGGCTTTACTGCTGAAGGATAATCCAGCTTGTAGTAACTCAAGCCGTATCTAACAGATTGAAATATTAATTCTATACACTGATAGTCAAAAAATTTAAAAAGCGATTCACCACAGATTAGGGCAGGACGCCCGTAAGTACGATTCCAAGGATGGAATCGGTAGAGTCGAGTCGGGAACAGAGACCGAGAACAATGCATATGTCCATGGATGGACGGTAGTAGCGCAATGCAGGAGCAATTGCCGAGGAGCGATTGTCGAGTCACAGAGGGTTCGCTCTTACGCTTCCTGCGTTTGCGACATTAGTGCATCCATGCACGTCACACAAAGTAAAACTTATATTTCGTCATACCGGCGAAGGCCGGTATCCATTTATCAGGTGAGTATAAGTTATCAGGATTAATACCAGTATGAACGATGGATACCGGCTAAAAGCATGCCGGCATGACGGTATTCTGCTTTTTTTCACTTTTCACTTTTCATTTTTCATTCACTTCTTTCACGTTTTTTACGTCTACCATACCAGGTCATCAGGGATCTGATAATCAGCATACGGGTCATTTTCGTTTACGGCGTCTTCTTCTTTATCAAATAAAACAATGCGTTTTTCATTTCGCTGTTTTATTTTTTCTGCCACTGCAATGGGTACCAGTTCATAACGACCCTCGATGCGAGCGATGCCTAATTTCCCCTGTATTATTTTCTGCTTCATTTCTTCATTAATATAAATACGATGGACTTTTTTGCGGTGCTCAAAGTTGTAGCTTATCTCACAGCTTTCATCGCGCGTTAAGCAGTTGTTGGTAATAAGCTGGTCAATTTCAGCTGAGATGGCTTTGTTTCTGGCCTGCTCGTCTTTTTTCTTATTGAGCGCGCGATCATGTTCGGCTTTTTCTGCAGCAGCTTGCTGAGCTTTTAATTGCGTTTCATCAATAACCACTTCTTTTTTATTGCGTTGCTGTTTTTGTTGTTTGGATTTTTCCTGATTGGCCTTTTTAACCTGCTGCTTGTTAACAATACCGGCTTTAAGCAGTTGTTGTTGAAACGGATTATTCATGAATCTTGACCTGCGCTGTATTTTTTCGTGTGTAACTTGTCAGTAAGATAAAAAATATATCTCAAGTTTAATCTTTATCAGTGTTCCATTATAAACCGATTAGTCATTAATAAGGCTATTATTAAAGCTATTATTAAAGCAGCCAGATACTCGTTACGCCTTTATCCAGTAATTATTGCGTCAACAGGCTGTTGGCTAATTATTTGTAATAGTAAACAATGTTTCATGTAAGCTATATCTCAAATTCGAATATTAATTACCGCTGCCATCGTTTTTCTTGACGACGGCAATAAAAAGGATTTACTAAGTCATATGAAGTTATTCACTGTTTTTATTTTATTTCTTGCCTTCTCTGTAAACGCAGGGATTTATAAATGGACAGACAGCGAGGGCAATGTTCATTTTGGCGATCGCCCTGTTAATCAGGGTAATGCCACTGAATTAAATATAGATACAAAATCACGCGCCGGCATCACGCATTCATCAGGTAATAAAAAAGAACGTGAACTGGTCACGCAGGAGCTTGAAGAAGACAGGACGACTCGAAAGGAAGAACGGGAAAAGAAGCTTGCTGAGAAAAAGAAAAAGTATCAGCTTTGTAAGAAATTAAAAAATCAATTGCTTAAGCAGCAGCGCTCTAACAGAAGTTTCAAGTATGATTCCTATGGCGAGCGAATTTATTTAACCAATGATGAACGTGCCGCCCGGGAAGCAAAAATTAAAAAAGCCATGAGCAAGAACTGTCTCTAGTTCTGGGAACTCAACGGAGCTCAGAGTCGGACCCTGTGGTCTTAGGATGGATGACATTATAATTTACAGTTGCAAATAGCGGCCAGTTAAACGAGTTTATTACGTCTTACGTGAGCCATTTAGGGTGTGAAAGGGTGTCTTTAAGCGAGGATAATACGATAATACAGAGGTAAAGTTCAGTGTTATCAATCGTTTGTGTAGATCCGACTCCTGTTAAACTTTGAGGAGTGTCATTATATTTTACAGTTTCAAATAGCGACCAGGTAAAACAGTTTGTTGCGTCTTGCATTATTCATCTATTGGATGAAAAGGTGTTTTTATGTGAGGATAGTTCGATTATATAGAGATAAAGCTCAGTGTTATCAATTATTTGCGTAGGTCTGACCCTGAGTTGTTCTGAGGTGTTCTGAGGTACCTGAGGTGTGTATATTGATTTTGTTTGTTTGTTTGAATTAATTTTTGATGTCATAAATAATTACAATATGCTATTTGAAAGAGTGATTTATTTTTATAAGTCATTGAATTTCAAAAAGATGTTAAATGTGGCACATAACATGCACTATATTAGGTATTAAGCAAGTAAAATAGTTATGAATTAGTCGAGTATACGGATATGAATATTTTAAATGTTGGGAAAGGTTGTTTCTCTTCGATCTTGTTTGCAGTATCAGTGATGTCGAGTGTTTCTGCATTTGCTATACCTACAAACACAGTATATTGCGAAGGTACTTGTATCACGGATGGAGAGGAATGGTCGACTAATGGTGTTCTATGGACACTTAGTGGTGATGCGATACCGGGTGTTGATACTTCTGGTACTTTTACGCTAAGCGCTGATGTAAGTGGCTGGGATCTTGGTACTATCGGCTATCTGGCTGAGTTTAGTCTCAAAAACTTTGGAGCTGACGCAAGTCTCTCACTTTCAGCTGTTCCAGATGGAACATCACTAAGTGATTGGAGCGTAGTTAATGCGGACCTCAATGCTAGCGGATGTAAGAATAAAGCAACAGCTGATGCTCTGTGCGTAAATAATGATATTTTCCCAATAACTGCACCAAGTACAGATATACCGGGTGATATTATTTCATTTACATTTGATATTGACCTGACGGGTGGATTATTTCCGGATTACACGCACCTGAAAGTTCGTTGGGTAGATGCTGATGGCGGTAAGATTGGCGACTTAATTTCACAAGATATATCGTGGACTGAAGTACCTGAGCCAGGTATGCTTGGTTTGTTAGCAATTGGTTTGTTAGGTATTGTTGCTGCTTGTCGCAAAAAGACTGTATAAATACAACCTGAAATTGTATAAAAAGCCCGCTTGTTGCAGGCTTTTTTTGTGTCTGTAATTTACGTCAAGGTTTATTTGTTGCTTCACTGATATGTACACATTATTATATGAGCCAGTAATTAGATCGATAACCGTATACATAGATGGCGCTTATGAAACAAAAAATAATCAATATGCTTGAGCTGCAGGACGCGATGAATTCAAAGGTGAATGCCGACTGGCGAACTGCTGGCAATGAGTGGTACCGTGCGATCTGGATGGAGTCTTCTGAGATGCTGGAACATTATGGCTGGAAGTGGTGGAAGCATCAGGAGCCGGATGTTATGCAGGTGAAACTCGAAGTGGTTGATATTGTTCACTTTGCTTTAAGCATTCGCCTGGAGCAGGATCAGCCCATTGATGAAACCGCTGAATTAATTGCCAAAGATTTTGACAACTCGATGCAGGCGGAAGATGTTCGTAAAACCATCGAATGTCTGGCATTGCTGACGTTGACCGACCAGGGGGCGCATTTCACATTTATCGCTGGAATTATGAAATACCTGGATATGTCGTTTGATGAGTTATATGAGATTTATGTCGGCAAGAATGTGCTGAACATGTTTCGGCAGGATAACGGCTATAAAGAAGGCACCTATAACAAAGTCTGGAACGGTCGGGAAGACAATGAGTATCTTGCTGACATTATGGACCAGTTAAACGGTAATAGTCAGACTTTTCAGGCTGATGTTTATGCTGCGCTTTCACAAAATTACGCGGTTTAAAAACTAGTTTTAAGTTATAAGTTATTAAGTTGCAAGTTTTTAAAAGACTTATAACTTGCTACTTATAACTTAAGACTATCTTTAAACATATTTCGCTAATTTCTTAGGGTATAACGAATCCACGGTGCCGACAATTTTAACGTCGGGTTTGAAGGCAATGGTTGGGTCTTTTGCGGGATAGTCCAGGCTGTATAAAAAATGCCGCATGCAGTTTATGCGTGCACGTTTTTTGTCATCAGATTTCACCACCACCCAGGGTGCTGCAGCGGTATCAGTATGGAAAAACATGCTGCGTCGGGCTTCGGTGTATTCATCCCATTTATCCAGTGATTGAAGATCAATCGGGCTGAGTTTCCAGTGTTTTAATGGGTCGTGAGAGCGTGAGTGAAAGCGGCGTAATTGTTCATGGCGGCTAACCGAAAACCAGTATTTACGTAGGATCATGCCGGAATTAACCAGCATGCGCTCCAGTTCTGGCACGGTGCGTAAAAATTCCAGGTGTTCTTCCGGGGTGCAGAAGTGCATGACTCGCTCGACACCGGCGCGGTTGTACCAGGAGCGGTCAAACAGCACGATTTCGCCATTGGTTGGCATGTGCTGAATATAACGCTGGAAGTACCATTGTCCCAGTTCTTTATTGCTGGGTTTTTCCAGTGCAACCACGTGCGCAGAACGCGGGTTCAAATGTTCCATAAAACGTTTGATGGTGCCGCCTTTGCCGGCTGCATCGCGACCTTCAAAAAAACCGGCAATTCTTTTATGGCTTTCTTTTACCCAGACCTGAATTTTTAGTAGTTCTGCCTGTAATAATTGTTTTTCGTGTTCGTACTCTTTGGTGCTTATTTTTTCCGGGTAAGGGTATTCGCCTAATTCATAGCTCACCTGCAATAAATCCGCAGCCGAGATTATGTCAGGTGAGGCGAGTACCTGTTCCGGATCTGACATACCGTAAGTATTTCTTTTAGATCTTTTTTAGTACGTTGTTTAGTCGTCATAAACTGCCTGTTATGTCATGGTTGCGCAAAAAGTAAGTGTATCAAGCTTCAGCAAATGTAATTTTGATCAAGGTCAGATAAAGTTTACATAAAGCTTGAATATTTGACGAATTATAGTCAATATCGAGCCACTTGTTGCCAATGGATACGTGAGATGAATGATATTTTAGATTTAGTTTTTAACTTTTGGGTCGGTCTTGCTGTTCTGGTCTTTGTGCTGGCCAAATCATCCGTCAAGTTTGTGCCGCAAAATCGTGCTTACGTGGTTGAGCGTTTTGGTAAATACAATAAAACCATGGTGGCAGGTCTTAATTTCCTGGTGCCGTTTATTGATAAGGTCGGTTATGACCGATCGTTAAAAGAGCATGCCTACGATGTGCCCAGCCAGGCTGCCATTACCCGCGACAATATTTCGCTGGTGGTTGATGGTGTGTTGTATTTGAAAGTACTTGACCCCTATAAAGCGTCATACGGTGTGGATAATTATGTCTACGCGGTGACACAGCTGGCGCAAACCACGATGCGTAGTGAAATCGGCAAGATCGAACTGGATAAAACGTTTGAAGAGCGCGAAGTGTTAAACATCAATATCGTTGCCTCAGATCAATGAGGCGTCAGACCCCTGGGGTGTGCAGGTATTACGTTACGAGATAAAAGATATCGAGCCGCCACGTACTGTACTCGAAGCGATGGAAAGACAGATGAAAGCGGAACGTGAGAAACGTGCGGTTATTTTAGAGTCGGAAGGTGAGCGACAGTCTGCAATTAATGTCGCGGAAGGCCAAAAGCGCTCAATAGTGCTTGCTGCAGAAGCAGACAAGGAACAACAGATTCTTCGCGCTGAGGGTGAGGCGCAGGCGATTATTGCGGTGGCTGATGCGAGGGCTAAAGCACTCGAAGTGATCGGTGCGGTCGCGATGGAGGAAAAAGGGCAGAAAGCGATTCAGCTGGATCTAGCGGAACGTGCGATTAATGCTAAAGAAGCGATTGCTAGAGAGTCTTCCGTTGTCTTGTTAAGCGATGAAAAAACCGGTGCCTCGAATATCGTGGCTGAAGCCATGACTATTATTAATGCGATCAATAAAAATAACGAACAGTCGACAAGCGTAAGCTAACAACGGTGACTCATGATTGACTATATCAATAACCATATATCAGGTTTCTGGATAGCTTTAGGTTTTGCCCTGCTGGCGGCAGAAGTGCTGGTGTTTGGCTTTAGCACGATCATCTTCCTGTTTGCCGGGCTTGGCGCACTGGTTTCCGGCCTGTTAATGATGGCAGGCGTACTGCCGGAAACGTGGACAGCAGGCACCGCCGGTTTTGGTATTGCCACGGGTGTCTGCGCCGCGATTTTATGGAAGCCCATGCAGAAAATGCAAAATGCAGCCGAACCGCAGAAAAAACAAAGCAGTGACATTGATGGCATGGAGTTCGTTTTGCCGTCGGATATAAGCACGGCATCACCCGGAGAATACCGTTACTCCGGTATAAACTGGAAAGTTGAAGTTGATGGCAGTAGTGAAACCGATGCCATCAATAAAGGCGAACGTGTAACCGTTGTTGCCGTTGATGTTGGCTTGTTGAGGGTGGTTAAAAAGTAAAAGCATTTTGCCGCGAAGGACGCAATAGAACGCAAGAGAACGCAAAGAAAAACTTTTATTGGTATGAAAAACACGAAAGATGACAATTACAATTACCAGCCAGATAGAACACCGTCATGCGGCATGTTTCTGAGCCGGTATCCATCGTTCATATTGGCATTAATCCTGATAACCCGTACTCATCTGATAAATGGATACCGGCCTTCGCCGGCATGACGAAACAAAAGATTTTCTCTGTGTTCTCTGTGCCTCGACAATCGCTCCTGCATTGTTCTACTTACGAGCGTCACTGACCCTAATCCTGTGGTGAATAGTTTTTATCTTATCTTTATCGCGGGCATTAAAAAACCCGGCAGAACCGGGTTTTTAACAAGACCTTAAATAATTCGTATCAATTATTTAATCTTGGCTTCTTTGTACATCACGTATTTGCGTACCACTGGATCAAATTTTTTCATTTCCAGTTTTTCAGGCATGGTGCGTTTATTTTTGGTGGTTGTGTAAAAGTGACCGGTTTTTGCAGATGAAACCATTTTAATTGTATCGCGCATAATATTTTCTCCTAAACCTTTTCGCCACGTGAGCGCATTTCAGCTAAAACCACATCGATGCCTTTTTTATCGATAATGCGCATGCCATTAGCAGTAAGGCGTAGTTTCACATGACGATTCTCGCTTTCAACCCAAAAACGGTGGGTGTGCAAGTTAGGCAAGAAACGGCGTCTTGTTGTGTTGTGAGCATGAGATACGTTATTACCAGAAACTGGGCGTTTCCCAGTGACCTGACATACTCTAGACATTGTAAATACTCCAAACCAAGCAAAATGGTTAATAAATAAACAGGTTCCAAAAAAGGTTTGGCACCTTTGAAAAATTGAGCCGGCAATTCTAACGGAGAACAAGAGGGCTGACAAGTAAAATAGTGGGTCAATTTAGCTGTTTCAGGTGCAGGTGCCGGCACGGGTAGCCATGTATAATACCTTCAGATCACCATCATCAGGCAGAGAGTCAGAAAAAATGGCGCAGGACATTGTATTTATAGAGGATTTACGCATAGAAACCATTATTGGTATTTACGACTGGGAAAGGCAGGTGAAGCAGACCATTGCGCTAGATATAGAAATGGCGGCGGATAACACCAGGCCGGCAGCAACAGAGAATATTAATGATGCTTTAAATTATAAAGCGGTGGCCAAGCGGATGATTGCCTTCACCGAAGAAAGCCAGTTTCAGCTGGTCGAAACACTGGCTGAGCGCCTGGTTGAAATCATCATGAATGAGTTTGATGTGCCCTGGTGCCGGCTGAAATTAAGCAAATTAGGCGCGGTGACGGGCTCCCGCTCGGTCGGCGTTATCATTGAGCGCGGTCAGCGATAATGGCGAATAAATGATCGCTAAAGTGAATCGGAAAACATATGGCAACCATCTATATCAGTCTTGGCAGTAATATTAATCGCGAACAGAATACCCGTGCGGGTATTGAAGCGTTGAAACGGGCTTTTGGCGAATTGAACCTGTCTTCCGTTTACGAAAGCGAGGCCGTGGGTTTTGATGGTGATGCCTTCTATAACATGGTGATTTCCTGTGAAGTCGACACGCCGGTGCAGGAGACCAACGAGATACTGCGAGATATTGAAGACGCCAACGGCCGTGACCGCGGCAGCCCTAAATTTTCCTCGCGAACGCTGGATCTGGACCTGCTGCTGTACGACGACCTGCAGCTGGATGAAAAAGGCCTGAAGCTGCCGCGCGCTGAAATTTTAAAAAATGCCTTTGTTTTATGGCCGTTAGCTGAAATTGCGCCGCAGATGAAACACCCTGAAACCGGCGACAGTTTTGCCACGCTCTGGGAGAAATTTGATAAAACCCGGGAAAACCTGAAACCCATCGAGTTTGCTTTTTAGCGTTTTTTAAGCCGGCCCTTACAGTGATGCTAACGTCGAATAAAGATATCCACGCGTAACAGGTGACACCATGAGTCTTGAATCCATTGCTTGCGACATTTTTGTTGATATATCGGGTACCGATTGTGCATTGCCGTTTTCTAAATTAAACGATGCGCTGGAGATGTTGCACAGCGGGCAAACCTTAATGGCAGTATCCGGCAGGCAGGCATTAAAAAATGATATCCCCGCCTTTTGCCGGCAGCGAGAGTTGCAGCTGGTCGCTCAGGGCGAAGCCGATGATATGCTTTATTTTTTAATTAAAAGATAATTAGTCCGCAGATGGTCGTTCCTAACTAGCCTTTTTCCCACGACATTAAGTGTTATCCCTACGTCTTAACGCTAATAAAAAATCTATTATAAAAAAGCAATTTATCCGCGAAAAACGCGAAGTTCGCAAAGTAAAACTTTTTTTGTTTTAAATATTCGCGTCTTTGGCGTTTTTTGCGGCAAGGCCTTTACATTTAAGTTTATTCTTTCACCTTCTCAGCAAGAAACTCGATCATTTGTTTAACCTTTTGCGGCACAAATTTCCGCTCGGGGTAAACCGCATGGATATCGTAAGTGGTGGGTTTGTAATCGGCTAAAATGACTTTTAAGCGGCCCGCCTTAATATGTTGTCGTGCAAACCATTCACATAGTATCGATATGCCGAGGCCTTCCAGTGTGGCCTCACATATCGCGTCCGGGTTGCTTGCTTTGAAGCGACCGTTGACGCGTATTGACTCATCACCGACCTGCGTACTGTTGAAATACCACAGGTCCGGCGTTTTCTGTAAGTTATAAATAAGGCAGTTATGTTTGATCAGGTCAGCCGGTTTTTTAGGGCGGCCATGTTTCACCAGGTATTCGGGGCTGGCAACCACAACACGCGGACTTGAGCCGATTTTTCTGGCGATCAGTGTTGAGTCGGCCAGTGGTCCAATGCGAATCGCCAGGTCAATGCCTTCTTTCACCAGGTCAATATAGTCATCGTTAAATAGCAAGTCGATGTCGATCTCGGGGTAGGTTCTAAAAAATTCATCGAGGCAGGGCAGTATGTAGGTGCGGCCGAATGCTGCGCTGGTAGAAATGCGCAAGGTGCCGGTGGGTTTGATTTTGCCTTTGCCGATACTGGCTTCGGCTTCCTGAAAGTCATTGAGTATGCGAATGCAGTGATGGTAATACTCTTTACCTGCTTCTGTCAGCTTTAATGAACGTGTGCTGCGATTGAGCAATTTGGTGCCCAGGCGTTCTTCCAGGGCCGCAATATGTTTGCTCACAGTAGACTGCGACATATTGGTTTCACGTGCCACAGCAGAAAAATTTTCGGCTTCAACGACGCGGCGAAACACTGCCATACTCTGCATTACATCCATACCAACCCCCGTAGGACAGGTGTTTCAGGAATTCTGATAATGACTTATTCCAATGTGGAATGAGTCATTATTCGGTTTAAGCGCTTATTGATTATATAAGAGTAGTCTAATGTCGGTGCAAAGTGAATTAAATTTACCGCCTAAACTAAGAAAACGTCAGCAACAGGACTGACTTTATGTCTGAAGTGGTGGGCTGGGTAGATGAGGCATCATTTTTTGCCGCAAAGGACGCAAAGAACGCGAATGTTTAAAACGAAAAAAAGCTTTTCTTTGCGTTCTTGGCGTCCTTTGCGGCAAGGTTCTTAAATTTACCCTGCCTGCCATTAAGCGGTGATCCATCAATAACGCGAGAGTGATTGTATAAGTTAAGCCCGTACCAGGTACCTGAAGTGGAGCAATATTTCTTCTCTACGGGCAACGGCTGCCGATAACTCGCGAGCCGATCCTGTTGTTGTATAATGACCCGCAGCCGTCAAAATAGCGTATAACAAAAAAATCGCCATGAAAAAATTCTCTCTATTTATTCTTCTTTTTACTCTGTCCCTGCCATCTTTTGTGCTGGCTGATGAAGTGACAAACATGGAAAAAATGGAGGACATGGCGGCACAATTGAAAACCATCAGTAACAAGCTTAATAAAGGACAGTTTGACGGCAGCGAACTCGCCGCATGGACGAAAGTAAGCATTAAAATGAAAAGCGCGGCATCGTTATGTATTTCAAGCAGTGAAGCGGCACTGCTCGAGTTACAGGAAGTCATCGATGGCCTGGGGGAAAAAGTAAAAGGAGAAGATGCCGAGCTTGCTAAAAAACGCAAGAACTACCAGAAAGAAAAAGAAAACCTGGATAAAACATTAGCTAAATGTAACTTATTTAAGCTTCAAAGCGATGAAGTATCAGGTCAAATTGATGTCGCTGAAAAATCCTACTTTAAGAAAAAATATCTGGCAAAAAGTCCAGACATGATAGAACTGGTATTGGCTTACCTGGCTAATCCGGTTGCCATTATTAAAGAGTCCGGGCAATTTGTATTTTCACGCTCGGGTATACGTGAAATTGATGTCATTGATATTGTATTAAGCGTTAGCGTTGTATTGATGGCTATTTTTGCCGGCCTTTGGCTGCGTAAAAAATTGTTGTCACTGGAAAGTAGAAGGCAGTGGCAGGATGATTTCACTGAAAACCTGGTGAGGGCAGTATTGACAACCTTTTCATGTAGTGCGCCTTATTTAATGGCTTCAGCAGTTGCTGCGATTAGCTCGCTTATTATTACGCGCGAAGTGACTGAAATACCGTTTGTAACAGAGTTTTTTGTTGCTTTGCTGCTGTTCTTTTTAGCGACAACGCTAATACGCCTGTTATTCTCGCCTTATGCACCGGCAAAGTTATTCATTCCACTAATGCTGCCTATAGCCGAAAGCCTGGCAAAACGCCTAAGAGTGTTGGCCTTACTGGGCCTGGTCGGTTACCTCGCTTTTTATACCGTCTTTTCTGAAAGCATCATTGAATCAAACCTGATGTTAATGCGAAATATTTTTTCATTATTTGTTGTCATCAATGTTGTCTGGACACTTCAGGTTATTATCAAGTCGCCACGACTGCCAAGGCTGCGTTATTTATCTATGCTTGTGATTGTCATCATTGTGCTTTCGCTGGTAGCGGAATGGATGGGTTACAGAAACCTGGCCTTCACTTCGCGCCGGATAGTGATGCTGACTTTTATTACTTTTGTCGTGTTTGTTGGCATATCAAAGCTGTTCAGGGATTTGTTCAATGCGATAGATGATGGCACATACTCATGGAGTCGTCGAGCTCACCGTATCCTTGGCGTGGAACAGCACACAAAAGTCCCGGGCTTAGTCTGGTTAAGGTTATTAACAGCGATTGTTATATGGGGTTCGTTTACCGTACTTTTTATAAACGCCTGGGATTACAGTGGCGGTGTTATTGAACACGTAAGGGCTTATGTCGTTAACGGTTTTGATATCGGCGAATTTCGAATTATTCCAAGCCGCGTTTTATGGGCCTTGTTTATATTTGGCATTATCATCATTTTATCCGGCTGGATTCGCTCGCAGCTAGAAAATAACTGGTTAAAAATGACCAACATGGGGAAGGGTGCACGGGACGCAATGGTAACCATTTTTGGTTACATTATGTTTATTATTGCATTGCTTGCCGGTATGTCAGCAGCGGGTTTTGATTTTGGAAATATTGCAATTATTGCTGGCGCTTTATCTGTTGGTATTGGTTTTGGTTTGCAAAATATTGTTAATAACTTTGTTTCAGGGCTTATTCTTTTATTTGAACGCCCGATACGAAAAGGTGACTGGATATCGGTAGGCGGCACTGAAGGTTATGTAAAAGATATCCAGATACGTTCAACCCGGATTGAAACTTTTGATCGTTCTGATGTCATTGTGCCTAACTCAGAATTAATATCGAACCAGGTAACCAACTGGGTACTGACGAATCAGAATGGACGCGCTATTATTCCTATTGGTGTAGCATACGGCACAGACACTGAAAAGGTGCGTGATATTTTATTAACGATTGCTGCAGAGAATGAAAATGTTGCAAAAATGAATCATGTGCCTGAGCCGAAAGTGCTGTTCAGATCCTTTGGCGATAGTTCGTTAAATTTCGAATTGCGCGTCTTTTTATATAATATAGACAGCCGGTTAAGCGTCATAAGCGAATTAAATTTTGCCATTGATAAGGCGTTCAGAGAGCAAGGTATAGAAATACCCTTCCCACAACGTGACCTGCACATAAAAAGTGCGCCTGATAAATTACTGCAGAAGAATGCTAAAGATTAAAGCGAAAGAGTTTTAGTCGATTGGCGGTTAACAGTGGTTATAAATAAAAACAGGAGATGAAATGTCTTTCAATAATAAGCGGCAATATAAATTAATTTTCATACTGTTGGTTGCACAACTCATTACCTCATGTGTGACAGAAACGATTGAATCGCCAGCAATGCGTTTTTCTGATGCAGCAGTCATTTCTGTGCAGGACCCTAATATTATTGTCAGGCAAGGTTCGACCATTGCATGGCTGCCTGAGGCGGTGCGTTTTTATAAGGATGAACGTTTGCAAAGCGAAGCTATTAAGTCTTTACTGGAAAAAGAAATAACTAAAAATATTCTTGCTAAAGAAATGATACTGGTTGAATCGGTCAATGGTGCGAGCTTTGCAATTGCTTATACTGCCGCATTAGAATCTTCACTGGATGATGCTGCGGTTATTCGCCGTTTCGGCCTGCTACCCGGCAATTCCCAGGTACCGAAAAATGATGCCACTATAGAAAAAGGCAACTTGATTGTTTACGTGTTTGAAAATAAAACAGGTGAAATCGTGTGGCGATCAGCAGCACAGATGGGTGTTAAGTTTGATGCGTCCGATGCCGAGAGAAAGCAGCGTATAGAACGCGTGCTGGCTGAAATGTTCCAGGCATTTTCTGTCGCAAAATAAAATTTTTAGTCCGCGAAGGACGCAAAAGACGCGAAAAAACATATTTTCGTAGGCCGTGATAAGACTTTGTTGTTCGCGGCGATTTTGTCAGGTATTGCCTGCAACGTGCCTTATGCAGGTCTAAACGCGTTAAAAATATATAGTAGTTTTTCTTTTTTTCTTCGCGCTCTTTGCGTCCTTCGCGGACGAAAGCTTTTATTTGCAGCTACGTTACTGCCTGATTGTTAACGACCTGCCTTTCTGTATGATCTCGAAATGTTTAAGAAAGCTCATACCCAGTAATACTTCTTTACCGGTGATGTTCGTCAGGATGGTCGCGTTTAAGTCGTAGCGTTTTATATCACCAAGGGCGACGCTTTCAAGGCGTGTGCGATAGGCTTTGGTATTACCGTTTGCCGTTTTAATAAGCATGGTCTGGCCTTTGCTGAGGCCGATATCGTCAGCTAATGATTCCGGGATAGCAATATCGCTGGCGCCTGTGTCCAGTAAAAAGACCACTTCATGGTTATTAATTGTGCCACTTGAAACGTAATGACCGTAAGCGTTTCGCTGCAGAACAATTTCTTTTTGAATGCCGTTTACCGTGGTAAGAACGTTCTGGTTAGGATTATTGCGTTGCGAGCTTATGTAATCAAAAACACCAAAAAGAATAAGCAGGAATATTATCCAGGCAAGGATAGTCATGGTTGTTCCTGCACGCGAAATAAAGTCGCGTCGATTTTCATTATTTTGCATGATGCAGTGACAGCTTAAGTTTTAGTCTTCCAGTTCGATTTTTATAATGAGCCCTGATTCGGTAATTTCAATTTCGTATTCTTCACCATTGAGCAGCTTACCCTCAAGTTCGTAAGTGATGGTATTGTTTTTGATTTCTTTTTCGGCTTCGCTCAAGGCAATACCCGGCAGCGTGGTTTGAACAATAGTGATGACATTAGCCGGCACCTCGGATAGGGCAATATCGCTGCCATTGTCTTTATCGGAGCAGGCGTTTAACACGGTAGCCGCCAGCAAACTAATGACAGCTGTTTTCACGCTAAGGCTTAATGTAGCAGAATCGAATTTATTACTGTAATTCATCGTGATCTCCTGGTTTGAAATACGCCCTGTTAGATGTTCAGGCTGCGGCCGCCATCAACAGCGATTATCTGCCCGGTAATGTAATCGGCATCTCTGATTAAAAACAGAATGGTCTTTGCGATATCTATGGGCAGCCCCGGCCTTTTTAAAGTGGTGCGTTCTAAAATAAGGGATTTTGTGTGCTCAGGCATATCATTATCAGGCCACAATATGGCGCCGGGCGCGACCCCGTTAACACGTATTTCCGGGCCTAATTCTTTAGCCAGTGACAGCGTGAGCATGCCCAGTCCGGCTTTGGCAGCGCAATACACCGTATGCTGTTTCATCGGGCGCTGACCGTGCACATCAATCATATTGATAATCACGCCGCCAGTGCGTTTCAAATACGGGGCAGCGGCCTGCGCAAGAAACAGCGGGGCTTTCATGTTGCTGTTGATCAGGTTGCTCCAGTCAGCCTGGGTAATGCTGCCAATCGGTGTCGGGTAAAAACTGGATGCATTATTGACTAATACATCAAGCCGGTTCCAGCATGAAAAGGCCTGTTCAATCAGGTGGTTGTATACCGTTTCATCATTGAGATCGCCCTGAATGACGGTTGCGCTATCGCTGCGCTTAGCATTAAGTTGTTGCGCCAGTGCATCAGCCGCTTGTCGTGACAGGCGGCAATGTATGATGACCTTATAGCCCTCGGCGTGCAGGAGTTTTACTGTTTCGGCGCCGATGCGTTTCGCGCCGCCGGTGACCAGCACACATTTTTCTTCGCCGGTTTCTGTCTGTCTGTTATTTGCGTTAGAATTATCCATTTTTTACGGTCGCTGTTATGCAGCATTAATATTGATTAAGTGATAGGTGTGACTATATTCTCACATATCAAGACAGGGTTGAACCATTGTTAGATAAGCACGCTCAGATCCTGCCTCAACCCGAGGCACAGGCAAAAAAACAGAGCCAGTTAGTCAGGCAGTGCATACAAGATGCCTGCAAGCGCAGCAACGGCTGGATAAAATTTTCTGAATTCATGAACATCGCGCTGTATCAGCCGGCACTGGGTTATTACAGCGGCGGTTCGCAGAAGTTTGGTGAAAAAGGTGATTTCATCACTGCGCCTGAGGTCTCTGCCTTGTTTGGCCAGTGCCTGGCTAACCAGGTGGCTGAGGTGATTCAAAACCTTGAGTCGGCCAACGGTGAAAAAGCTTTACTGGTTGAGTTTGGCGCGGGCAGCGGTATTTTGGCAGTCGATCTATTGCTGCAGCTTGAAAGGCTGGGCTGTTTGCCAGCGCAATATTTAATCATTGAGCTGAGCGCTGAATTAAAGCAGCGGCAGAAAGAAACCATTAGCAATAAAGCAGGGCACTTGCTCAACACGGTGCAGTGGCTTGATCAATTGCCGGAAGCAGTAACCAATGCTGTCGTGGTTGCCAATGAAGTGCTTGATGCCATGCCGCTTGAATGTTTTAAGGTCGCGAATAAGGCAGGAGATATTGAATCATTAATGCTCGGTTTTGACAACGACGAACTGGTTTCCTGCTATCAACCGGCGGGCCATGCTGTGCAGCAAAAAATTTCAGAGATGCAGCAGCGAAGTGAATTCACGCTTTCTGAAAACTACAAATCTGAATACAACCCAGCGATAACAGGCTGGTTATCGGCGATTGAAAGACAAATAAAAAACCTGGTTATTTTACTTATCGATTATGGCTACAACGAAAAAGAGTACTATCAGAGTGACCGGGTCAATGGCACATTAATGTGTTATTACCAGCATCGGGCGCATGACAATTTTTTATGGTGGCCTGGCTTGCAGGACATAACGGCATTTGTGAACTTTACTGATGTTGCCTACAGTGCACTTGATTCAGGTCTGCAGGTTTCAGGTTATACTACCCAGGCTGCGTTCCTGTTAGCGAACGGGCTTGCCGAATTGCACGCTGCACAGGTAACGGATGAGGTGCCCCAGCAGATCAAACTCTCTCAACAGGTAAAAACCTTAACCCTGCCTTCCGAAATGGGAGACAAGTTTAAAGTAATGGCGTTAACGAAAAATTATGAAGAACCGCTGACCGGCTTCTCCATGCTGGATTTAAGAAATCGGCTTTGAGTTTTAAGTTTTAAGTTATAAGTTCGAATTTCAATTTATAAGGTTTACGTTTCTAGTCCCAGTTTTTCAACTGACAACTTGAAACTTAAAACTTATAACTATTACATGAGTTGTTAAGTGGATATTTTACAAATTATTGTTTTGGCATTAGTGCAGGGCTTGACAGAGTTTCTGCCAATCTCAAGTTCAGCGCATTTAATTTTAGTGCCCTTTGTTACCGATTGGCCCGATCAGGGACTGGCGTTTGATGTCGCGGTGCACGTTGGCACCTTAACAGCGGTCGTCATTTATTTTAGAAAAGAAATTAACAAAATGTTTTTTGCCTGGTTGCTGTCGTTAAAAGGCAGGCATTCAGAAGACAGTAAACTGGCATGGGGGGTTCTTATCGCTACCGTTCCTGTGGGTCTTGCCGGTTTGCTGTTCAAGGACGTGATCAGTGAGCATTTACGCGCGCCACTGGTGATTGCGGTGACTACGCTAATCTTTGGTTTTTTATTGTGGTATGCAGACTGGTCGGGTAAAAGGCAGAGAGACGAACATAGCTTGTCATGGAAAGATATTATTATTATCGGCTGTGCGCAGGCGATAGCATTGATACCGGGTACTTCACGTTCCGGCATAACGATGACCGCCGGTTTGTTGCTGGGTTTAACGGCGTCGGCAGCAGCACGGTTTTCGTTTTTATTATCCATTCCCGTTATCGTGCTGGCCGGTGGTGTTGAAACACTGGACTACCTGGCGGTTGCCAGCATAAAGGATATGAATGACCTGATCATCGGCGCATTGATTTCTGCGTTTAGCGCTTATTTATGTATTCATTATTTCCTGATGTTATTAGAGCGTGTAGGAATGACGCCGTTTGTAATTTATCGTTTAATACTCGGCATTATTTTATTAACGATTTATTTGTAAGCTAAAAATCTCTCAACGTGGTAAAGAAAACAATGTTCGCTAAAGCAATCCCTGATTTGAAATTACGTTTTTTGTGGCTGGCCATGGGTTATGGACTGGTGCTAATGGTGGTGTATTTATCGCTCACCGATAATCCGGTTGATATGGGAATGAGCTTCCCTTATGAAGACAAGGTGTATCACGCGCTGGCTTATTTCACTTTGATGGCCTGGTTTGCACAAATTTACCACGATAAATTCCAGCGCAATATGATCGCTTTGGTATTTGTCGTCATGGGATTTAGTCTTGAATACTTCCAGAGCTTCAATCCAAATCGAGTTTCTGAAGCAGGTGATTTGCTGGCCAATGTTGGCGGTGTTTTTCTAGGCTTTCTTCTCGCGCTAACACAGGCTAAAAACATGTTTATAAGAATTGAAAAGTTATTTAGCTGAAACGGCTCTTTAGTTGTGCGACGGCGCTAATACGCTGTTCTTTGATTTTATTGGCCAATGCCTGGTTTTCAAATCCGAGCTCGCGTAACTGATCAATGTTTACCGTTTTGCTGACGTTTAGTGCCTGTCGAAAAAAATCACCCTGTTTGAAAACTTTATTCTCATAACCCGGCCGGCCTCGGGCATCGGCTTCGCTGGCCAGTAAAAAGTTTTCAAAGCGCTCAGGTTTTCTAAAAGCATCGAGTTGTTCCAGCGTTTTCACCACGGTTGCCGGTTTAAGCTCAAGCGCCCGATGATAATGCAAATGAAAGCGTGCCGTGCGTTCCGCCAGATCACGGTATTCGTTTGGAATGCGCATTCGTTGACATACTTGCAGCACTATTTTTGCACCGCGGGCTTCATGGCCGATGTGCTGTGGCCATTCCTTTTCATCGGTAGTGCCTTTGCCCAGGTCGTGGACCAGGGCGGCAAATCGTACCTGCGGGTTGTCACTCAGTTTGCATGCCTGTTCAAGTACCATCATGGTGTGAATGCCGCTATCAATTTCAGGGTGGTGCTGTTCTGGCTGTGGCACACCCCACAGGCGGTCAAGCTCGGGCATAATGCGTTTAAGCGCGCCGCAGTCTCGTAACGTGGTGATGAACGCGGTTGGCGTTTTTTCTGACAGTGCTTTTTGCATT
Source organism: uncultured Gammaproteobacteria bacterium (assembly GCA_963768125.1). Lineage (GTDB taxonomy): Bacteria > Pseudomonadota > Gammaproteobacteria > SZUA-229 > SZUA-229. Next base: position 56,992 of record CAVYHC010000034.1, read on the forward strand.
TCCTGCCAGACGCGCTCGGCAACCAGTGCATCGACTTCACCGGCAGCAACCATGGTTTTCATGAGTGACAGGGTCTCCTCGGCGATGGTAAAGCCCAGGTGTGCATAACGCGCCATAAAACGGGCAATACGTAAAATGCGCACCGGGTCTTCGGTAAACGCCTCGGAAACGTGGCGCAGAGTTTTATTGTTTATATCATCGACCCCGTGAAAAGGATCTACCAGGGCGCCGTTATCATCTTTGGCAATGGCATTGATGGTCAGGTCGCGGCGCTTCAGGTCTTGTTCAAGGCTGACATCCGGTGAAGCATGGATTTCAAAGCCGGTATAACCGGCCGCCGTTTTACGTTCGGTTCGTGCCAGTGCATGTTCTTCTTTGCTGTCGGGATGCAGGAACACCGGGAAATCTTTGCCCACCTGTTGGTAACCGGCCGCGAGCATATCGTTGACCGTGGCACCCACAACAACCCAGTCTTTTTCTTTAAACGGGTAGTTCAGCAGTTCATCACGAACGGCACCACCAACAAGATAGATTTTCATGGGCGTAATGTTGCCATAAAAGTGCGAAATAGTTCTTGCCAAATTTTAATTTTTAAATAATTAATGCGCGCTTTATTTATATCCAGTCGGAGATTTATGTTAATTCGCTAGCCGAGCGTCCTTCATAATGCATGATGACGTCGGAATTTATACTAATTAGCAGGGCATCGAGTTGATTATGCCTGTTTGGCTATTTGCTGCAGCGCATCTACATTGCACATATAAAGACTATGTGCAGTTTTGTAGATGATTTTCTGGCGTTTAAATTCAGCAATCATGCGGCTGACAGTCTCCAGCGCAATACCTATGATGGCAGCCATGTCTTCGCGACTGATGAGAACAAAAGCACCCTCTTTATCGGCAAAAGATTTATTCATAAATAACAGTAGCTGGGCGACTCGCTGTTTTGCAGTGCCAGCACCCAGGGCAATAATCCATTGGTCGGCAAGGTCGAGCTGGTTTTGAAGCTGATCTCTAACTTTGTCACAGAGCTCAGGGTGTTTATTTTCTAGCTGTTTGACTGCCGCTATCGGGATTTTGCATAGATCAACCTGACTCATCGCGACCGCCGCATGGTGATAGCTGTCTGCACCATCGAGTAACTCAAGGCCGATAGCGGCTCCGGGGCCTAGCAGACGAACAATTCTTTTTGTTCCATCCTGTGAAATATGCACCAGCTTGACCATGCCGCGCCGTATAGAGTAAATGAATTTATGGTGTGTAGTAACGTCATAAATTACCGAGCCAGGCGGATGCAGAAAATGGTTTATCGGTTGCAGGGTATCATCAAAAGCAGTTTCTGCCAGTCCAGAAAAAAGCATTAACTTTCGGATGTGACATTTACCGCAATGTGCACGTCCCATCCATTCTGCATTTGTGCAGTTTGACTGATTTGATATTGTAGTCATGTGCTGTAGTGTAACTGAAAATGCATCCCTGTTTAAATCGATTGGCAGGGTTATAAAGTCGTGCGGCAGCTCCTATTGTCTTTTGCGCAATAAAAAAAGCTTGCCCGATACGACGATCACGGCAAGCCTTTTTTGTTTTTCAGCTAGAGTAAAGTTTACTTCATCGCGTTTTGCGCAGCCGATAGAGCAACACCGGTGTTGATGTTTGCGCCCATGTCACTCATCACGGCTTCAAGAGCCGATAAACACAGGAAGATATTTTCAGCGCGTGAGCTATGGCCCATCAAACCGATACGCCATACTTTTCCAGCCAGGGCGCCAAGACCGGCACCGATCTCCAGATTAAAGTCGTTCAACAGGCGTGAACGCACGACGGCTTCGTCGATACCCTCAGGAATGGTTACAGAGTTGAGCTGAGGCAGGCGGTACTCTTCATCAACGACGAAAGACAAACCCATGGCTTCAAGGCCGGCACGCAAAACCCTGTGGTTTTTGCTGTGACGGGCCCACGAGTTTTCCAGGCCTTCGTCCTGCAGCATCACTAATGACTCATGCAGTGCATAAAGTGCATTGACCGGTGCGGTATGGTGATACGCACGTTTTGCATTTGGTCCCCAGTAACCCATGACCAGGTTGGTGTCCAGGAACCAGCTCTGTACTTTAGACTTGCGGGTGGTAATGACTTCAACCGCACGATCGCTGAAACTGACCGGTGAAATACCCGGCGTACAGGACAAACATTTTTGCGTACCGGAATAAATCGCGTCAATTTCCCAGTCATCGACTCGCAATTCACTGCCGCCAACCGACGTTACCGCGTCAACCAGTGATAAACAGTCATGTTGATGCGCCAGCTTGCTCAGTGTTTCTGCGTCTGAACGGGCGCCGGTTGATGTCTCGGCATGAACAAAAGCGAGCAGTTTGGCATCCGGGTGCGCTTTCAGCGCGTCTTCAACTTTTTGCGGATCGACAGCCTTGCCCCAGTCATCTTCTACCATAACCGCTGTTGCGCCACTACGCTCGACAACTTCTTTCATGCGGCCACCAAAAACGCCGTTCTGGCAAACGATGGCTTTATCACCGCGCTCCAGAAGGTTTTGGAACGTGGTTTCCATGCCGGCCGAACCCGGCGCAGATACCGGGATGGTGAGCTGGTTCTTGGTCTGGAATGCGTACTGCAGCATTTGTTTGACTTCATCCATCATGCCGACAAAAGCCGGATCAAGGTGACCGATGGTAGGGCGTGCCATGGCACCGGTTACGCGAGGGTGAACGTCAGAAGGACCGGGACCCATTAAAGTACGTACCGGTGGATTGAATGAAGTAATGCTCATGTTGTTGACCTTTTAGCTGTTCAAATAAAAAAAGAAGCTATTCTGTCAGAAATCGACCGATTCAACTACTTATTCAATATGTGGGTATAAAAACCCTGATGTGGGTATAAAACCACAGACGGTCTCTCGACGAAAAGATTTAAAAGTATTGGTTCGCAGATGAACGCAGATAAAAGATTTTTGTTTTGTCATGCTGGGGCATGATAAACGCGAACCACATGAATTGAAATTACCAGCCAAACAGAACCCCGTCATGCCGGCGAAGGCCGGTATCCATCGTTCATATTGGTATTAATCCTGATGCCCCGTACTCACAGGATAAATGGGTACCGGCCTTCGCCGGCATGACGAAATAAAATATTTTCTCTGTGCCCTCTGTGCCTCGACAATCACTCCTGCATTGTTCTACTTACGGGCGTCCTGCCCTAATCTGTGGTGAAATGTTTTTATTGTTATCTATCAGCCCACACCGGAACTCATATCAGCAGTTCAAGCCAGTGTTTTACCGGTGTGCTGGTGCCGCTTTGCAGGTGTAACTGGCAGCCGATATTGGCGGTGGCAATAATATCCGGGTGCGTTTCATTGATATTGCCGAGTTTGTTTGATAATAATTGCTGCGACAGTGTTTTCTGGGTGATCGAGTAAGTGCCGGCTGAGCCGCAGCATAGGTGTTTATCTTTAAACGGTTTTATCTGGTAACCGCAATCAAGCAGAATGGGTTCGATAAGATTATTTATTTTCATGCCATGCTGCAAGGTGCAGGGCGGATGAAAGGCGATGCTATTGTTGGCTGCGGAAGGTGTCCGACTATTAATGAGCTGTTTTATTGCGGCCAGTTTATCGGCGTCAATGCCTGCCGATACAATTTCTGCCGGGTCTTTATACAGGGCGCTCACGACTTTCGCCTTCATTGCATAATCTTTGTCGTGAGCCAGTAACTGTTCATACTCTTTTATGGCAACGCCGCAGCCACTGGCTGTCATGCAAATTGCTTCGATGGTTTTGTGTTGAATTAATGGCCACCAGCTATCGATATTGGTTTTTATGATGGTGATGGCTTCCTCTTCCGCATTTAAATGATGGCTTAATGAACCGCAGCAGCCGGCGGAAGGGACTTCAACGCATTCGATAGCCAGTTTGGAAAAGACGATTTTTGCGGCGTTATCAATATTCGGGTTCAGGCTTGATTGCACGCAACCGGGAACAAGTAATACTTTTCTATCATGCAAACTCTTTTTGAAACGGATTTTTTTATGTTTTAGCGGGATGGATTTTTTTAAGCTGGTTGGCACCATCGGTCTTAATAACTGCGTGCCAGCGAGCAGTGTTGAAAAAACGCCGTTCGTTAAAAACATTTTTCTAAGCAGGTAATGCAGTATTTTTTGCTGTAAAGGACGCTTTACCTGTTGATTGATCACTGCCCGGCCAATATTTAATAATTGACTGTAGTTAACGCCTGAAGGACAGGTGCTTTCACAATTTCTGCAGGTCAGGCAGCGGTCGAGGTGAAGCTGTGTTTTTCTTCCCGGTGTTTGCCCTTCCAGGGTTTGTTTGATTAAATATATCCGTCCCCTGGGCCCATCAAGTTCATCGCCTAATAATTGATAAGTAGGACAGGTGGCATTACAGAAGCCACAGTGCACACAGCTGCGCAGAATGTTATTGGCTTCTAAACCTTGCGGCGTTGCTAAAAAATCGTTGATTAAATTAGTTTTCATGGTTTAACGGTGTGGTACTAAAGCAGTCACAGTCTCGCTGTATCATTATAAGTCGGTATACAGTCGGCCGGGGTTTAAGATGTTTTCAGGATCAAACGCCTTTTTTAATCGCTGATGTATTTTCAGCAAGCCGGGTGTTAACGGTTGGAAAATATTGGATTTATGCTTGTTGTAATGATTGTCGACAAGCCCCAGCGGGTAACGTGTAGCATGACCATTGTGGTGTTGTGCAATGGCACGTAAGTTTATCCCGCTGTTTATCCAGCGCAGCGCGCCATTCCATTCAACCAGTTGATTGTCTGTGTTGTCATAAAATTCCGTTGCCGGTTGATGTGAGCAGCGCCAGAGTTTTTCTGTGTCCGAGAAAAACGCGTGAGTCTGGTTTTTTATGCCTAACCAGAAATTATTGTCGATCGCTGCTGTCGGGTAACGGCTGTTGATAACAGTAACGGCCTGTTTAACCGCAGAGTGGGTACTGCTTAGCCGCAGGTACAAGATGTTGTTCAGGTGGCAACTGGCGGTTACCGGAAGACCCTGTTTTATCCATTGTTGAATGTGGCTAACCGCGGCATTTAATTTTATCGGCATTTGCAGAGAGACTACTGTTTCGCTAAGCGGTAAAACTTTTAGTGAGAGTTCCAACAAAACACCCAGCGTGCCCTGTGCGCCCACCATTAAACGAGAGGCGTCATAACCGGCAACGTTTTTCATTACCTGGCCGCCAAATCGCAATTTTTCTGCCTTGCCGTTAATCACCGTAGCGCCGAGCACAAAGTCACGAGCCGATCCATAAGCCGGCCGCCCCGGTCCGGAAAGGCCGCAGGCAATGACACCGCCGATGGTTGTATCGGCACTGTGTTGCGGCGGTTCAAAAGCCAGTTGCTGATTCCTGGCTTTTAGTTCTGCTTCCAGTTCACGCAGCGGCGTGCCGCTGCGAACAGTAACCACCAGTTCGCTGGGCTGGTATTCAATAATGCCGCGATGTCCAAGCAGGCTAAGTTTTTGTGCGTTTACTTTATTGCCATAAAAGGCCTTAGAGTCACCCGCAGTAATATGCAGTGCCGTTTTTTCTGCAACCGCATCAGCAACCTGCTCCAGCAAACTATCGCTTAAATCGTTTTTCATTTTTCATTTTTCATTTTTCACTACGCGCAGCGTCAAAACCGCTCAAGCTCTGGATGTGGCAGTTTGCCATGGTGCACGTGCATGGCGCCAAATTCAGCACAGCGTTGCAGTGTCGGAATATTCTTTCCGGGATTCAATAACTGTTTTTCATCAAAAGCCAGCTTAATGGCATGAAACTGGGTGATTTCATCACTGTTGAACTGGTTGCACATTTGATTGATTTTTTCGATGCCAACACCGTGTTCGCCGGTAATGGTGCCGCCGACTGTAACGCAGTAGTCGAGAATTTTCCCGCCCAGTTCTTCGGTGCGTTCCAGCTCACCCTCGTTATTGGCATCAAACAGTATTAACGGGTGCAGGTTGCCATCGCCGGCATGAAAAACATTAACCACGGTCTGCTGGTATTCTTTTGACAGCTCGCTGATGGTTTTAAGGACATTGGCCAGTTGATGGCGTGGAATGGTGCCGTCCATACAATAATAATCAGGCGATAAACGACCGACCGCCGGAAACGCGGCTTTGCGCCCGGCCCAGAACTGTAAACGTTGATCTTCATCTTTTGCAATTTGTATTGCAGTGGCTCCGGCCTGTTTTAATATGTTTTCTGTCAGCGCCAGTTGATCATCGACTTCTTCAATGGAACCATCAATTTCGCACAGTAAAATGGCGGCAGCATCACGCGGATAACCGGCCTGAACAAAATCATCGGCGGCTATAATCGCCGCGTTATCCATTAATTCCAGGCCGGCAGGAATAATGCCTTTGGCAATAACATCACTCACTGCCTGACCGGCAACGGCTACGTCATCAAAAGAGGCCATCATTACTTTAGCCAGCGCAGGAATGGGAAGCAGTTTCACCGTAATTTCTGTGATGATGGCCAGCATGCCTTCCGATCCAGTCAGCAAAGCTAGCAGATCATAGCCCGGTGAATCGAAGGCATCGCAACCGATGGTCAGTTCATCACCGTCGATGGTTAACACTTTTAGTTTAATGATGTTGTGCACGGTAAGGCCGTATTTCAGGCAGTGCACGCCGCCGGCATTTTCAGCCACGTTGCCACCGATAGAGCAGGCAATCTGTGATGATGGGTCGGGTGCATAATATAAACCATAGTCCCTGGCGGCATCCGAGATGGCCAGGTTTCTTACCCCGGGTTGCACCACCGCCGTCATGTTGGTCTCATCAATGGACAGGATCTTATTGAATTTAGACAGCACGAGTAATATCCCCTTCTCATGGGGCAGGGCGCCGCCGGACAATCCGGTGCCTGCGCCGCGGGCAACCACCGGCACATTGTGTGCATTACAAACAGCAAGAACGGCCTTTAGCTGTTCGATGGTCTCGGGCAGTGCCACCGCCAGTGGCAGCGCCGCGTAGGCAGATAAAGCATCACATTCGTAGGGTTTTAAGTCTTCCAGCTGGTGAAGCAATTGATTCTTTTGAAGTATTTTGGCTAATTTTTTTATTAAACGTTGTTTATCATTCATGAGATAAGGCAGGTTTTTCTTCTGAAAAATTTGAACTGATTGTTAAAACAGTCGTCTACTTTATCACGAGCCGATGGCTATATTCATTTTTTCATTTTGCTTTAAAAGAGCATGTTAGAATCCGCCTAAAATTATCACTCTACAGAGGAAAAATACTCCATGCTACGCAAAGCATTACTAACAACCGCCTTACTTATTCCTATTAATCATGTATCAGCTGGCGCCATCGATTTTCGAGTGGGACAGGACGTGGCTGAACTGACATTTTTAACGCAAACCTCGTCATTTGGATATGGCGGTGCCGACATTGGTTTTGGCGCTTTAATTAATGAACATAATGATGTCATTGCCAATGCTTCCATTTTAGTCAGTGGCAGCAATACCGGCGATGTGAAAGGCCTGCATTTTGGTGTTGGCGTTAAAGCTTATGCCGGTGCCATCGATGGCCCGAGTTCCACACCGCTGGACGTCAATGGTGGTGCTATCGCCATCGGCGGCCGTATCCGTTACGTGTTCCCGGGTAATTCCCCATTAGCCGTCCTGGGTGAAGCCTTTTATGCACCGGAAATGACCAGTATTTCAGATTTTGATCAATTATTAGAATACCGTGTCGCACTGGAAATGGAAGTAACACCCAGTGCCCGTGCTTATCTGGGTTACCGCCTGCTAGAAGTGGAATTCAATGACAATAATTCAGATTTTGAAGTGGATAACGAAGCCCACATCGGCGTACGTTTTGAGTTTTAACCCGTAAGAGTGTTATCGAAAAACAGTTGTTCGCAGATAATAAGATAAAAATAATTTTCCGCAAATGGACGCAAATGAACGCAAATAAAAACTTTGATTTTTTAAAAGCCATTTTATCCGCGAAAAACGCCAAGGACGCGAATGTTTAAAACAAGATAAAGCTTTTTTTGCGCCCTTTGCGTCCTTTGCGGACAATATTTTTTTCGTTTGTTGACTGCCCGAGGGTACGCTATGAATCAGCCTTTTTTGTTTATGTTACGGTGTGCGTGGTGCGCCCTACATCGCAAAGCAGTCGTCCGCAGATAAAATCTTTGGTTTTTTAAAAGCTATTTTATCCGCGAAAAACGCGAAGGACGCGAATGTTTAAAACAAGATAAAGCTTTTTTTGCGCCCTTTGCGTCCTTTGCGGACAATATTTTTTTCGTTTGTTGACTGCCCGAGGGTACGCTATGAATCAGCCTTTTTTGTTTATGTTACGGTGTGCGTGGTGCGCCCTACATCGCAAAGCAGTCGTCCGCAGATAAAATCTTTGGTTTTTTAAAAGCTATTTTATCCGCGAAAAACGCGAAGGACGCGAATGTTTAAAACAAGATGAAGCTTTTTTTGCGCCCTTTGCGTCCTTTGCGGACAATATTAATTTTCGCTTGTTGTTCGCCCTAATTTACGCCATGAATCAGAGTTGTTCTGGATATGAAAGAAATTCATAAGCTGTTACAGATCATGGCGGATTTGCGGCATGGGGAGACGGGTTGTCCCTGGGATATCAAACAGGACTTTCAGTCGATTGCGGCGTACACGGTTGAAGAGGCTTATGAAGTCGCCGATGCTATCGAGCGTGAAGACATGGATGATCTGAAAAATGAACTCGGTGATTTATTATTTCAGGTGGTGTTTCATGCGCAGATGGCAGCAGAAAAAAATCAGTTTGATTTTGTTGACGTGGTTAATGAAATAAACAGCAAACTGGTGCGGCGTCATCCGCATGTTTTCGCGGATAAACAAACAGATGATGAAGCCGAGTTAAATCGTCAATGGGAAAAACACAAAAAAGAAGAGCGCGCGAACAAGGATACTCTGGGTAAAAGCTTTTTAGACGGCATCGCCGGCACCATGCCCGCACTGCGCTGGTCCGAAAAGCTGCAAAAACGTGCGGCACACCATGGCTTTGACTGGCCTGATATCGCCCCTGTGTTCGATAAACTCAACGAAGAAATTGGCGAGCTCAAAGCTGAAATCGATACACAAGATAACCAGCAAAGAATCAGCGACGAAATGGGCGATATCCTGTTTGCCAGCGTCAACCTCTCGCGCCACCTGGGTGTTAATCCAGAGCAGGCATTACGTGATTGCAACCGGCGGTTCATCTCACGTTTCAATATTGTTGAACAGTTGTTACTGGAAGAGGGTAAAGCCATGGAAGATTGCAGTGTTGCAGAACTGGAAGCATATTGGCAACAGGCAAAAAAGATCATAGCCTCCGCAAAAGCACGCAAATAAATACACATTGTTGTCGTGAAGAAAAACTTTTAAAGCATTTTTTCCGCAAATGGACGCAAATGAAAGCTTCCGCATCCTGCTCACGCCCCTTACCTACGTCCTGTAGGCAACGCTAATAAAAGATTATTAAATTTTTTTAAAAACATTTCACCATAGACGCCGGCAGGGATGCTGGTGGTAGAGCAACGCATGGACACTTACATGGATGTAAGCGGTAGAACGACTCAGGAGGCTAAGTCGAGCAGTTGCCGAGACACAGAGAAAATCTTTTATTTCGTCATGCCGGCGAAGGCCGGTATCCATTTATCAGGTGAGTATAAGTTATCAGGATAAAGGCCAATATGAGCGATGGATACCGGCTAAAAGCATGCCGGCATGACGGTATTCTGTTAGGTCTGTAATTTCATTTCATGTTGTTCGTATTTTTCATGCGCCAGCATGACAAAAAAAACATTTCACCATAGACGCCGGCAGGGATGCTGGTGGTAGGGCAACGCATGGACACTTACATGGATGTAAGCGGTAGAACGACTCAGGAGACCAAGTCGAGCAGTTGCCGAGACACAGAGAAAATCTTTTATTTCGTCATGCCGGCGAAGGCCGGTATCCATTTATCAGGTGAGTATAAGTTATCAGGATAAAGGCCAATATGAGCGATGGATACCGGCTAAAAGCATGCCGGCATGACGGTATTCTGTTAGGTCTGTAATTTCAATTCATGTCGTTTGCGTTTGTCATGCGCCAGCATGACAAAATAAAAAACTTTTATTTGCGTTGCCTACAGGACGTAGGTAAGGGGCGTGAGCAGGATGCGGAAGCTTTCATTTGCGTGCATTAGCGGAAATATTGCTTTTAAAGGTTTTCATCGCGTCCTTCGCGGAAAATATATTTTTTATTTTTTAAGTGCATAGCGCACCCCACACTTCGCCATCTCTGGCAGTAAGGCCAGTATTCAAGTTCTTTATCAATGACCGTTAACTTAGTGAATTCTGATGGATTTTGTCTACACTCATTAGTAATTGCTAAAAAAACATAGATTTATGTCAGGGCTGATCATTTAGTTTGTTGCAAACAGGACCAGGTTATTGGACTTGTCCGGATCAGCCGCGTTTTGCTGTCTGCACGATCTTTTCGTCAGCGCGCGAGTTAGACATTGAATAATTTTATTGTTAAGGGACTAAACCTTTGCTTTATTGCGGTCTATTTTTAACTATATGAAAAATAAACGAAAAATAAATATAAATATTGGCAACGAAAAGATAGGGATAGGAATGATTGTGTCTTCACTGGCGGTCATCCTGTTTGCTGTGGCGGCGTTTTTGTACCAGCAAAAAAGTGATGATTTCAACGAGATACAGCATCAGGGTGTGGGCCTGGTCAGGTTGCTGGGCAGCATGTCCGTGGCGCAATTGACCGGCGAGGGCAATACAGCCGGCACCCTGCGTTTGCTTAAAGAAGCGCAGGTGAACAAGAATTTTGCCTATGCGTCGGTGGTCAATATAGAAGGCATGGCGCTGGCCGAGGTGATTACCCCGGGAATAAGTGTCTCCCCGATGATCATACCGCTGCAACCCAGTCAGTGGATTGGTGAGCGTGAATATAAGCTGGCATCCGATGTAACCATTAATGAATACTTTGCGCCGATTATGGAAAAAGGCGAGTTAAAAGCCTTTATCCGCCTGGGCTATTTGCAGCCGGCATATTCGTTGACTTCATCACAGGTACGCTTGCTGGCCATTCTGGCGATGGCGATTTTTATGTTGACGCCGATTTTTTATTTTTTGATTAAAAAAGAAATCGAGCCTTTAACCAGCATAGGCGGCCAGCTGCAGACCTTGATCACTAAAACAGAATCAACGGATACGGATGTTACATCAAGCAGCAGCACACATGATTTCATGAAAAAGTTCAGTACCGTGGTTGAAGCGGCTTACAACCATATTGACGAACTGGAAGACAAACAAACCAATTCGGTGGTCTCCTGCAAATTGCTTGTTTATCAAAAAGCCCGACTGGAATCGGCACTCAACTCGCTGCCTTATGCCATTCTTGTTGCCGATGAAAGTGGCCAGGTAACCTATGCCAGCAACAAAATACATCACTTACTGGGCACGCAAGAGGGAGAAGTCCTCGGCAATAACCTGACAGATTTTTGTAATAACAGGGAACTGTCAGAATACCTGGTCAACTGCCGGGCCAGTAATGCGGTAAACGCGTACCAGCATGATGAGGCAGATATCTATCTTGCTGAGTCAAATACCCGCGTACTGGTCAACGCTTACCCGCTGTACTCACATAAAAGCAACAACCAGCTGCTCGGTACCGTCATTGTTTTCCGTGATACCAGCAATGAAGATATGGCGAAAAAAAGCGATGGAGAATTTGTTGCACATGTCGCACATGAACTGAAAACGCCATTAAACATTCTGTTTATGTACAGCGAAACATTGATCGATAATGCCGATGCATCAAGAGAGCTGACCATCGAAGCCGCTAACGTCATACATGATGAAACTGGCCGTATATCGCAAATGATAGACAATCTGCTCAACCTGGCGATGATCGAAATGGGTACCGTACCAATCCATCGGCAACGGGTAAAAATGGGCGACTTCCTCGAAGATATCTATCAAAGCACGTCGCGCAATAATCTGCTGGAAACGCTCGAATTTAATCGCCAGATACCGCATGACCTCGGTGCCTTGTCACTGGATAAAGACCTGGTACGTATTTCCATTAATAATCTTATTGGTAATGCCATTAAATATAACCGGCCCGATGGCAAAATTGAATTGATCGCGGAAGAGAATGAGACGGAAATTACTATTCGTGTTCGTGATACCGGTATCGGTATTTCGGAGCAGGATCAGCATCGTATTTATAGCAAGTTTTTCCGCTCCGATGATGAAGAGGTGCGTAAACGTACCGGCCATGGCCTGGGTCTGTCGCTAGTGCACGAAACGGTCAAGTTGCATCATGGAAAAATGCAGTTGCATAGCACGCCGGGAGAAGGTTCTGAGTTTGTCATGAGTTTTACCAAAGAAAGTAACATGCTGAAGGATGTCATATGAACATAAAAAAAATATTGATCGCTGATGATGAACCGTACGTGGCCCGTGTGCTGAAACTGGTATTACAGCAGGAAGGTTATGAAGTGATCTGCGTTAAAAACGGCAAATTAGCGCTCGATGCCTACCTGGAAAGCCGTCCTGATATTATTGTTACCGATGTCAAGATGCCGCATATGACAGGCCGTGAACTGGTAGAAGCCATTCGGCAGACTAATAGCGACTATGACACGCCGATAGTGGTTATGACTTCAACACTGGAAAGCGAGAACCGAGACTGGGTGAGCGGTATCAACAATGTATCGTTTGTTGGTAAACCGGTCAGCCCTCGCGAATTGGTAAGAATCATTAACAATTACTTTATCCAGAGTAAAGCGTCTTAATTAAAGAGTAATGAACATGATATTTCCAAGTTTATATGAAGAGCTTGACATGGAGCGTTATGCACAGCTGACGATAAATATACAGCCGCAGCGCAACATCAGGATTGCACTGTGTGATGAGAGTGGACAGATTGTCTGGTCGGGGCAAGACGAATCGTTAGCCGACTTCATTGTAAATGCTAAGCCCAGGCAATACCCTGTGAGTGCAGGCGATGAATGTCACTATATTAAAGAAAAACATAAAACGGTCGATGTGCTCTGCTTTAAACTGGGTGAGCTGGCAGGCATGTCGGCGGGTGAACTGGTGTTTTATGATATTAGCGACGAGTCAGACGGTACAGCCGACGCTACTCGCATCGTTGCCAGCTTGTGCAACATTGCAGGAATAGTCAAAGCGGAACTGCATTATTTGTACGAAGTGAACGCCATGGCCAGGGAATTAGGCGAGCGTTATGATGAATTATCCATGCTGCGTTTATCGGATCTTGAGATTATAGAGCATCGTGAATCGCGACATATATTAAGCACCTACATAAGGAGTTGTGCGGAGCATCTGAACGTCGACTATGCCGCTATCTGGGTTTCGTCAAGACAGTCCATCTATCCGGGTGGTATCAATTATAGCAGTGAGTCGACTGAAGTTTTAGCGCTGCTTGAACGCATATCCATCGCCGCCTTCGAAACATTTCAGGATGGCCATGACGGCTTCGGCATCAACGATAAAGACGAAGAGTTACGGCATTTAATTCAATTGCCCGCTGACAAGAAAGTGTTATTGGTACCGGTGCTTGATGCAAAAGGGGCGCCCTGCGGCGTATTGACCTGTATCAATGAATTCTACAATCGCGATTTTTCGAATAGTGATAAATCGACATTGGATGCGGTATCACGCAAGACTTACAAATACCTGCAAAGCACTCGTGATGAATTAACCAATTTATTAAACAGAAAAGGTTTCGAAGAGACGCTGTGGCGCGAGATGGCGAAAGAACATCGTGAGCGATATCTTGTGCTGTTTAATATTGACGAGTTCAAGGTTATTAATGCTGCTTACGGTATGGCCACAGGAGACATCGTGCTGGCGTCGATTGCAGCGATAATCTCAAGTCCCGCGAGCGAAACAAAGTTTTGCGCACGACTGGATGCAGATGTGTTTGCCGTGTTAATCGAGGGATCGGAAAATAAGATTGAAAGCCGTGTTGCGGCTATCTGTAATGCCATCAACGACATGGTTATTGACCACGACAGCAAGAGCGTGTCAGTTAAAGCCAGAGCCGGTGTTATCGCGTTGAATTCAAGAGAAACAGCGGTGGCCGATCACTTTTATAGCGCTGAGCTGGCATTAAGTAACGCAAAAGAAGCCGGCAATCAGGTGGTTGTTTACCATCCGGGAAATACCGCATTATTAAAACGAAAAAACCAGTTGACACAAGTAGAGAATATAAAGCATGCCCTGGAGGAAGATAGATTCATCCTGTATTGTCAACGTATAGCACCATTAACGAGTGACGAGAGTCATTATGAAATTCTTGTCAGAATGGTAGATGAGGCCGGTGAGTTAGTTATGCCTGACGAGTTTATCCCGGTTGCTGAACGCTATAACCTGATGGGCATGGTCGACCGCTGGGTGCTTGAGAATACCTTTAAGCTATTGCGCAAAGAAGAATATCGCGAGATGGCGGCTAACTTTAAATGGGGCGTCAATCTTTCCGGTACGACCGTTGGTGATGTGGAATTTCATAATTTTGTTTCCATTTGCCTGCATAAATATAACTTCATACCGAGCAATCTTTATTTTGAAATTACAGAAACGGCAGCAATCAAAAATTTTCAGCACTGCATTACTTTTATGAATCAAATTCATTCGATGGGGGTTCAGTTTGCACTGGATGATTTTGGCAGTGGTTTAAGTTCCTTCAGTTATCTTAAAAAACTTTCCATTGATTACCTGAAAGTTGATGGCAGCCTGGTTAAGGATATCGTCAGTAGTCGCCTCGACCAGACCATGGTGGCAGCGATTGCAGAGATTGCCAAGGTGATGAATGTTAAAACCATTGCCGAGTATGTGGAAAATGGTGCGATTCTGGAAGTGCTCAGGGATATGAATATTGACTACGCGCAGGGTTATGGAATTATGAAACCGCAGCCGGTTGAACTTGAACTCAATCAACTCATTGCAGACGCAAAATGCAAAATCTATTCAAGCAATTAAGCCTTTATTATGCAGCGTCCTGTGTTAAGCCATCATGCAAACGAGATGCGGAATGAGCAAGATGGATAAAAACGTCGATATAGAGAATGCAGTAGAGGATAAAGGGCCTGCAGTAGAGGATAAAGGGCCTGCGTTGTGGCCGGATATATTGCTCACACATATTGGCGTCATGGTTTACCTGACACCGCAGTTTGCGGTACTGGATGAGGATTCACGTAAACAGTTCAATGAGGTGTTTGAACACTGCCTGCAGGAACATGAAAGGCGAATCGTTATTGACCTTACCCGGGTTAAATTTCTCAACAGTTTAAGTCTTGGCTCGATACTCGATGGCGCCGAAAAAATTATTCGTGACGGTGGCTGGCTGAAGCTGGCTAATATGAACCCGGTTATCCGCGACATACTGGACGTAACCGGCGTCTCTGATTATGTCACGCAAATGAATCCGCCAGAAAAAGAGTCGGTGAGTGTCTTTATGCCGCGCGCCATACTGGAAAAGCGGCGCCTCGGCGATGAGCTGGTGGCGCGACATTTAATTACCGAAGAGCAGCTTGCCAAGGCACTGAAAATGCAGAGCGCAGGCAGTAGCCGAATTGGACAAATCCTGGTAGAGCAGAAGTGGCTGAAGGAGACCGATTTGTTGCTGGTTCTGGCGCAGCTGATGCAGGTGCCTTATGTGAAACTTAACTCGCAACTTTACGATCCGGACATTTTAAGCATTATCGAAAAAACAAAAGCGGTACAGCTGTGCATCTTTCCGTTATTTAAAGTGCGTGATGTTTTACTGATTGCCACACCCGACCCGCTATCCATCCCGATTAATGATGAAATAGAAGAACGCACCGGATGCAAGATAAAAGCCATACTTGCCTCGCGCCAGGATGTACTGCAAACCATCAACGAAGCGTATGCAGAAAGCTCCAATGATTATTCCTTAGACCTGTTTGATGTCGTGGAAGACGATTTCGAGGTCATGGAAAATGCCAAAATTGATGATTACTCGCATATTGATGAACTGGCCGAAGGCAGCCCGGTTATTAATATGGTGAATTCCGTTATTCAGCGTGCCATCCGTGATGGTGCCAGTGATGTTCATATTGAACCCAGCAGGACAAAAAGCCGCATTCGGCTGCGCATTGACGGTGTTTTATATGAATTTAGTACGCTTAATGCCGAGCTGCATCCGGCAATCGTTTCACGCCTTAAAGTCATGGCTAACCTGGACATTGCCGAACGCCGGCTGCCACAGGATGGCCGCATCCAGGTCAATACCCGGGGCCGGCAGGTCGACCTGCGTTTCAGTTCACTGCCGGGTCTGTTTGGTGAAAAAGTGGTATTGCGGGTGCTCGATAAAAACGAGTCATTGCTTGATCTTGGCAAACTCGGCATGGTCGATCACAACCTGGACGCATACAAACGGTTATTAAGCAAAAGTTTTGGCCTGATTCTCGCCACCGGTCCTACCGGCAGCGGTAAAACAACCAGCCTTTACGCGGCACTGAATTACCTCAACTCCATCGAGAAAAATATCGTTACCATTGAAGAGCCGGTCGAGTACCAGATGGAGATTATTAACCAGAACGAAGTCAGGGAAAACATCGGCCTGACGTTTGATACCATCCTCAAACATGTTTTGCGGCAGGATCCTGACATCATCATGGTGGGCGAAATTCGCGACCGGGAAACCGCAGAAATTGCCGTGCAGGCAGCGCTGACCGGGCACCTGGTACTGTCAACCCTGCACACCAATCACGCCATTGGCGCCATTTCAAGAATGATCGACATGGGCGTCGAACCCTATTTGCTGTCATCGGCATTGATTGGTGTCGTTGGCCAGCGATTGATACGAACCGTGTGCCCGGCCTGTAAAACCTCCTATATCGCGTCACCGGAAATCATGCAACGTTATGGCTGGGGAGACGGTGAAGGCATGAAACTGGCGCAGGGGCGTGGCTGCTCTGAATGCTACGACTCCGGTTATAAAGGCCGTATTGGCATCCACGAAGTGCTGGAAGCCGATGCTTCGCTGCAGGACCTGATTACCGGCAACCCTTCACGCGATGAACTTGAAAATTACCTCAAGGTCAGCAAACACCAGTCCCTGTTTGATGACGGCATGGAACGGGTGGCGGGAGGCTTTACTACTATTGAAGAAGTCTCCCGTGTGGTCAACAGCTAGCATGGATGTATCTTAGGACTGCGACATGGCGATTGAACTCGGCGTTACAAAAAAACAAAAACAAAAAAGCAAAACCACAGCGCTGACCTTACCGCCGTTTCTGGCCAACCTCGGGCAGAAGAAACTGGACGTTACTGACCGCATATTTTTTACCGAACAGCTTTCCCTGATGATCGAAACCGGCATGCCGCTGTTTGAGTCGCTGAAGGCATTTGCTGCGCTGGATATCAAGCCACAGTTAAAAACGATATTAAGCGCGCTGTTAAATGATGTTGAAGAAGGCAAAAGTTTTTCCGCCGCCTTAGGCGCACACCCGGCATTTTTCTCACAGGCCTATATCAACCTGGTAGCCGCCGCAGAAAACGGTGGTTTTCTCGATAAAGTGCTAAGCGAACTTCAGGTCATGGATGAAAAACGTGAAAAGCTTAAGGCCACGGTGGTTTCAGCCATGATCTATCCGGCCTTCCTTATCCTGTTTTCTATTGCCGTGGTCATTTTTGTGCTGGTGGTGGTGTTTCCAAAATTTGCGGTTATGTTTGAACGTATCGCGGACGAGTTGCCCGCCAGTACGATATTTTTAATGGCAGCGAGTAATGCGCTCATTAATTACTGGTGGCTGTTTCTCTCCGGCCTGGTATTGATGCTTACCGCTGCTACTTACTGGTTACGCACCGCCCACGGCATAGAGGTGCTGGACCGGCTCAAGTTATCGGTTTATGTGATCAAGGATATTTTTATTCAGCTTTACCTGGTGCAGTCGATGCGATTAATGGCGATGTCGATGGCCAATGGTGTCAGCGCTATTGACACACTCGAGGCATGCAATGAAGTGGTCGATAATACCGTGTTTAACCGTTTTATCGCACAGCTGCAAGTTAATGTTCAGGAAGGCGCCGGTTTCGCCGGTGGTTTTGAACAGGCCGACTTTATCCCGCCAACGGTAAAACAAATGATTAAAACCGGCGATAGCACCGGAAACCTGGCGCACGTGATGGCTAAAATTGCCGATTATTATGAACGAGAGCTGGAAAAGAAACTGACCCTGTTCGCACGCATGATCGAGCCGGTAATGTTACTGGTAATGGGGGTGGTTGTTGGCTTGTTAGTGAGTTCACTGATACTGCCGATATTCAAACTGTCACGCGCCGTTGGTTAGCGGCATAAGGTTGACGTGACACACAGCTGAAACAAACCCGTGAAAAAAAAGGCAGCATCATTTAAAAAAATACAAAAGCCGTTGATTTTTAAACATGTTTAAAAATAAGTGCTATATATAATGAAACGGGTTTTTGAAACAAATTTAAGGGATGTAAACCAGGGAAATAAACGAGATACGTTAGCTAACGTATACATTAATTTTTTTAATAGATTAGAGATAAAGCGGAACAAGAATATGAAAACAATGCTAAACAATAAAAAGCATATCGGCAGCATCGCTGAAAAAGGGTTTACCCTGGTCGAACTGTTAATCGTGGTTATTATCCTGGCTATTCTGGCAGCGATTGTCGTGCCGCAATTTGCCTCTACCACAGACGATGCACGCGCTTCCTCTGCCGACGCTACCCTGGCCGGCTTGCGCTCAGCAATCGATCTTTATTACCAGCAACACGGCGAATATCCAGGAGCAAATACAGCGGTGCCTACAGTTGCTTGTGTTGCAGCGGGTGCTACAGCTGGTTTGGGTGCATTGAACACTGATACCGCTGTCATGGAACAGCTTAGTCGATACACGGATGCTGACGGTGGTGCCTGTTCAATTAGCGATGCGACACGTGTATTCGGCCCTTATTTGAAAAAATCGGATATCCCAACAGAGCCTTTCAGCGGCATTACTACGCCTGCACTTGAAGTAGTTACTGTCGGCGATCTTCTCATGGTTGCTAACACTACTCCTGTTGGTGGTCCTGGTGGCTTCAAGTATGATACGGTGACCGGTAAAATTATTATCAATTTGCTTGCTGAACAGAATCGTTAAAACACGTGGATAACATTCTGCAACGATGTTCATTAATAAGCGCAGTAGTGAACAGGGTTTCAGTCTTCTTGAACTACTGATCGTTATAACCATCCTGGGGATCGCCGCAACCGTGGCGATCCCCGATATTTCTACTACCAATACCACCACGCTAGATCTTGCAGCCGATAAAATCGCCCAGGCGATTCGTCATGCGCGCAGTGAATCAAAACGCACAGGTGAGATTCACGGTGTACAGATCAGCCAGAACACTCAACGGGTAGTGGTTTACAAAGCCGACCTGACAACAACGCCCGTCAGTCAGGATTACGTGCTTTACCATCCGGTTTCAAAACAGAAGTTTGATTTTGATGTTGACACTAGCGCGATGACTACCGGTGTCATTATTAGTAATTCACAAGACCCCTTTCTCTACGCGACAGGACGACGTAAGAACCTGCTGTTCGATGCATCGGGTGTGCCGATCTGGATCGTCAATGCCACCGATACGACTTATATCCTGCAAGATGGTCTGGTTCAGCTGAGTTATGGTCGTGACAACCGGAAGGTGAAGGTTGCACAGATCACAGGCCGGGTGACAGTACAGTGAACAAGGTTGTTGAAAGCCTGTCGATTAATGGCGTCAATTCACGGTGCGCACGGCGCACCCTACAAAAACCGTGGCGGATTTTTTGCACCCCCGATTATTCGCCAGCCGTAGGGTGCGCCGTGCGCACGCTCCACAACCCCGTATCCCGCCCATAATGCCTGCAGCAACAATAAAACCAAACACCGAAAAAGCGCCGGTTTTTCCTACGTCGAAGTCCTGATTGCCACGGTATTAATCGCCGTTGCCCTGGTGCCGGCAATGGAAGCCCTGTTGCCGGCAAGCACCGGCAGTTCGATTCACCAAAGCCGCGCCGAAGATCATTACCAGCTGGCCGGCAGGCTGCAAGAAGTTCTGGCCCAGCCCTTTGATAGCCTCGACGCTGCAGCCCTTGCCGCCGGCAGCCCGACAACAGCAAGCACTTATTCCGATGTTTTTAGCTATGCCGATGGCCGCCAGATTAGCCGCAATATATTCCTTTCCCGTTATGACGGCGACAACGCCGATGCCGACAATGATCCGTTCACCGGTGTCGACGAAGGCCTGCTCTGGGTGCGGGCGGTCATCGCCGGCAGTTCGCTGCAAATTGAGACCCTGACCAGTGTCTATGATTAGCCGCCGACCGGCACGCCAGGCGCTGTTAAGGCTACAATGTCTGGTGCTTGTCTGCCGGTGCACCATGCGCAACGTTCAGCGACCGGGGCGAAACGCACAACTAAACAATCCGGCTTCACCCTGGTTGAAATGCTGATTGCGCTTGGCCTGGCGGCCATATTGTTTGCCGGGCTCAATGGTGTCATCGGCCTGGGTCTGGCCAGTTACCAGACCACCACCGGCAAAAATGAACTCACCCGGCAGGCCCGTTTTGCCATGGATCAAATGGTCAACGCGGTTAACCGCGGGCCGCGCCTGATGGGACTCTGGCAAAGTCTCAGTCACGGACCTGGGCAAGTTCGACCCTGATGATTTCGAGACTTACGAGATGGCGTTTTTGAACTTGTTGGCTCAAATGCAAGGGGCACTCAATGAAAACCTCAAGTATGTCATTCGTCCGGTCGTATCACCTGTCACATTTCCTAATGATGAAGTATATGTAACTGACGAAGTAACATGCCACACAACAAGCGTATTGCTCCCAATTTTGACGTGTAATTTTTGGTTTTTTGCCATTTATAAAACCTCCGGTGCTAATGAAACAATTTTAGAATAAGAATTCTTTTCACTAATTTCCTCGCAACTGGTCCAAATTCGTGTTCCACGAGGGTTATTATCCAGGATTAACAATTACAGCAGCGTTATCATCAAATCGAATATACATTCCGTCTTGTCTACGAATAGTTTTTTTTCAGTTCGTACGACAACTGCTCTTACTAACATCCTAACGTTTTATAGGCATATTTGGTAATAGCTTCTTTAACTACACCAATGATTGTGTCGCCAATTTCTGCATATTTTTTATTTCCGCCAAATACTGCTTGAATACACATAATTTTTTTAGCACCCGTATTATCGGCTACTGTTAATATTGTTTGAGGATAAATCATAAAAATATCATTTAACTTATTAACGATGATTTTGAAATAATCTTTATTAATTTCCAACGTTTTCTTTTGCTTAATGGAACTACATTCTTCAACTAATACTTGATCTCCAACTTTACATTCTTCTAATTCATCATGAGCTAAATATTTTTTAGTTTTGATCAGTGTTT
>CAVYHC010000035.1:0-57294 GCA_963768125.1 uncultured Gammaproteobacteria bacterium
TCGGTTATGAATCGCCTTCACCTATCCAGGCACTCGCCATTCCACTGCTATTAGCCGGTAAAGATATTATCGGCCAGGCGCAGACGGGTACGGGTAAAACAGCGGCTTTTGCCTTGCCGTTGATTTCTAATATGGATTTAAAACAACACGATCCACAATTATTAGTGCTGGCACCTACCCGCGAACTGGCTATTCAAGTCGCTGAAGCCTTTCAAAAATACGCCACTTACATGAAAAATTTTCATGTCTTACCCATTTATGGCGGCTCGGATTACAGTGGCCAAATTCGCGCCTTAAAACGCGGAGTACATGTCGTCGTGGGTACGCCGGGCAGGGTGATGGACCATATTCGTAAAGGTACACTAAAGCTTGGCACCTTAAGCGCGCTGGTGCTGGATGAGGCCGATGAAATGCTTCGCATGGGTTTTATTGATGATGTTGAGTGGATCCTGGAGCAAACCCCTGAGGACAGGCAGATTGCCTTGTTCTCGGCAACAATGCCGCAACAGATTCGTCGCATAGCCACAAAATATTTGAATGATCCGGAACAAATTACGATCAAGACCAAAACCACGACGGTTAATACCATTCGCCAGCGTTTCTGGCCGGTTAGTGGTGTGCATAAGCTGGATGCTTTAACCCGTATTCTGGAAGCTGAAGATTTTGACGGCATGATTGTTTTCGTGCGCACAAAAAATTCTACGGTGGAACTGGCCGATAAGCTTAAAGCGCGTGGTTATGCGGCTTCGCCGCTTAACGGTGACATTGCGCAAAATATGCGTGAACGTACGGTTAACGATATAAAGAAAGGCAAGCTCGATATTCTGGTGGCCACCGATGTTGCAGCTCGCGGGCTTGATGTGGAAAGAATTTCTCACGTAGTGAATTACGATGTGCCGCATGACACTGAGTCCTACGTGCATCGTATCGGACGTACCGGCCGGGCAGGCCGCCATGGCGATGCTATCCTGTTTGTTGCACCCCGTGAAAAACGTATGCTCAATGACATTGAAAGAGCGACCAGGCAGAAGATAGAAATGATGGAACTGCCTTCCACGGAAATAATAAATGACAAGCGTATCGATAAATTTAAACAGCGTATAACGGAAGCGCTGGATAATGAAAAGACTGGCATGTTCTCACAATTGATTGAGCAATATCAGCAGGAGCATAATGTCCCGGCCATAGAAATTGCCGCTGCACTTGCACACATGATGCACGGCGATAATGATTTTCTGTTATCAAACAAACCGCAAAGAAAATCAAAAAGTCGAGAGGATTGGGACAAGGATAGCGGCGGCAGGAATGACAGAAGCCGTGACCGTGGCAGAGACAGAAACAAAGAAGGCAGAAACAGAGAAGATGGCCCTCGCCGCGAAAGATCAGAACAGGGCGATCGTCCACCAAGAAGAGAGCGTCCATCCGGTGAACGGCCAGTAAGAGATACTTCTCTTGATGAAGGCATGCAACGTTACCGTATCGAAGTGGGGCATGATCACGAGGTTAAGCCCGGTAATATTGTTGGCGCTATTGCAAACGAAGCGGATATCGAGAGTAAGTACATTGGCCGTATCTGCATACACGATGATCATAGTACGGTTGACCTGCCCGCAGGTATGCCAAAAGAAATGCTTTATACCCTGAAAAAGGTTTGGGTATCGGGTCAGCAGTTAAAGATTTCTCTGGATGCAAAAGAGGGTGAATCACGGGTCTCTGAATCATCGGTTACGGCAAAGCCCAAATCAGACAGTCGACCAGAGCATCGCCCAGAGCATCAGAGTCAAGGGCCAGGCACGGGTGTTAGAAAAACAGGTAAGCTGAAGTTGAAAAGCAGTAAGCGATCGGTACGCAGGAAATAAGCGTTTGCCGGTGAGCCCTGAACGGGTGCATCAGGCACCGTGTTAGTGCGTTAACAGAGGCTAATGACGCCTATTAGTGCAGTCAGTCCTGCTTGCCTTTTGTAACTGCCGGATTTGACTCATGGCCACTGTGTGGCATAGATAGTGCATAGAAGATATATATAACAAATTTTTGTCAGCGCGAGATTTGCCGCTTACTGCTGGTAAAAACGTGTGGCCACTACGGATAGTATAATATGATTGCAGTTTTTCTTGTCGCCATGGCGATTGTCCTGATGCTGGTTCTGTTTTTTTGGCGTTCTGGACAGTGCAGCTCGCCGCGCAGTCAACGCTCGGTGGATGTTTGCCTGGTACTGCTTAATCTCATGCAGGAGCTCCAGCGACACCGGGCACTCAGCATTGCCGTGCTTGATGGCCAGTTCGCATTTCGTAAAGAACTGGGCCTCACCGAGCACATGCTGCAGCGAACGCTGCATGCCCTGGCTGACCAGTACGGCGAGCGACATGCCATCTTCAGCAGTGAACAGTGGTACATTGTTCTGAGGCACTGGGAGTCTCTGCGCAACAACTGGCGTGAACTGGATTTTGTTACTAATTTATTTGCCCATAACGAAGTTGTACTCGGGCTTATCGGCGTATTGCAGGTGCTGGCCGATGAAGAACCCAAGCGTCTCGGTGAAAATCGCGTGCAAATCATTACCCATTGGCCACAACTAATTGAGCACCTGGGAATGCTGCGTGCTTTAGGTGTGCACAGCCTCAGTCAGAAAGATCCGTTGCCGGATGCCCGGATTAACTTGTCGATAACGGATCATTGGCAGCACGCAAAGCAGGAATTAACGCAGCTGTCGGAAAAAATTCCCGATCCATCCATTGTTACCTCAAGCGAAACACTGTTACGTCGAGTTGCCCTGCTAACAGAAGGCAGCGCGCAAACATATAACGCGCAAACCTTTTACGAAGACATGACCACGCTCATCGATCAATGGTACCGGATGATTACTTCTCAGATAACGCAGCAGGCTTAATTTTAGTAGGCTCAGTGTTAATGTGTAGTAGCTAAAACCTTATCTGACAGATTTAAAACAGGTATTCTATATAAGCTGAGATGCATCATAACAGGACTTTCGACATACCTGTCTGATTGAGAAGCTGCTACTCACTGTGCTCATTCAAAAGATTTAAAGGCATTCGTCCACAGATGATCGTTCCTCGGTAATTGCTCCTGCATTGTTCTACTACTGTCCATCCTTGGACATATACGCATGGATGCGTAGGAACGACCATCTGTGGATAAAATATTTTTGTTTCTAAGGCCATTATTGGCCGGATTACTTCCATTAGCCAATTTAACATCCCTGTTTATTCATCATCGTCTGACGTTTTATCCTTTGACTCTTCAGTGTTGGCTAAAAACGCATAATAGGCAGCCTTTTTCTCTTCATATTTCTCGTAAGCATTAGGGCCGGCATCGCTTGCGTAAATAAATATACGTTCGCCCAGCGATATGCAGCCCAAAGGTATCACCAGCAGGGTCAGAATAGTTGAGACAAAGACGCCAAATAATAATGAAATGGCCATACCCTGGAAAGTCGGGTCGGTGAGTATTACCATCGAACCTAATACCAGTGCCAGGGCAGTGATCATGATGGGGCGGGTACGTGCCTTGGTGGCAGTAATGACCGCATCGCGTAATGTTCTGCCTTTAAAAACAAGTGCAATGGTCGCATCGATAAGCAGTATCGAGTTTCGGACAATGATACCGGCCAATGCAATCCAGCCAATCATCGACGTTGCAGTAAATTCAGCGTCTAACAGCCAGTGTCCCGGTAAGATGCCTAGCATTGTTAAAGGAATAGGCGCCATGATGACAGCAGGAATTGAGAAGTTGCCAAACTGCCATACCACCAGCATATAAATGGCAATCAGAGCAACACCAAAAGCCATTCCCATATCGCGGAATGTTTCATAGGTTACGGTCCATTCACCCGACCATTCGAATCCTGAGATATCATCATGTTTCGGCGCATCCATCATCGTGCCGGACATAATAACGCCATCAGGCGTTGGGTGATCTTTGAGCATGTTATCGATATCATTCATGGCATAGATTGGCGCCGGTAATTTTCCGACGGAGTCACCAACCACAAATTCGACAGGGCGTAGATCTTTATGGAAAATCATCGGGTCACGAAAATCTTTAATAAACTCACCGACTTCACCCAATGGCACAACACGGCCGTCTGCAGTCATGATCGGCATATCGGATAGCCGGTCTAACTGGGAGCGAGCGGCCAGTGGAACCTGCAGCAAAATGTAAGTCGGTTCGTAAACCAGTGGTTGTTTCACATCACCAACTTTGAACATGCCCATGGACATGGCGAGAGTCTGGTTGATGCTTTCTACCGATACTCCCTGATTAGCCGCTTTGTTGAGGTCGACCTTAAAGCGCCAGATTTCCTGCTTCTCGCGCATGAAGTTATCAACATCATCAATCAGTTCCGATTCATGAAACAGACCGGTTAACATGGTTGCTACTTCGGAGCGAGTTTTTGCATCCGGGCCATGTACTTCGGCGACGACTGTCTGCAGCACGGGCGGACCCGGCGGCATCTCCACGATGGTAATGACTGAATTGGAAGCTTTGCCAATGGGTTTTAATAATTGTCGTACCTGCTGCGCAATATCATGACTGGTTTTTTTACGTTCACCTTTAGCGGTTAACTGCAGCTGGACCTCCGCTTGCCAGGGAAACTGCCGCAGATAATAGTGTCGGACCAGACCATTGAAATCAAACGGTTTGGCGGTGCCGACGTAAGTCTGTATGGCGGTTACCTCAGGAATAGTGCGCAGAATATCGACGATATCGGTGGTGGTATTGATGGTATCGGGTAAGGCGGTTCCATCCGGCATATCAATAACCAGGGCAAACTCATCCTTGTTATCGAACGGCAGCATTTTTACCTTTACCATGTAGTCGGTTAAAGGGGTAAGCATGGCAGTGGTCAGAAAAAAAGCAATAAACAGGGCAATTAAAAACCCCACGCCGACAATTTTTTTATCAATCAGTGTGCCCAGTACCTTGTGGTAAAAAATGCCCAGCCAGTGATCAACTTTCTCATCGCGCGCTTCCATTTTTTTCAGTACTTTCATCGGCGGAATGATGCGCATCGCGATCCAGGGTGCGAATACCACGGCCGCAATCAAAGAAAAGATCATGGCGACTGAACCCAGTGCGGGAATGGGTTCCATGTAGGGTCCCATCATGCCGCGTACAAATCCCATGGGCAGCAGGGCGGCAATAACGGTATAGGTTGCAAGCACGGTCGGATTACCTACCTCGCGCACGGCATCAACCGCTATTTCGGTACTGGTTGAGCCTGCCCGTAACCACCGGGCATAAATATTTTCGACAATGACAATGGCGTTATCGACCAGAAAACCGATGGAGAAAATGAGTGCAAAAAGGCTTACCCGGTCAATGGTATATCCCATCAGCATGGCGATAAAAACGGTAATAACCAGAACCACAGGAATGGTTAATAAGACAACGATGGCAGGCCTGAAGCCGAGTGAAATCCATACCAGAAAGGTTACCGCAGCGGTCGCAACCGATAATTTGAATAATAATGAGTTAACTTTTTCATTGGCTGTTTTACCATAATTTCGGGTAATTTCAATATTGACGTCATCCGGAATTAAATGGCCTTTCAGGTGTTCAACTTTATCCAGAATGTCGTTCACCACCGATACGCCATTGGCACCATGCTGTTTAGCAATAGCGATGGTGACAGCCTGTGCGCCGTCGACACTTTTGCCCTGATGAGCGGGCCCGGTGTAATAGGTGACCTGATGACGGGCTTCTTCCGGGCCGGCAATAATTTCGGCGACGTCTCTTAAATAAACGGGTTTGCCGGCATTATTACCCACCACAAGGCGTTCAAAATCGGCAGCTGACTGCAAAAAGGCACCGGTTTTAACCCAGTGAAATTTTCCTTCCTGTTCGATAGCGCCTACCGTTTGCTCCGTATTGAAGCTTTGTATGGTTTTCGCGATATGGCCCATGGTAATGCCAAAACCTTTGAGTTTCTCCGGTAACACATTGACCCTGACCTGTTCGGAGCGGCCACCAGAAACAAAGGCATTTCCGGTTTTGGGGACCTGTTTCAGGTTATGCATTAAGCTGACTGCGAGGGTACGCAGATTCGCATCATCCATGCTTTCCGACCACAGTGTCAACGTGACCACGGGTACGTCATCAACCTCTTTGGGTTTGATTAAAGGGGGTTTAACGCCGGGTGGCATCGCATCCAGATTTGCCTGCACCTTGTTATGCGTCAGTACAATGGCACGTTCGATCTCTTCACCAACCTCGAATTCCAGGGTAATAATGCCCATGCCCTCGTCACTGACCGAGTAAACATGTTTAATGCCGTGAATTTCACTAACCAGTCGTTCCAGCGGGCTAACCACCAGGCGGGAGACTTCCTGTGATGAGGCGCCGGGCATCTGCAGCATGATATCGATCATGGGTACGGAAATTTGAGGATCTTCCTGGCGAGGTGTGGCGTACAGTCCATAAAAGCCGACCAGCATAAAGGCGATGAAAATCAGCGGCGATAATGGCGAGTGAATAAAGGAGTCAGCGAGCCGACCGGCAAATCCGAGTTCTTCTTTGGTTAAAGCATCTTCTTTATTAGCAACTGTCATATCAGCGAGTCTCTGGATTATTTTTTACAAAAGGTGTTTCTTGACCATTCGTCTGAATTTTATTATTAAACCTTCTGCGAAAAATGAGTGAAGCTTATTGAATGGGTACTATATAAGGTCCTGATCGCGTCGAGGCTAACGGTTTTTTCAGAATTTTATCGCCGATAGATACGCCGGATAGCACGCTCACCATGCCATTGCTGTCGGTCTGACCTAATCTTAAGGAGCGCATTTTCACACTGGTTTTGTCCTCGCTTACCTGAAACACCGCAGGCAAGCTGCCGCGCCAGCTGATGGCGGTTTCAGGAACAGTTGCCAGTGGCTTACTGGTTTCGCTGCTGGTTGGAATCATAATCTCAGCATACATCCCGGCACGCGCACCGCTGTTTGACGGCAGATTAAACTTCACCGTGGTGGTATGACCGCCGGTGCTGGCCATCGGGAAAATGCGAGATACCTTAACGGGCACCAACTGGTTGCTGCCATCCAGTCTGGCTGAAACAATAGAATCTTCAGATAGATTGCTGACCAGCCGCGCAGGCACTTCTATCTGGATTTGCATAATACTGGTATCCGCAAATACCAGTAATGGCATGCCCGGCTGAACCACGTCACCAACCTCAACCATTTTCTTTACGATGACGCCATTGTAGGGTGCCACTGATTTGCTATTGGCTATGTTTTCGTCTAATTCACTAATGCCAGCCATTGCCTGTTCAATCGCGTTGCGCGCGGTCTGAATCTGTGTGCTTTGTCCATAAACATTGGAATAACGCTCATAATCCGGGTCACCTTCACCGGACATTTCACGAAAGGGGTCGCTGAACATGCTAAACATGGAAGGGGCACCGCCCAGCATTGAATTTGATTGCGAGTTGGGACTCAATATTTCACGACGATATTGCACCTCTGCATTGGATAGCCCTGCAGTGGCACTATTGTAACCGGCCACGGCAGCGCGCCGTTTTTCCATCAGTGCGGCGGTGTCCAGACCGACCAGAACGGTACCGGATTCAAATGCATCGCCTTCCTGACCGGCAATGTATTTGACCTCACCCGGCATTTGCGCAATCAGGTTGACCATCTTAAGCGGCATCACCGCGCCGCCTAAAATCGCTGCGTTTTGCGACTGTTTAACACCGACGGTGTAAATCAGGTCATCAGGCACCAATTGGCCCGTGGCCGCTGCATTGTTGTCGGTTTCATCGGCGGATAATATGACAGAATAAGCAGTAATTACGGCGGCGATTAGCAGGCCCATGAATGATTTAATAGGCATAATTACAACTCCGGTAAACTCAGTTATTTTAAAGAAATGTTGATCTATACGCGATTTTATCATTGGGGGGGTATGTTGTCAGAGGATTATTTGACCGATTAAGCTAATACCAGGAAACGCCTTTCTACTTATGGTTTCTCCGGTCTGGCGCGCTGATCCAGCCCTTGTTCCTGGCTAGCGTCGAATACCAGATCAAAAACGCTGCCACCATCAGCGGCATCACAATCATCATCAAGATCTCGAAGAGACTAAAGTCGATTGTCGAACTGGCAATGACAAGTGTATGGGCCATAGTCACCATAACGCCCACTAGCGACGCGATAAACATATAGTGCGCAGCCGACTTCCTGAGCAGAAGCAGAAGGCAGCCAATCGCGCCGCCGAAAACGGCTATCGCAAAACCTGCGGTGGCCCATAAGGGTCGGCCTTCGATGATCGCGCGATGCGACTCGGGAAATGAGGCGAGCGTGTCTGCATTCATCTGCACGAAGAAATTGATGACACCCATCACGTTCCAGATCAGGGTGAGCGTGCCAATTACCCAGAAACTCCAGGGAATAGCAGCAGCGTTTTTATCGTTCATCACATTCTCCAGATATAGGTATTTAACTTTATGGACGCTTGAAGTTTTTGCGCGCGCGCTCCACTTTACTTCTGATTACGCAGTCAGCAACGTGATCATTGATCAGTCCCATTGCCTGTATAAAAGCATAAGCCGTGGTGGGTCCAATAAATTTCCAGCCCAGCTTTTTTAGGTCCTTTGATAATGCAATCGATTCCGCCGATGTAGATGCAGTCTGTGGTTTCGCGAGTTGCTTCGCATCTGGTTCGTAACGCCAGAAAAAAGCTGCTAGCGAGCCTTCCTGTTTGACCAGTTCCTGAGCTCGTTTTGCGTTGTTGATGACGGCCTCAATTTTACCGCGATGGCGAACGATGCCTTCGTCCTTAAGAAGACGATTGATATCGCGTTGCTTGAAACGTGCTATTTTGTCGAAATCGAAATGGTGAAAGGCAGAGCGGAAATTCTCGCGCTTGGCGAGGATAGTGCGCCAGCTCAGCCCAGATTGAAAACCTTCCAGGCACAATTTCTCAAATAAGCGATAATCATCACTGACCGGAAAACCCCATTCGGTATCGTGATAGTCGAGAAACTCCGGTGCAGCATGGCACCATTTGCAGCGTGATTTACCGTCAGCCCCCTTTATTGTTTCCCCCATATATCTACCCCTTGTTTTAAAGTTAAGAGTAAAAGTTTAAAGCACAAATTATTATTTCTATTTACTGGAAGATTTGTGCTCAACTTGATTCATGATGTTTTTGTAATATAACGTTCGAGTTAAGTGGTCACAGCGAAGCGGAGGACAACTTGAATGACTTGTTAAATAGTAGTTTATTCATCATGATCAATATGAATATCGTTAGGATAGGGGCTGCCTTTGCCTTTTTCTATCGCATCTTTAAGGCTTAGCAAGAATACGGCCCACTTGGTACTGCAATGCCCCATAAAATCTGACGGCTCCTTCCAGTTAGAATGTGAGAATAAAACGTATGTTTGATTTTCCCCACTCGACAAATGGAACGATATTTCTGTACCCATCCATGGACCAGGCATTTCTCCCGAGTGCCGCCAACGAACTACCGAGTTAGGTAGTAGTTCTACTACCTTGAAGTCCGGCCCAGCCCCGCCAAATCGGAACTTAATAATTGATCCCACATCCCCTGCGCCAGAGGTATCGGTTGTCCACCACTGGGCAAGGCCTTCATTTGTTGTTAGCGCGCGATATACTTTGCTAGCAGATGCTGCAATTCCCACCCGATGAACGATATCAACCATATCCACCATCTCCTAAACTATATGATTACAATTTAACGCCAAGTTAACTAAGAAGGCGCGTTTTTCATGTTTTTCGTTTAATTGATGCAGCTCTTAACGCGGCACCATAAGCTTTATTAGCCCAATAGTTCATTTCATCACTGTCTTCTAATGCATCTTCTGGTGCCTGATAATAAGACATTATGAACTGTTTCCCTTTCTTGTGATAAGTAAATACCTCAAGATCCTTTTCTTTGAACTCGTTTATGGTCTCTTTATCGGTTTTTAAGTAGAGAGTGTTGTTTGAAACGAGCGCGAACATCAAATCGTCGAGAAAAATACCATGCCCACCAAACATGCCTTTTGCACGAACAGGTCCAAGTGATTGCATGAGTTCGACTACGTATGATACAAATTCATTTTCTATATTGGATGCTGACATAATCTTATAATTATTGATACATGATTTTATTTTTTACACAACTAAGCTCACGGGATTTCGTGAAGCGCAGCATAATAAAATTGCGCTGCAGCGCCTTGTTAGCCAATGATTATGGAGATACCAAGTAGTAATGGAGTTAATATTGTCGCCGCCACATTCGCTCCCAGAGTTAGATGAGAATCACCTATATTAGATGAATGTTTAATTGCCCCAATAAGCGAGAGCAAGGAAAATACCATTGGAAGTAAAGCAATGATACTTAGATTCGGTATATGGCCTTTGAAAATATAATACAGAATCAATGCATACGCTGAAATCATAAAAACGGCATAAACGAAGTTGCTTTTTTGCAGACCAAACGCTATTGGAAAAGTATTTCGCCCAACACTGGCATCAGCCGTTACATCAGGATATTGATTTAGCAAAAGAAGGTTGTTGATAAGAAAGAAGGGAACAAACGATACTAGCCAGGACAGCTGTGTATACCCGCCTGTTAATATCACATGAGTGCCGACAACCATCAGGATACCGAACCCTAAACCCGGTGCAACCAGGCATAATAAGGGGAAACGGTTAATCCATTGTGTATATGTAATGATCAATACTACCCCCGCAATGCCTATAGGCAGGATTTGAATGCCGCGTTCAAGAATAAGGTAAATTCCAATAGTGATTGTCAGCATCAGCGTTGCCAGGCCAACTATTAAGATTACATTAGCCATAGCAGGGCTACCAGGCAATGCACCACTACCACCACTAAAGGGTGTTTTTACCGTTTGTAAGTCTAATCCGTTTTTGAAATCGTAGTATTCATTAAGCGTGTTTACGCTGATATGAGCTGAGGTCGCACCAATCAGGACAAGAAAAAATATTAAGTAATTGATTGGCGACTGGGTAGTAAGCGACGTACTTAAGCCTAAAAATACGCAAATCGGAGTTAAAATGAGAAATGAAGGTCGAGTAGTCTGAAGTACTGTTGTTAGCTGCATTTTTTATATTCTCGGTATTCTAATGGCTAACGTCGCTCTCTAACGATTTGTTATGTTTTATTTTATTCAATCTCTGATACAGCTACCATATAATTCTTGCCGTAATATTTTGCGCACTTTGGACATGTAGTGTAGAAAAAATATGTTCTCTTTACCTGCTTTCCTTTGCTCTTTACAAATATTTCCATTTCTTTTTCCCATTTGGGTGCGTTTTTATATGGTCCCTCAAAAACCTTTGTCAAATAATCCCCTGTCATATGAACCATTTCCTGACCTGGAACATCTTTATTTACTGAAAAATAATGTTCTCCAGTCCATGCGGATGGATCATAAGATAAAACAATAAAATCACTTTCATCTTTTGCATTTACATTTTCTATGGCGCTAAATGTTTTCGGAAAGACTGATCCCATATTGATAGGTATATGGAAAATACTTATGGTCCTTGCTTTGACAAACAGCTTGTCCTTAAAATGTAGTTCGCGTTCGTCCCATCCTTCTGGCTTTAAATCTCGGGCAACAGTTTGTGGGGTTGTCACTCATATCGTATTTAGGTAGAACATTAATTTCCATTCTTACTCTCCTTATCGGAATTCAGAGGAATTGGACTTATAAACATAACGACCCAGCTCACTAGATTTTGCGAAGCGTAGCGTAACAAAATACCGGTGCAGCGTTTTGTAAGCTTTAAATATTAATTTGCGCCTTAACTTTTGGTTTTATTACTATTTGCATTTACCTGATACAAGAATTTATCTAGCCTGTCGTCAGCATCAAATAAATGCTCTTCCAACCAGTGTCTCAATAACTGCATATAATCCTTGCCGAATGGGGTGAGGCCATTGTCCAATTTGTTTTTTAAAATAAATAGTTGCTCCAGCAAATCGGCATGTTCTTTTTTATGATCGATAATCTCTGGGTATTTATAGGTTTCCATTAGTTCTTCTTCATTCTTGAAATGCTCTTCTACTAATGCGACAAAATCACTAAGATATGTATGTGCTTGGTTCATTGAATCACCTGTCGATATACATTTATCTATGGCGTCAAGCAAATCGATTAATTGCTGATGTTCTTTTTCTAGTAATAGATGCATGACTGTATTCCTATTATAAATTTTCGCGAAGCACGTTTGATTGAATACCCATTTTATTGAAGCAACGTTTAGGGTAAGTGGCGCGCGCTGTTTGCGCGTCCAGGCGAAGCGAGCTTGATCTGCTTGTTAGGCTTTTGAACCAAGTTCTTTTGCTATAGTAATCCATTTCTTTCTTAGTTGTTGGCTCGAGCCTTTGATTGGAGCGAATTCTGATATTTTCACGACTTTTATGCCGCAAAATCCAAGAATGGTTCTTTTCATTTCGTTATGTCCAGGTCTGTGATATATCCAACGATAATACCAAGGTGGAGTATCCATAGTTACCATAAGGTGCGCTGTGCGTCCTGAAAGTAATTTATCCCAAAATTGAGAACCTTCTCGATACTTAAACGCAAAACCTGGGAGGAAAACCCTATCGAAAAACCCCTTCATTATAGCGGGCATAGCTCCCCACCAATTAGGGTAAACAAAAACTATATGATTTGACCATTTAATAAGTTCCTGGGCTTTCGCTAAGTCAGGTTCAAGCTCCTGGATTTTATTGTAACCATTCCAGAGTATTGGGTCGAACTTTAACTCACCAAGTTGAAGTTCACGAACTTCTGAACCGCTTGCCTTTGCACTATCAATATACGTCTTGGCCAATGATCCACAGAAACTATTTGTGTCGGGGTGTCCAAGAATGACAAGTATATTCTTTTTCATTGCTCCGCCTTAGCCTAACCCAGCACACGGGAATTTGTGAAGCGCAGCTTAACAATGTTCCGGTGCAGCGACTTGCTAGGTATGTGGCAGCTCATTTTTCCTCTGTGGGATGAGAAACGCCAGTAAACTTAAAAATGAGTTTGCTAAAGGGTTTATTCATTGGGCGAAAAACATAAGCTGCTGCTGCAGGCATTAACCCGTAGAAAAACCTTTCTTCGTTGTCCTGAGCGACAAATAGTACTAATACAGCGATAATGGCAATGGTTATTAGGGTATAAATAGCCCATGCCATTTTAGTATAGAAAATATACTTCTCATTTTGATTGTCTGTCATATTCTTAGATTCCTATTAATTCTTGATTATAAATATTGCCTAACGCCTTAGCTCAGCGGCGGCTTTAGAGCGCAGCGGAAAAGCCATTCGGTGGAGCGCATTGTTATACGTCGTTAATTGTATTATAAAAACCGGAATACTTTACGCCTGATAATAATGAAATTTCACGATGCCAGGTCGCAAGATCATCCTTATTGAATTGGTTTAATGCATCATGACCACAGGCTCGTGCCATAACTTGCATGAGTTCTACAGATGCAGTAAAAAAATTATCTAACTGTAATGCTGATTTTTCTATATTTAGTTTATTACGCAGCTTCTCTTTTTGGGTGGCTATACCTGTTGGGCAGTTATTGGTATTACACATCCTGGCAGCAATACAACCAATAGCCTGCATCGCGCTATTTGAAATTGCAATACCATCAGCACCCAACGCCATTGCTTTTACAAAATCAATCGGCACACGTAATCCGCCGGTTATGATTAGCGTGACACGACCACTCGCTCCTTGTTCGTCTAGAATATCGACGCGCTCGTGCAAGCGCAGGAATAGTTGGCACACTAATATGATTCCTGAATATTTCAGGCGCTGCACCGGTGCCTCCACCTCGACCATCTAATATGATGTAGTCAGCACTCGCATCAAGTGCAAATTGAATATCTTTTTCAATGTGATTTGCGCTGAGTTTGAAGCCAACAGGAATGCCGCCGGTGATTTCTCTAACACGATCTGCAAAATTCTTAAAATCAGATACTGTAGAAATATCTTTAAATGTAGGTGGTGATATTGCTGGTTGACCTTCTGGTATATTTCTAACTTGTGATATTTTTCCTTTGTTCTTGTTGCCGGGAAGGTGGCCACCAGTCCCCGTTTTCGCACCTTGTCCACCCTTAAAATGAAAGGCCTGAACCTTTTGCAGTAAGTCTTCCCTGTAACCGAATTGAGCACTAGCCAATTCGTAAAAATAACGTGAATTTTCTGCTTGTTCCTCAGGTAACATCCCGCCCTCACCAGAACAAATACCTGTACCTGAAAGCTGAGCCCCTCGAGCCAAAGCGACTTTCGCTTCTTCAGACAAGGAACCAAAACTCATATCTGATACAAATAAGGGAATCTTCAATGTTAATGGTTTCCTGGCTTCCGGCCCTATAACGAGTTCAGTCGACACGCTATGGTCTTCCATTAAAGGCTTGGTTGCCATTTGGGCCACCATAATTTGAAGATCATCCCAATGAGGTAATTCATGACGAGGTACACCCATAGAGGTCATTGGGCCGTGATGGCCCATATTCGCCAGTCCTTCTTTTGCTAACTGATGAATGAATTCGACGGTAGGCTCCTCAGGCGTGGTAACAGCAACGGGAATATCAGTTTTCTGCGATTCTAAACCTGGACCTTCCTTACCCACCTGGTCATCACTAAACTTTTTATGTGTTCCATCACAAAAAGGCTTGTTCCCAGTATGTTTGCATGCACATAAATAAGCATCACCATCTTCTTCTGAAACGATAACCTTTGGATTAAATGATGTTCCAGCATGTGAACCATCACAAAAGGGCTGACTTTTAGATCGTCCGCATGTACAAAAATGATATTCCTGCCCTTTTGAAAGAGTCACTTTAACGGGTTTATTGTCTGCGATGATGGGATTGCTCATATTTCCCTCTCTTACGATGTATAACAGTTTAATTAACGAGACCCCGTGTCTCGTCATACTTTTTCATGTGTTTTACTTTTTCTGTTCAAGTTTGTTTCTATCGGCTTTAGTTAGCTTATTTACAACTAGCTTATATGATCCACTAGCTAAGTCAGTAATCATTTCATCAGGTACTTCATTTATGAGAGAAATTGTTATCCAGTGTTTTTTATTCATATAATAACCCGGAATTATTGACTCGAATTCGCCCACTAAAGCTTCAGCATCTGCCGGGGCGCATTTCAGCGTTACTCTTGGGGTTTGTTCTTTCTGTGAAACAAGAGCGAACATTTTCCCCATGACTTTAAATACCAGCGCTTCTGGGCCGAAAGGATAACTTCCTTCAGAGCCGTTTAACTTAGATAGATACTTTTCGAGTTTGTTTTTTGTCATCTCAAATATTGGTGTTATTGGGGACAGTATACCTATTTCTAGTTTGGTGATTTACGACCAGTTTCTTTTTATTAGGTATACTGTCTCAAGAATTGCCGGTCATTACGATCAATTTTAAATTACACCTAACGCTAGAAACAAGTGGCGCATTCAAGCGTCTACCTGGTTGATTTGTTATATGCTGCGCTTCAGCATTCAGTAATGCTTACAGCAAGTCCGCCTAATGATGTTTCCTTATATTTATGAGACATTTCCAATCCAGTTTTCTTCATAGCTTCAATACAATTATCCAGTGGCATGAAGTGATCGCCGCTTCCTCGAAGTGCAAGAGAGGCTGCTGTATACGCCTTAATTGCACCAAAACCATTACGTTCAATACACGGTACTTGAACAAGCCCATTAACGGGATCACAAGTCATACCAAGGTGGTGTTCAAGTGCAATCTCGGCTGCATTTTCTACTTGTTGAGGTGTGCCGCCACGAATCGAACACAAACCGGCGGCGGCCATAGCTGCCGCTGAGCCTACTTCACCCTGACAACCTACTTCGGCACCGGAGATTGAGCTATTGTGTTTAATTAGGCCACCAATTGCACTAGCGGTAAGAAGAAACTCTCGCACCTGTTCAATCGTACCATGTTCATGGGTAATGAAATAATAGAGAACAGCAGGTATAACCCCGGCAGCACCGTTTGTTGGAGCGGTTACCACCATGTTGCCAGCTGCATTTTCTTCATTCACGGCCATCGCATAAGCGCATAACCAATCATTAATAGTTGCATTAACAGGATTATTTTTTATGCTTTGATATAGATCTTTAGCACGACGCGAAATACCCAGGCCGCCAGGTAATATGCCTTCTGCTTCCAGCCCCTTTCCAAGGCATGTTTGCATGGATTGCCATATTCTATCCATGCCTTCATGAAGATCTCTTTCAGCCAGGTATTCAAGTTCGTTAATCTGCTTCATCTGTGCTATTGAAATGTTACGGTCATGTGTCATCTCTAACATAGTGTTTGCTGTATCAAACGGATATCTGCACGAAGTAGAGGATTCCATTTTAAGTGGTGCCTGCAATTGACTAATTTCTGCCAAAGTACAGATAAAGCCTCCGCCAATTGAAAAATAAGTTTCTGAGTATAATTTCTTATTATCGTGACCTATAAGATCAAAAACCATTCCGTTAGAATGCTCGGGTAAGGGGTCCCCTTTATCAAAAACAATGTGATTTTTTGGATTAAATGAAATGCGGAGGTTCTTATCTATACAAATATGATCACTTTCCCAGATCTGTTTAACCAAGTCTGCAACATCTTTATCGGTCAGACTGGCCGGTAGATGGCCATGCAATCCTAACGCCACCGCGCGATCGGTAGAATGTCCCTTACCGGTAAAAGCCAGGGACCCTTTAAGAGTGCAATGGATAAACGCCTCTTGTGTGCCTCGCGCAATTAATTCCTTGTCTTTTATGCGGTCAATGAAATCCTTCGCGGCAACCATTGGACCGAGCGTATGTGAACTCGACGGGCCAATACCTATTTTAAATAGCTCTAATACACTGATAAACATGGTGACTTTTCTAATTACTTAATAATGTGATTTTCCTGTAGCAATTAATTTAAGCATACAACGTTTGAATTAACTTGACACGTGTCTTCATGCGCGGTAAATGTTAAATGATTTGTTATAAATTTATTTTCGCGCATCCTTGATGTACATGGCTTTGCCATCTCTTCTCATTTCAATATCGAATAATTCACTGACTTTTATTAAATCACTAAGTTTTTTATAACCGTAGTTAATGGAAGAAAAAGAACTGTTATTTGATATATAAGAACCAACTCTACTCATATCAGCCCAGCCATCATCATCAGATGATTGTTCTACGGCAGTTCTCAGCAATTTAACCAGGGAAGTGTTTTTTCTTAGTTCTTGCTTACTTTTCTTTACAGGTTGTTGAGGACTGTCTGTTTTTATTTCATCTTCAGAAACGAGATTTTCTGTGTAAATAAATGGTGAGCAGGCATCGACAAAAGGTTTTGGTGTTTTCTTTTCGCCAAAGCCGTAAACTGGTAATCCGCTTTCAAGTATTCTCAGCACCAAAGGAGTGAAGTCGCTATCACTTGTCATTAATGCGAATGCGTCAACATTTTTACTGTACAGTAAGTCCATTGCATCAATAATCATTGCGGAATCCGTAGCATTTTTTCCTTTTGTATAGGCAAATTGCTGCATAGGTCGTATAGCATGAGGATGTAGTCTATCTATCCAGCCAGATAAGGATGGATTGTTCCAGTCTCCGTGTGCATGTCTAACGTTTACCATGCCATATTTTGCAAGCTCTTCTAAGACACCTTCTATAGAATTATGACTAACATTGTCACAATCAATTAAAAGCGCTATTCGTTTTCGTTCTGACACAAAGGTCTCCTAGATTTATAACGTTCGAGTTAAGTGGTCGCAGCGAAGGTGGGTCACTACCTGAACGAATTGTTATGTGTTTTTACTGTTTAAGCCTGAGATAATCGCGGTGACGAGTAAACCAATACCCAGGCCGATCAAGATCGATCCCACGAACGCGAGTGCAGAAGTCTGCAGAAAAAAGAGTCCAGCGCCAGTACCCATTATCACGCCACCACCAATAGCCCATGTGCTTTTGTCTTCATTTTTCAGTGTCATGTGATACTCCGAATTTGTTGAAATAAATTATAGTACTAGTTTGATTAAACACATAACGTTTGAGTTAACTTGACGGCGAGTTTATTTTCGCCGGTCAAGTTTGACGATTTGTTATGCGTGAAATTGACAGAAACTGATGAGAAATAACACATATATAAAATGATACCATCTATACCAACTACTAATTGTGAAAACAACATATTAATCCCAGTCTGCACGGAAAAACCTATGAAAGGGGCAAGAATTATGCTGGTTATTATTAAAGCTGCGAATAATACCCTGGCAGTGTAATAATTGTAATAATTGGGGTCAGAGTAAAAATTCTAAATTTAGTTTTTACTCTGACCCCAAATATCACCGACCCCAAATATCAAGCTTACTATTTACTCAGTATTACCGCTTCCGCCAAATAAATTAAACTTTTCCTGCTCATAGTTATAAACGCGATTTGACTGATTGGCATTCGCTACTACTATGCTTAAAACACCGTCACCGTTAAGGTCAGCTAGAGCGATTGATTGGCTGCTATTAACACCGATAGACTGGTCTTCACTAAATTTTTCCGAGCCGAACCTTGTCGAGTCGTCGTTAAGATAGACGCGGTTTCCCTGATTCTGATTTGCAATCACAATATCTATACTTCCATCGCCATCGATATCGCCGACTGCGATAGCGCGACTATCGTTCGTGCCAAGTGATTCGCCTGAGTCGCTAAAGTTGCCTGAGCCGTCGTTGAGATAAATACGATTTGCTTCGTTCTCATTGGCAACGATGATGTCTAAATCATTATCACGATCAATATCCGCTAACACGATGGCATTACTGGCATTGTTGCCGAGTAATTGGTTGGAGTCGCTAAATGTGCCAAAACTGTCGTTGAGATAAACACGGTTTGCCTGATTATGATTTGCGACGACAATATCGAGATCGTTATCGCCATCGACATCGCCTAAAGCAAGTGAGCGACTGTCATTACTTTCTAGTGATAGACCTGAATCACTAAAATCACCAAGACCATCATTAAGGTAAATTAAGTTCGCCTGATTTTCATTAGCGACAACGATGTCTAAATCATTATCGTTATCAATATCACCAAGTGCGATACCGTAACTGTTATTTATACCTAATGATAAAGATGAGTCACTAAAAGAGCCGTCACCATCATTGAGATAAACCCGATTAGCCTGATTATAATTTGCTACCACGATATCTATATCATCATCACCATCGACATCACCGACAGAGATAGACTGGCTACTATTATCTGCTAACGATTCGCCGGCGTCGCTGAAGGTGGCTGAGTTATCATTAAAATAGACTCGATTCCCCTGATTTTGATTGGCGACAATAATATCAAGATCATTATCACCATCGATATCACTGAGTACAATTGCGCGACTATCATTGGCGCCAAGCGTTTGTCCTGAATCAACGAAGCTAGAATCGCAGGCGCTGAGAAATGAAATAGCAGTAAATGCAATTAACGCTCGTATAAGTTGTAATGAATGAATATTAATCATTAATAATTACCAAAAGAAACGGTGTTTAAAGTATATAACAAGGGTTAATTCATCCAGATGATTTTTCACTATTTATTCTGTTTATTAAATTCATAGGTTTGATTTGCAGACTTTGCGACCTTGTGCCGATTCACATTCTTGTTCTTGTCATCGAATTAGAAAGTTTCATCTGACCCCACTTATTGTCAATGCCTTGTTATGTGGTTATTCTTATGACGAGCCATACATTTCAAAGATTTCGGCCTCCGTCATATTATTTGTTTTGTTTGAGAAACTGTAAAACGAAGGTTTTTTATCAATAAATACCTGGCTTTCGAAAATAAAATGCTCTTGGTCGTCAAAAAGCCCAACAGCAATCATATGTTGTCTGCTTTCTTTTAAGCGATAAAACAAATGGCTTCCACATTTTTTACAAAAGCCACGTTCCGCCCAATCCGATGAGTTATACACTGTAATATCATCTTCTCCTTCGAATGAGACATTTGTACCACAGTCGATTTCCATAAATGGTCCACCACCCCATTTTCGACACATTCCACAATGGCAAGCGCCTACTTTATTACTGGGGTTATTTGCAGTAATACGAACAGCGCCACAAAGGCAAGTTCCGGTTTTCTTGGTTGCTTGTGTCATCTTACCTCCTATTTTTTATACTTAAGGTTGTCCGCATAACGTTTGAAATAACGCGACACGCTTCTTGTGGTCGCCGTTAATTGACTTGTTATGTATTCGCTAGTTACGTACATTTACCTGCCTATCTTTAACTGCTCTACAATTTCTTCTCTATTTTCTATGCGACGCACTAATTTATTTGATTTTTCTTTTTCATGTTATGTTCATAATTACAAAACCGATAACAAGTAGCGCTGTAATATAGAGAAACAACTTACCTATATTTGCTGTATTTTTATGTGATTGCCTTTTTTGTAATAACATTTCTTCCATTTCTGCATCCGATAGATTGTTGCAGTGTATACATATCCCTGCCTTTCTAGGGTAACGTAAGCCACACCGACTGCATTTGTTTGAGAATCTAATCGGTGGCGGCGCAAACATGTTCTTTTAATTCCTTCTTATACATAACGTTTAAGATAAGGCGCAACGCTTTTTGGCGTCGCGCTTAATTGCCTTGTTAGGCAATGTGCTTATTGTCTATTCTGGATATATGTATTCTATATGAATACCGGATGAAAACTTGATTTGATTGGACACAGGCCTGCTGCTCTTTCAAGTTTTTGCCGTTCTTTTTCTGAGTAAGCTTGTGCCATATTGAAAACCAGGTTAATTGATTCAATACGTTTTTCTGATTACTCTATATCAACATCAACGCAAGTTCCGTTCATGTCTATTTTGTCTCGTATTGCTAGAGTTCCCATTGATATAAGCATGCAGCCCGCCAAACCTGAACCTACCATATTCGCTGGTGAAAATCCCTCTCAATCGCCATTGTTATGCCTTTTCTTGCACAGTATATCTAGTCTTCTGGGAGTTCCACTCATTGCCTATATCTTGAAAGAATAGTAGAATTTGCTTGAAACCTGTAATGGTTTCCCTGTTTAATATATGAGCAGCTAGCGAGAATAGGAATTTCAAATATGGCTTTAGATCAACTCGAGGCATTTTTAAAGAAAATGCAGTCTGAACCTGCACTTAAAAATGAGGTGCTCGCAACATCAACTGCAGATGATGTTGCGCGAATAGCACTAAAGCTTGGTTTTGAATTTTCAGGTGATGAATTATTGAGAATGTCAGGTAAGAAAGTTGGCAGGGTTACTGTTATAAAAAACGATTTGCCTGGAGAGTACAATTAAATGTTTTTTGAATATCTGATTGTACAAGTATAGGAAGAATAAACGCCATATTTGCTTCAAATCAAGGGTATCTTGACCCGAATTGAACGCCCTCTTTAGTAGCTCTCATAACTCTTCATAGGCATAACGTTATAAATAAGTGGC
Source organism: uncultured Gammaproteobacteria bacterium (assembly GCA_963768125.1). GTDB lineage: Bacteria > Pseudomonadota > Gammaproteobacteria > SZUA-229 > SZUA-229. Next base: position 21,471 of record CAVYHC010000035.1, read on the forward strand.
GCGGCGCTTTTTGCCGAGTCCAAGCCAGCGCCTTTTGCTGGCGAACTTGATTGACTTGTTAGCTTTTGGCTTCATCATAAAGACCACAAACCTGCATTACTTTAACTTTTGCAATTTTGGCTGAGCCAGCAACCATATAACCAGTAACACCTTCTTTTATTTTGTTTCTATGATATTCCCTACGCTCTTCTAGCATTACCCACATATTGGCGTACCCACTTTGCATCAAGCTCACTTTCCTGAGAATGATTTATTGGAAGGTTTTGGCCGAGTGTATTTACCCTTTGCTTTAGACAGGAAGTACCCTGGTGCAGGAATAGAGTTCGGCTGGCAATATTGTTTTCCTTCCACGAAGCGTTCTACAAGTGCACGTACTGGCCTGGTTGCCCGGCATCACCTTGATGAGAAAATATTGGTCGTGCGATAAAATCGGCTTCACGAAAAGTAGGGCTTAACAAACGAGTAAGCAGTCATACTATGCGCCATTCGTTTGCTACTCACTTGCTTGAGAATGGTTACGATATCCGTACTGTTCAAGAGCTGTTGGGACACAAAGATGTCTCGACAACCATGATTTACACACACGTACTAAACAAAGGTGGCCGTGGTGTTAAAAGCCCCCTGGATGCATGAATGAGCTTGGCTGAATGCTTGAATTATAAAGACGGTGAGCGAATGACCATCATTTTTTCTATTTGCATGTCTTTGAAGGTGTGCGGTATGCCGCCGACGCCGTGACCGGAATGTTTTAAGCCGGCGAAGGGCATCCAGTCTACGCGAAATGCGGTGTGGTCGTTTACCATTACGGCGGAGGCATCGAGTTGTTTGAAAGCGTGCATGCAGGTGTCGATATTTTTTGAGAACACGGCTGCCTGAAAAGAAACATCCAGACTGTTCGCCTGCGCAATGGCATCATCAATGTTATCGTATTCGTAGACACAGATGACCGGGCCGAATATTTCGTTTTGTGAAATGATGGCGTTATTGGGTGGATTGAATAAGACGGTTGCCGGGTAGCAGCTGTCCGATATTTTATTACCACCGCAAAGACATTCGGCGCCTTTGTTAATGGCGTCCTGCACCCATTCATCAACCCGATTATTTTCTGCATGGCGTATTAGCGGACCGATTTCTGTGTCTTCTAATGTCGGGTCACCGACTTTCATTTTGTTGCCGGTTTCGGCAATTTTTTCTGCCAGCTGTCTTGCAATAGCCTTGTCGGCATAGACGCGCTGCACGGAAACGCAGACCTGTCCGGCATGATAGAAACCGGCTTTTGATAGCAGTGCGACAGCATCATTTATATCGGTATCGTGTGAAACAATGACCGGCGCAACGCCGCCGTGTTCCAGTGCGCAGCGTGTGCCATTGGCAAGCTTGGAGCGCAACATCCAGCCGACATTGGCGCTGCCGATGAAGCTGAAGAAAGCAACGCGGCTGTCTGTCACCAGTTTTGTTGCCGTATCATGGTCGGCGGTAACAATACCCTGGCACCATGCCTCGGGCAGGCCTGCCTCGTGCAAAATAGTGATCAGGCGGAAACAGGAGAGCGGGGTGTCTTCTGCGGGTTTAATGATAACCGGGCAACCGCTGGCAATCGCCGGGCCAATTTGATGCACGGCCAGGTTAAGCGGGTGGTTAAACGCGCTGACAGCAACAACAACGCCAATAGGTTCGTGCGTAGTAAAAGCCAGCCGGTTCATTGAGGCGGCATTCCTGGCCATGGGGATTTCTTCACCGTGTGCACCGCGTATAAGGTCGACGCAATTTTTAATGCCATCGATAGCGCGGCCGACTTCAACTTTTGAATCCGCTAACGGTTTACCGCCTTCGCGTGCGGCTTCAATGGCCAGTTCGTCGAAACGTGACTGCATAATGCCGGCGGCTTTTTCCAGAACGTTGATGCGTTGTTCGGCACTGAGCCAGTTTTTCCGATGACTGAATAAACTGTATGCGGTGTTCAATGCTGTTTCAACTGCGGACGAGTCACCGGTTTCGATAGTAGCGATGAGCGCACCGTCATAGGGTGCAGTGACGTCGATTGAGCCAGCAGCCGTTGCGCCGGGGACAAGAAGTTTGAAATCGTCAGTCATGGTTTGTCTCTTCAGTAAGCGTTAATCGTTAATGAAACATAGAAGAAAAAAAGATCCATCCGCGAAGAGCGCAAAAGAACGCGAATTTAAAAAACTATAGATCTATTCTTGTAATCTTCTCTAGCGTCCTTCGCGTTCTTAGCGGACTACGGAAACGTTTTTTCTGCCTCTTTGCGGAAAATTTATCCCGGATATTAAATTGGGCAGGCGATATTCCCCAACCGTTCTGTCAATATCATGTTTTCACGGTAATCAATCGGTATCACCACCAGGCTTGGGCCTTCTTCGTTAAAGGCTGTTTCTAAGGTGTTTAGCAGGTCTTTGCTGTTTTCTACTTTGTGCCCATGCCAGTCAAAGGCTTCGGCCAGTTTTAACCAGTCCGGATTATTGAAGGACAAATCGGTGTGTTTACCAAATTCATTTTGCTGCTTCCAGGCGATTAAACCGTACATATGGTCTTCCCATATCATGGTGACGATGTTCACATTTAAACGTTTGGCGGTTTCCATTTCCTGCACGTTCATTAAGTAACCGGCATCACCCGAGATTGAAAGTATGCGTTTTTCCGGGTAAACCAGTGCCGCGGAGATTGCCCCAGGCAGGGCAAAACCCATGGAGCAAAAACCGTTGGGAATTAAGCAGGTGTTCGGTTCGTGACATTGATAGTGTCGTGCAATCCACATTTTATGTGCGCCAACGTCAGACAGTAAAATATCGTCCGCTGCCATCACCTGGCGGCAGTCCCATAAAACTTTTTGTGGCCGAATGCAGCCATCGGTATCGTCATCTTTATGCATGCTCAGTTCTTGCTGCATGCTGCGACGAGTGGCTATCTGGTTTGAGGTGTTAAAGTTCAGCCCGCCATTGGCAGTGACACGTTCATTTAGCATCCATAAAGTGTGCGCCAGGTCGCCGACCAGTTCGGTTTCAGGGTGGTAGTCAGAATCTATTTCTGCCGGCTGGAAATCCGCATGGATGATGTGGTGGCCGCCTTTTGCGTTCCACAGGTTGGGGTGGTATTCCACCATGTCATAACCTAAAGCCAGCACCACATCGGCCGATTCCAGTGCGCAGGCGACAACATCACGCGCTTGCAGGCCAATGGTATAAAGGCAGTAGTCAGCATCCATATCGACACAGCCTTTTGCCATGAAGGTATTAATTACGCCGATGCCGGTTTTTTCACAGAACAGGCGCAACTGTTTGCTTGCGCGCCGGCGAATACAGCCGTTGCCGGCAAGAATAATGGGATGTTTGGCCTTCTTTAAAATCTCAAAGGCCTGATCGACAATTTTGTCGTCGCTTACCGCGCGCCTGAAGCGTTGCGGTTTGAGTGGCCTGGTGGTGGTTGGCAGTTTTGCGATATCTTCGGGCAGTTCTATATGGACGGCGCCGGGTTTTTCACTACGGGCAAGGCGAACCGCTTTGCGTATAATCTCTGGAATATTGTCCTGATGTAATACGGTGGTGGCCCATTTGGTGACCGGTTCAAACATTTTCACCACATCCATGATCTGGTGGGATTCTTTATGTAATCGCTGGGATGAGCCCTGGCCAGTAAGTGCCAGCAACGGTGCGCGGTCCATATTGGAATCGGCTACCCCGGTAATGAGGTTGGTTGCGCCGGGGCCCAGTGTGCCCAGGCAGCCTGCGGTGTTGCCGGTGAGCCGTCCGTAGATCTCTGCCATGAAGGCGGCGCCCTGTTCGTGGCGGGTGAGAATGAACTTAATCTTCTCTGATTTCTCCAGTGAAATCATAAAATCGGCATTTTCTTCACCGGGGACGCCGAAGATATACTCAATACCTTCTTCTTCCAGGCACTTTACAAACAGGTCGGATGCTTTCATTTTTTATCTGGCCATTTTGTTCGTTATTATTTAGTGACCATTAGCTGAATGCTTATGGTGGTTGTTGCTGTCAGAACTTTGTTGATTTCATTGTATTACAGTATAAACTTCTTCACCGGTTGTCCAATTATTATTTGTTAATACGCCGCTATGGTAAGATTGGGTGATTAAAAAACTCATACTGAGTGACGAGGTTAAAATAATGCATTCCATGTTTCAGAATAAACAATTAATTACTATTACCAGCATAATCTTTTTACTGGCATTATTTCGTTTGTTACCGCACTGGCCGAACGTTTCGCCTGTAGCGGCGATGGCTTTGTTTGGTGGCGCTTATTTCGCGGATAAACGTCTGGCGTTTATTGTGCCATTTGCAGCATTGTTTCTTAGTGACCTGGTGCTGGGTCTGCACAATTCGATGATTTTTGTCTACGCCGGTTTTGCCCTTACCGTGGTTATCGGTTTTCTGTTGAAAGATCGAGTCAATGTGACCAATACCGCGTTTGCCGTGGTGGCTTTCATCGGGGCTGTTCTTCCTGCTGACAAACTTTGGCGCCTGGATAACATCTGCGTTGTATGCAAAAACGGCAGCAGGTTTGTTGCAGGCCTATGTTGCCGGCATTCCTTTCTTGCAGAATTCCTTGTTGGGTAACGTTGTTTATGCAGCCGTGATTTTTGGCGGTTATAGCGTGCTGCAAAAGAATGTTTCCGTACTGAGAAAAGCGTAGTTCTTAGATAAGTTTTAAGTTGTAAGTTATAAGTTAAAAGTAAGAGCTAAAACTGACAACTTACAACTTAAAACTTTCTACAAACTTACAACTTTCGACTTACAACTTGCATTTCTAAGGTTTCAGTCCGATGCCCAGTCTTAGCAGCCGCAGTGAAAAATAATAAAGCGCAACGATAAAAAGAATAATAATGATAAACGCGCTGGTTAGGTCAATATCGCTGACGCCCAGCAGGCCATAACGAAAGGCGTTAATCATGTACAGGATAGGATTAACCAGCGAAACGTTCTGCCAGAATTCCGGAAGCATTTTAATCGAATAAAAAATACCGCCCAGGTAGGTGAGTGGTGTTAATACGAAAGTCGGAATGATGGTTATGTCGTCAAAACTTCTGGCGTAAGCGGCATTGATGAAACCTGCCAGTGAAAACAGTATCGACGTTAAAACAAACACGGCAATGGTTATACTGTAACTGTGTATCTGAAAGTCTGAGAAATACATCGATACCAGGGTAACCGTTATGCCGACGATAATGCCTCTTGCCAGTCCGCCAGAAACAAAGCCTATTAAAATAATATGATTGGGTAATGGAGAGACCAGCATTTCTTCAACACTGTGATGGAATTTAGAGCTGAAAAATGAAGATACAACGTTGGCATAGGCGTTGGTGATGACGGACATTAAAATCAGGCCGGGTACAATATAATCCATATATTTGTAACCATCGATATCGTTGATTTGTGAGCCGATGAGTTCACCAAAAATAATAAAATAAAGGCCAACTGAAATCGCAGGCGGTAGTATGGTTTGTATCCAGATGCGAATAAAACGTAAATACTCTTTTACTGCGATGGTTTTCAGCGCAATCATTTTTTGGCTGAAGTTCATTTAACTGGGCTCTCCGTTAGCCTGCTCTATTTATTGCGCAGTTTTTTTATTGTTCAGCATGGCGATAAATAATTGTTCGAGCCGGTTGCTTTTATTTTTCATGCTGAGAACTTCTATACCGCAGTCTTTAAGCCGCTTAAAAAGATCGGTCATGTTTATTTTTTCGCTATTTCCGTTATTGGTCATTGAATGAATATCGGCTTCCAGTGTTGTGCTGTCTATCATTCTTACCGCATAGTCGCCGCAATCGGGTACCGATTCAATTTCATTGGCAAGATAAAGAATAAACGTTTCGATATGTAAGCGGTCAAGCAGGGTGCGCATTTGTGTTTGTTCGATGGTAACGCCGTTGTTAATTATCGCGATGTTGTTACACAAACTTTCTGCTTCTTCCAGGTAATGTGTGGTCAGGATAATCGTCGTGCCTTTCTTGTTTTGTTCTTTTAAAAATGCCCACATTGAATGCCTTATTTCAATATCAACGCCAGCGGTGGGCTCGTCCAGTATCAGCAGTTTGGGTCGATGCATCAGCGCGCGCGCAATCATCAGTCGACGTTTCATGCCGCCGGAAAGCTCTTTCGCCATGTCAAAACGTTTGTCCCAGAGTTCTAATTGTTTGAGGTATTTTTCTGCACGTTTATTTGCTTGATCGCGGCTAATGCCGTAGTAACCTGCCTGATTAATCAGGATTTCACCGACGGGTTCAAAAATATTAAAATTGAATTCTTGCGGTACCAGGCCGATGTGCATGCGGACATCTGAGAAATTGCTGTCCAGGTCCTGCCCGAAAACCTCTACCTGACCGGAGGTTTTGTTGACCAGCGAAGCAATGATACCAATAACGGTCGATTTACCGGCGCCATTGGGCCCGAGTAAAGCAAAAAAATCACCTTCTTTTACAGCAAGATCGACGCCTTTTAACGCAATTACACCGTTTTTGTAGGTTTTTTTCAGATTTTTTATTTCTAGCGCGTTCAATTTACATTCTGCTTGTTATTTATTTGAAGATATTCGTGTTGTTTTTTAAGGTGCGCTGATGTTACAGTGTTTGCATAAGTAATACGACCGTCTTATTTGTTTGCGATGATCATTGCAGCAACGCTTTGTTATCAGTTTAAGTGTTTTGCTGTAAGGCGGTTCGCTTATTTATTAGCTAGATAAAAGCATTTTATAGGTACTATTTATGGGCACTAAGGGTGACGGCAATCGTCAACGAATTATCGATGCAGCTGACAGTCTGTTTTACCGACGCGGCTACAATCAAACTTCATTTCAGGATATCTCGGATGCTACCGGTATTCCCCGGGGTAATTTTTATTATTATTTTAAAACCAAGGACGAGATTTTAGCGGCAGTGGTCAGTTCGCGTATTGACGATATCAATACCATGCTAAATCGCTGCGATACTGAAACGGAGGATGCCAGAGAGCGTTTGCTGATGTTCAGTAATATGCTGGACGATAATCGCGATGATGTTATAGCAAGCGGTTGTCCTATCGGTACCTTAAGTTCTGAGTTGGCTAAAGATGATGCTGTCGCTGCATGAAAAATCCAGGCAGGCTTTTGTGCTGATGCGGGGCTGGATCAAGCAGCAGTTTGAGTCTATCGGTCTGAGTAATGCAGATGATCTGGCAATGGATTTATTGGCCAGGTTACAGGGCGCAACGGTAATGGCCTGTGCCTTCAAAGATGCCGAATTTATTAAACGCAGTCATCAGCAAATAAATGACTGGATTAACGCTAAAACTTTAAATTAATTTTGGCTGCATAAGCGCGGTTATTCAGCGACAGTGATTACAGGTGATTGAGATGGAGATGGCTATTGAGCAAGCATATTTATCCGCATTTAAAGGTAGTTTTACCTCGACCATGCGCTGGCATGAGCTGGATGATTTCTGGCAAGTGTTAAAAGAACATGCCGATGATCATTGGTATATTTATGCGGTTGGTGAAGCGCCGCCTGAAGCCACGGTTGAGAAGTCACAATTTCTGAGTTTTATCGAGCAAAATTGATGTCTTACTGCACAACGAGCATGACGAAGACTATTGTGGCATTGTCTATATCGACAATAAGGAAGCACCTGAATTTATAAAAATATTTGATCCGAATAATCTTGGCGTAAGCTGTGGTTTTAGCGACAACCCACCATTGCCGGGCTGGATTTTATCAAGGCTGCAACCTGTCGAGCTTGAAGCCGGGCTCAATCCTCCGAAAAACCGCCAGCACTGGTGGCAGCAGTTGTTTGCATAATAATAGCTGGCGTTATTTATTTCGCTGCAGGTTCTTTCAGTAATTCATCCCGGCTTTTTTTGTACTCATCATAGTTTTCATTAGACTGCTGCATACAGTTTTCGTATTCAGCGTCCGGTCCTTTCATGCACTGCGCCTGCTTGGCAGCCTGCGCGCCTAAATACCAGTTTTGTTTGCTGCATGCAGATAAGGTAATGCTTAACACGGCAGTAATTAATAATAAGCTGGAAAGCTTAGCGAGATTGTTTCTTATCATTCGAAATATATCTGAATTGCAGGCTGCGCCGCTTGCAGCGGAATGCGAATACTAATGGTGAATCACGAAATGCATGTTACACCCTGCGGTGAGCTGCTTTCATTACACGCGGGTGCCAAGGATGATGCCATGCTGCTGTAATTCTTCAAGTGCTGCTTTGCCACCCTGATAGACAACATCGGGATTAGGGTGTTTCATTTCTTTACTTATTTGCTCGATGGCTTGAGCACCGGTCAACGATTCATTTTCCTGTAATAAAGCAATCAATCGTGCAGTTACCGGATTGATTTCGAGAAAACGAACCTGGTCATTTCGGTTTCGGTAGACGACCAGGTAGGTTGCCTGTTCAGGTGCTGCTTCTGGCAGCTTGTCCGGTCCCATGGTGTGCACGGGAAATTCATACATCAGTGGCCAGGCAAGCGGTGAAAATACCGGGCACTGTGTGATTAAGTCGCCATTGGCATTGATGTTGTCCATGTTGATGCTTTCATCAGAAACATGTAACGCCATTTCCACCCATTCATAATGTGCCAGTTCGACTAAACCGGCGGGGTCCTCGTCTTGAGCTTGTCTTTCGTTTTGCAGGTAATCGATAAATTCCTGAGAAATTTCCAGGAAATAGGGGGTATGGCTTTCGTGGTTGGCAAAGAAATCGCGAATCATCTTGTGCCAGTTTTCATCGCTGTAAATTTTACGAATGACTGGGAAGCCGCTTGAAATAAAACCTTCTACATTGTTATAAAACAGTTCACGGTAAATGCCCATGCGACGATCTTCAATGCCGTCAGGCTTTGAGTTTTTTTTCGGATCACGAATGTGTGCAGTAAATTCGTATTGATGTTTTTTAAATGCAGGTATAGTCATTTTTTCTTAGCGATGCGTTATTTTTGTACGGTTTCAGTGTGGTCGTTCTGCCATTTATTTTGCATAGCAATAATTTGATTTACTTCGTTAAGTAATTCAGGCACTGGCGGAATATTAAAGTCGCGTTCAAGCAATGTCGGGAACACGCCAAAATGTTCATAGGCTTGATGCAGTATGTCCCACACAGGGTCGATGACGTCAGCACCGTGAGTATCGACAATCAGATCTTTGTCTTCATTGTAATGCCCGGCGATGTGCGCATAACGGATACGTTCTGCCGGAAGCTGTTTTAAAAATTCTATGGGATCATAAAGATGATTGACAGAATTAACATAAATATTATTCACGTCGAGCAATAAACCGCAGTCTGCTTCATCCAGTACGGCATTAATGAATTCAATCTCTTCCATTTCTTTGCCGGGTGCCGGCGTGTAATAGGAAGCGTTTTCCATGGATATTTCCTGTTGCAGAATGTCCTGTACGCGGCGAATGCGCTCGGCAACATAATGTACGGCTTCTTCAGTAAAGGGGATGGGCAATAAGTCATACAGGTGGCCATCATCTGAACAATAAGTTAAATGTTCAGAATAATGTTTAATGTCATGCGTATTTAAAAACTGGCCGACGTCTTTGACAAAGTCTTCATCTAACGGTGCGGGGCTGCCAATCGATAAAGATAAACCGTGACAGAGAAAATCATATTGTTCAGTGAACTGTCTAAATTTTTTGCCGAAAGTGCCGCCGACATTAATCCAGTTTTCTGGTGCGACTTCCATAAAACTTACCGGCGCCAAGCTGCCTTCAGCTGAAGCTTGCAGCATTTCATCGAGTTTTTCCCGGCGCAAACCGAGGCCGGCGCCAGATACCGGGTAATGTTTTTTAGTTATGTCCACTTTTATCTCTGCTCTTTATAATTGTCTATTATCCTGGTCAGGATGATTAACTAACATTGACCGTACTTTTTGCTTATCAAATGATCAAGGCTGGCTTTACCGGCACCCGTAAAGAATAACACAAGAAGCATGATGCTATAGGTCGCCGCAAATTCAATGCCGTTGTTTAATATTACGATACTACCGTTTTCTGTTAACCAGTCATAATTTGCGTGTTCACGTAATATTTCTTTGGCAACGTCGAGGCGTTCAATAGCACCTGCAGTTCGTTCACTGGCAAAGAAACCCGAACCTTCCGCAATGGCTAGCCAGCCGTTTTGTAAATGCACGGTGACCGCTGCCACAATCATGGTGACCATTAATGGAATGGATATCCAGCGTACGGCAAGACCAAAGAATAATAGTATGGCACCGCCAGCTTCGGTTAATGAAGCTGCCCACGCCATGACTTCAGGAAAGGGCAGGCCCAGTCCCCAGTCGGGGTCACCAAACCATGCCGCTGTGCTTTCTATATCGCTCAGCTTTTTACTGCCCGCCATCCAGAAAATGGGTACCAGGTATAAACGCAGGGCTAGCGGACCGAGAAAGTCCACTGCACGTGTTGTGTTAAGCAGTGATTGGGCTTTGCCAGCCAGTGAGCATAGTATTCCCATGGTCGATCCTGTGTTTAATGTTGGAACGTGCTTTTTTGGTTTAAACATTCCTGTGCCCTAATGGACACAGGTTTTTTAGTATTAGTTCACTCAAGCTGATGAAACGGTTTGTTTTTCCATTCAGGCACTCTCGCTTACATCTGGATAGATATCTGCAAGCATGGTGGACGTTCCGTTGTCCTGAACGATGCGGGCGTGTCGACGAGTGAGTTCGCGCGGCGAACGCACACCGCAGGAGTGCGCAATCATGCCAACTTCATAGGCCATGTTTTTGATGTAGTTGGCAACACGTGAGGATTTTTGTTCGGCGACTAAACCGCTTTGTAATTTTTTATTGTGTGTGGTGATGCCTGTAGGGCAGGTATTTTGATGGCACTGTAATGCCTGTATGCATCCGAGTGAAAACATGAAACCACGGGCTGAGGTAATAAAGTCTGCGCCGACACACAGCGCCCAGGCAACTTCTGCGGGGTTAATTAATTTGCCCGAAGCAATGACTTTTATCCTGTCGCGCAATCCTGCCTGGCAAATGGTATCAATCACCAGCGGTAAACTTTCGTGGATTGGCATGCCGACATAATCGAGCAAACTCATGGGTGCGGCGCCGGTACCGCCATCGGCACTATCAATAGTAATAAAATCCGGCGCGGTATCTTTACCTCTTTTATTTACCGCGGCAAGAAATTCACGTAACCAGGTTTTATCGCCAATGACCGCTTTAAAGCCAACAGGTTTTCCGGTGAGCTGGCGAATGTGATTGATCATATCAATCAGGTCGTCATTGTTTTCGATTTCCGGGTGACGATTAGGGCTAATGGAATCAGAGTGAACAGGAATACCGCGAATTTTTGCAATTTCTTCATCAACTTTTGCGGCTGGAAGAATGCCGCCTTTACCCGGCTTGGCACCCTGTGACATTTTAATTTCAAACATGCGAACAGTTTCATGCGCAGCAATTTCTCGCAGCTTTTCATCAGACAGGAGGCCGTTTTCATCTCGTGCGCCGTATTTGGCAGTGCCAATTTGAAACACGATATCGGCACCGCCTTCCAGATGATAGGGGGATAATCCACCTTCGCCGGTATTTATCCAGGCGCCAGCTTTTTTTGCGCCATACGATAAAGCCTGTACTGCCGGTTTGGAAATGGCGCCGAAACTCATGCCGGAAATATTAAAAAACGAATGCGCGGTAAATGGTTTTTTAGCAGAATTTTCGCCGATGACTATCTCTGTACATTTAACTGCATCTTTACCCAGCGTTGGGAATGCGGTGTTAACAAACAGTATGCTCCCGCTGGGTTTTAAGTCGCGGGTTGAGCCAAAAGCAACGGTGTTATCGATGTCTTTTGCAGCGCGGTATACCCAGGAACGCTGCGCGCGATTGAACGGCATTTCCTCCCTGTCCATGGTGAAGAAATATTGGCGAAAGAAAGTGCCGATGTGTTCAAAGTAATAGCGAAAGTGGCCTATAACCGGGTAGTTTCGTCTGATGGCCTGCTTGGTTTGTGTCACATCGGCAATATAAACGCCGATAAGAAAGAGTATGAGTATGCCGACGGCAAAAATAAACACGGTTGCCATCCAGCCGAGCACTTCAAGTCCAAATGATTCACCAGAAAACATTCTTTTCCCTGTCTTTAATGAGGTTTTTAATTCTTAGAAATATTTTTTCAATGTTTATAAAACAGTCATATGATAATAAACATATTTTGATAAATATAATATAACTATTTCTATTTTAAGGTATTGCCAGTGATTTTATTTGGCCTGGCTATAGATTCCATAATTGGCAGTTGCTCGACCTGGTCTCCTCGATAATGGCTCATGCCCCTTACCTACATCCATGTAGGCAAAGCTTCCGCTCCTCGGCAATTGCTCCATGCATTGCTCTACTACCGTACATCCTGTACATATGCTAACGCCCCTTACCTACATCCATGTAGGCAAAGCTTCCGCTCCTGCTAACGCCCCTTACCTACATCCATGTAGGCAATAAAAAAGCCCCGAAAGTCGGGGCTTTTTAGCTATTGTGCTAGCTGGACTAATGGTTGTTAGTCATGCTTGCTGGCTTATTTCTTACCGCCGCATTTGCCTTCGCCACACTTAGCTTCTTTGGCTTTGTTTTCGCCGCATTTGCCTTCGCCACACTTAGCTTCTTTGGCTTTGCCTTCACCGCATTTGCCTTCTTTAGCTTTGCCTTCGCCGCATTTGCCTTCTTTATCCATTTTGCCTTCGCCGCATTTACCTTCGCCGCATTTGCCTTCAGCAACATGCATGTAGCCGCTTTCAAGGTTTTGCATGCCAAATGGGTTAGCGTCTGCATTAGCCATAGGTGATGCTGACATTGCTGCAACAAATGTTGTACCGAGTGCTACTGAGAGTGATTTTTTCATAGTTTTGTTCATAAAAGGTTTCTCCTAAGTGTGATATGTGCTGCCCTATGGGGTAGCTGAGTCTACAATGTTCTCGCATTCAAAGACAGTACGATAATTTTGTAAGTTCAGATGTTTTTTTAAAAATTTAGGGTAAATTGGTGAAATATTTAAGCCATTTGCGCTATTTTTTTTAGACATTCAAGATATGAAACTTCATCCGGTACCGTTTGATCGCGCTGAGCCTGCCAGAGAGCTTCGCCCAGGCATTCCATCATGGCATGCTCTGCATCATGAGGCCCGCCTTGCAGGAGGCACAATTTCTGGTAACAGTCATTGATGCCGTCAGGACGATTGGTGCTGATTTGCTCATGCAGAGCGATATGCATGCTCATATGTAAAAAAGGATTGCTTTCACCCGTATCAGCGGAGAAATCTTTATCAACAATCTCATCATTTTCAAGAAGTTGGTGGTATTCAGGATGCAGTTCGACAATATTGGCGACGACTTCCTGCATTGGGTCCATGGGGAGGTTGTTTTTCTTTAGTTGCCAGCAGCTGAGGTAGACCTGGCGTAATTCATTTCTGTTATTACCGAACATTTTATTGTGTCTTTAAATTGTATTTATGTTAAGTTTTCAATGTTACAGGAAGTGGGGTTTGTTGTATTTGTTAATCTGAATATTGTAATTTGTGATTTGCGATTTGGCATTTACGATTTCTTTTTATTTTGGCATTGTGGTTGTCGCACCACGGGCGAGTTACTCTTTTGCTACAGCCCAAAAGAGTAACCAGAAAAGGCCGCCGCTACGGCTACGCCCCCGTAAAAGACATGGGGGTTCCCATTTAGCATGGCGGTATCCTGCTGCGCCAGAACTCGCCCACTTGAAAAACACGTGGCTCAGACATGCGGCACAGAAAGCCCATGATAACGGCATCGCCTAAATGGCTTGCCTAAGGTGGAAAGGTCAACGTCAAAAACAGAGGTGACGTCTTGTGCTGAATTTTGGCATCTACGGCAATATTCCCCAGCTTCAGCAATCGACAGGCGGGAGTGAACGCAAGAATAAAACAAAACTCGAAGCAAAGTCGAAGCTAGAGCATAAAGGCAGTGCACGACGTGTTACGCACCGTTTTGACTTCGACTTTCCACCTCAGGCAAGCCATTTAGGCAGTGCCGTTATCATGCTGCGCCAGAACTCGCCCACGTTGAAAAACACGTGGGCTCAGACAGCTGGCACAGAAAACCCATGATAACGGTACTGCCTAAATGGCTTGCTGAGGTGGAAGGTAAAACGAAACAACAAAACGCTAGCGGTAGCGTTTTGTGCTAGTGTTGTTGCGTTTTGCTTTATGTTTCGGCTTCGTTTCTTCTGTTGTAACTTCCGCCTCTCGATTGCTGAAGTTGCGGGTATTGGTAGAGCAAATTCGCCAGGGAAGGTGAATTTAGCCCTGTGCGCCCGGACGGCGCATCAAGGCGGGCTCGTAGGCAATGCCCGCAAATTCAGGAACCCCGCAGGGGCAATCGAGTAGCGGCGGCCTTTTCTGGTTACTCTTTTGGGCTGTAGCAAAAGAGTAACTCGCCAGTCAGAGGCGAGATCCGCAATGCCAACAATAATAAAAAAGTCGTAAATGCCAGACAAAAGACTCATAAAAGAAAACACTAAATAAAAATTACAAATAAAAATTATTCAGTTTTGTTTTTGTATTCACATAAATCTTCAATAAGACACGACCCGCACCGCGGTTTACGCGCAATACAGGTATACCTGCCAAGTAAAATTAACCAGTGATGTGCATCGACTAAAAATTCTTTGGGAATGAATTTTACCAGTTTTTTTTCAACTTCCAGTACATTTTTACCGGGCGCAATTTTTGTGCGATTGGATACCCGAAAAATATGTGTGTCGACTGCCATGGTAGGGTGGCCAAAAGCAGTGTTGCGTACAACATTGGCTGTTTTTCTGCCGACGCCGGGCAGCGCTTCTAACATTGCCTGGTCGTCAGGTACGATGCTGTTGTGCTGTTCAACTAATATTTTGCAGGTTTTAATGATGTTGGCTGCTTTACTGTTAAACAATCCAATGGTTTTAATGTATTTTTTAAGGCCTGACTCGCCGAGTTTATAAATAGCCTCGGGTGTGTTGGCTATGGCATAGAGCTTGGTTGTGGCAATGTTGACGCTTTTGTCGGTTGCCTGTGCCGATAGAATAACCGCGATTAATAACTCGAAGGTGGAATTGAAATTGAGTTCGGTTGTCGGTGAAGGATTGTCTTTTTGCAAGCGTGAAAATATTTCGTGACGTTTAGTTTTATTCATGACATGAAATGAAACGTAACAAAAGAAAAATAACTTATCCGCAAATGAAAGCAAATGAACGCAAATAAAAGATGGATGTTTTTGTTTTTACATTTGCGTTTTTTGCGTTCATTTGCGGACTGGATTTTTTAAGAATTTATCTATGTGCAATTTAACTTGCAGCAGGTTCTGCATCGGCAACAACAGTCTGTGGCGCCTGCTGACGTTTATCGATTATATTTTTAACCGCGATCAATAATCCAAGGCCGATAAACGCGCCGGGAGGTAGTACAGCAAGCAAAAAGCCCGGGTAATTTTCACTGATCGTTATCGTCATTGATGTGCCGATACTGCCAAACATTAGCTGTGCATTGGCGAACAGGGTGCCAAATCCAATTAATTCTCGCATGCCGCCCAGTACCACCAGTACCAGGGCAAAACCTAGTCCCATCATGAAACCATCTAGCGCGGAGTCAATAAAATTGTTTTTAGAAGCGAATGATTCAGCGCGCGCGATGATTGAACAGTTGGTGACAATCAACGGGATGAATATCCCTAAGACAAGGTATAACTCATGGAACCAGGCGTTCATGATTAATTCGATGGTGGTAACTATCGAGGCAATGATGAGCACAAAGACCGGGATACGAATTTCAGATTTTAACCAGGGGCGTATCAGTGAAACGATGCTGTTGGATAATACCAGGGTGATTAAAGTGGCGATGCCTAGACCCAGCCCATTTATAACGGTGCCGGTTACCGCCAGCAATGGGCATAAACCCAATAATTGAACCAGCGCAACGTTATTGGTCCACAGCCCATTCTGGCTTATGGTTTTTTTCTGATTAGGCGTGCTGTCTGTCATGGCTGCTTCATTATATCTGATTTAGTTTTAGTTGCTTTTGTTTTAGCTGCTTTAGTTTTATTCGCTTTAGGCATGTCCGTTTTAGTGTTATCAGGTTTTATGCTAAATAAGATATCCTGGTTTTTTTCAAAGTATAACAATGCGTCGTGAACAGCGCTGACGACAGCACGTGGTGTTATTGTAGCACCAGTAAACTGGTCAAAGACACCGCCGTCACGTTTCACTTTCCAGCGTTTTTCATCAGGATTAGTGAGGGATTTATTGTCAAAGCCAAGGATCCAGTCAGAGTATGTCAAACTGACAGCATCACCAAGTCCCGGTGTTTCACGATGTTTTACCACCCGGACACCGGCAAGTTCTCCGTCAGCGCGAACACCTACCAATAAGTGGATTGGCCCATTATAGCCATTGGGCGCAACACTGGAAAAAACGACGGCTATGTTTTTATCGTTTTTTCTCGCGCGGTATGCCAGTGAATCTTCTTTGGTGCCGAGTAAAGCGTTTGCTTTAATGGTTACTGTATCGAGAAGTAAATCATTGTTATACGATTGTGCAGGGATGATGGTATTTAATTTTCTCAGCAAGGTCAGCATTTCGTTGTATTTAATATCATCAACCGTTTGCTTATAGGTTAAGCCTACTAAGGCAGCACCTGACGCTGCAAACAACATAAGCAGTGAAGCAGTGATTAATATATTTTTTTTATAGTTAAGTAAAATCGCCATAGACTTTTGGTTGCGTATAATAATCTATTAGTGGTGCGGCGACATTCATTAGTACAACAGCAAAAGCTATACCATCGGGATAACCGCCCCAGCTTCGAATAATGTAAACCAGTGCGCCAATGCTTGCGCCATAAATCCAGCGTCCTTTAGGCGTAGTGCTTGCGGTTACAGGATCAGTCGCAATAAAGAATGCGCATAACATGGTGCCGCCGCTGAATGCATGAAACAGTGCTGAACTGTTTGTTGAGTAATCTATAACAGAAAAAATATTAGAGATTAAAACTAAGCTAATAAGAAATGCTGTGGGAATGCGCCAGTCAGCAACACCTTTTTTAACAAGCCAGATACCGCCGCCAAGAAATAAAATATTTATCCATTGCCAGCCGGTGCCGCTAATACTGGAAAACAGAACACTGTAAGTAGCATGGTTTCGCGTTTCTGCGACATCGTGCATTTGATTAAGTTGTGTTTTAATCAGGTCAATCGGGGTTGCCATTGAAATGCTGTCAATGGTTTCAGCATAAGGCAGTGTGCCCAGGAAAACCCAGTTAAATGTCGTGCTGAAATCCGGCCAGCCATTATAGTTGCCGATGTTTACACCCATGGGTGCTGACCATAGCGTCATTTCAAGGGGGAATGAAATCATTACTACGATGTAACCGACCATTGCCGGGTTGAATGGATTAAAACCCAGGCCACCATACAGGTGCTTGGCTACGGCAATGGCGAAAATTGACGCGATGACTGTTATCCACCATGGTGCGAGGGAAGGTAATGCAAGTGCCAGCAGGCAGGCGGTAAGCAAGGCGCTGCCATCTTGCAGTGTGCTGATAAACGTCGCGCAGTCGAAGCTTGAGAATGACTGCTTCGGTTAGTAAGCAAACGCTTATTGCAATAATTAAATTAAATAAAACGCCCCAGCCAAAAAAATATATTGATGCCAGTGCGCCTGGTATTAAGGCGTATATAACCATAAACATCATGTTATGAACGGTGATGTTTTGTTTTATATGTGGTGAAGCCGAGTGTTTAAATAACATATTTAATTTTCATTTTAATTTTGTAAATCGCTTTGCATTTATCCATTGTCTTTATTTTTATTGCGCTCTGCTTTCTTGGCCAGGGCACGTGCCACAGCTTCGGCTATTGCCGCCTGTTTGCTGCTTTTTTCATCACTGATGTTTTCACCTGTGCTTTCATTTTTTTTATTTTTTAACAGTTCGCGTTTTTTGCGCAAACGCTCTTCACGTTCCTGTTTTTGTTTTTCCAGTCTAAGCTGATGTGCTTCGTGGCGTTGTCGCGCAATGTCTGATTTTTTACGTTCGTTTTCCTGTTGCCGGATGTTCGTTTTAGCGTAACGATAATACTGTACCAGCGGTATATTACTCGGGCAGACATAGGCGCAGCAACCGCACTCGATACAGTCAAACAGCTTATGCTCTAGCAGGCGTTCAATGTTTTTGCTGCTGGCATACCAGTACAGCTGCTGTGGCAATAAACGTACCGGGCAAACATCGACGCACTTGCCGCATCGAATACACGGCAGCTGGTTTTGATTGTTTATGGTTTCTTCGGCTTTTGTTTCATCATGGGCAGTGACCATTAAGCAATTGCAGGCTTTGGTGATGGGTAAATCGTCAGAGTTAAGTGAAAATCCCATCATCGGCCCGCCCATGATGAGTTCCTCGCTATCCTTAGTGTAACCGCCGCAATGTTCAATGCATGAACGCATCGGTGTGCCTATCAGCACTTCGATGTTCTGTGGATGTACGACGCCATGACCTGTTATTGTGGTTATGCGCGATATCAGCGGTTCTGCAAAATACACGACACGATGGATAGCATAGGCGGTGGCAACGTTATGGCACAGAACATCTATCTCGGCAGGAAAGCGGCTCATTGGAACTTCTTTACCGGTAATGATTTTGATGAGTTGTTTTTCACCACCACTGGGGTAGAGCGTAGGCACCACCTGGATACGAAAAAAACCGGTACCGTCTTTATCAATAGCAGCCTGCATTGCTTTAATTGCTTCAGGTTTATTATCTTCAATGGCAACGATGCATCGTCTGGCTTTAATAATGTGGCCGATGATGTCAGCGCCGGATAATATTTGCTCGGCACGCTCACGCATTAATGCATCATCACAGGTAATGTATGGTTCACATTCCACACCATTAAGAATCAGTGTCTTCAGATTGATTTCAGTTTGCTTGACGGGGGAAGGGAATGTCGCGCCACCCATACCGACGATGCCTGCATCACGAATAATGTTACGCATATCGGATGAGGAGGTTTGATTGTAATTATCCGCAATCGGCTGACGTTCAATCCATTCATCTTTAAAATCGTTTTCGATAAATATGCACGTGTCAGGTAAACCTGACAGGTGCGGAACATCATGTTGTTTTATGGCAGTGACGATACCGGAAACCGGTGCGTGTATTGCTGCGCTGATCAGGTCGCCCGGTTCGGCCAGCATTTGTCCTTTCAGTACTCTGTCGCCCGGCTTAACCAGTGTCTGGCTAATGACGCCGATATGCTGCTGTAATGGAATAATGTATTGCTGACTTTGTTCAGACGTCGAAATGGGGCGACTGCTTGATAAGTGCTTATGGCCAGCCAATTTTATGCCACCGTCAAATGTTGACAGATTATTCTCGATGAGCGGGTTTTTGTCTTGTCTCATGATTACGGTTGCCGGCTTAACTGGCTTTGGGTGCTACAAATTTAACTTCAGGTAATTCCGCGGTCCAGTTGCGTATTGTAGGTTTAACTTCAAATACATGAATGCAGTCGACCGGACACGGCGGTATGCACAAATCACAACCGGTACATTCTGATTCAATGACTGTGTGCATTTGTTTGGCTGCGCCTAATATGGCATCAACCGGACAGGCTTGAATGCACAGTGTACAACCGATACAGATCTGTTCGTCAATGCGAACGATAGTGGCTAATGACTTTACTTCACCATGTTCTGCATTTAGCGGTTTAATCTCCACATCAAGCAAATCGGCCAGTGCAATAATGGTTGCTTCTCCACCGGGTGGGCATTGATTAATGTCTGCTTCACCTTTTGCTATCGCCTCGGCATAAGGGTGGCACCCTGCGTAAGTGCATTGTCCACATTGTGTTTGTGGCAGCAGCGCATCAATTTGATCAACCACCGGGTCGCCTTCTACTTTATATCGAATAGCGGAGTAGGCGAGTACAAAACCAAAGATACTGGCAATGACGGCAAGTGTAATAATGACCGTGAGCATGGTTTTAATGCATTAGTCCGGAAATTTCATAGCCATGCAGGATTTTTCCAAAAAGTTGCATCGCGCTCCTGTGTACATAGTGTGGCTTGATCATTCTCTAGTATATTCCAATATAATCATAGTTTTATGCTGTACTTTTAGGATCTATATTAGGTGTTCGGCCTGGGCTTATATTTTTATTAGCCCTGCAAATCCCATAAAAGCCAGTGACATGATGCCCGCTGTAATCAGTGCAATGGATGTACCCTGAAATGCTTCAGGTACATCAGCGACGGTTATACGCTCACGCAAAGCGGAGAACAAAATGAGTACCAGTGAAAATCCGACGGCTGCACCGAATCCGTAAAACAGTGATTGTAAAAAGCCATGCTGCTGCTGAATATTAAGCAATGCAACACCTAACACGGCGCAGTTGGTGGTAATTAATGGCAGAAATATACCCAGCACGTTGTATAACAAGGGGCTGGTTTTATGCACAACCATTTCAGTAAACTGGACGACGACGGCTATCACCAAAATAAACATAATGGTGCGCATGTATTCCAGGTCCAGTGGAGCCAGTATGTATTCATTGACCAGGTAACTGCTGACAGAAGACAGCGTTAGTACAAAGGTAGTGGCCAGTGCCATACCAATGGCGGTTTCCAGCCTGCGTGAGACGCCCATAAAAGGGCATAAGCCGAGGAATTTAACCAGCACAAAGTTATTAACCAGTATGGTACTGAGCAGGATGAGTGCATATTCTGTCATTTGCGCAGTCTAACAGATTGTGCCTTTAGTTTTAGTTGATTTATATGATAAAAAAATCAATAGAATCAATAAGGAATTAGGCTTTTGTTGTGCCATATTGTTTGCATAAGTGTACAAGTCCAGATATGACATGACGGATAACATATTGAGCCAGGCTTAATCTGAAACATACCGCTAAAACGCAATACAGATGCCCTCAAGCAGGTATTCACAAAAGTGGCTGAGGGGGTGGCCAGTATTGATAGTTTAAAAAAGCTAAAAAAATAATCCGCGAATAGCGCAAAAGACGCGAAAAATACATATTTTTGTAGGCCGTGATAAGACTTTGTTGTTCACGACGTTTTGTCAGGTATTTCCTGCAACGTGTCTTATGCAGGCCTACGGGTGTTTAAAACAGGTGATATTTTATTGCTTTACTTCGCGCCTTTTGCGTTATTCGCGGACTAACATTTTTAAATCTTTTGAATAAGCATAGTGGGTCGTTATCGATCTCTGAGAAAATCGTTAACAGCAAGCTAATCCAGTGCCTACTTACCCGACAATAACGGACTGCCATTAATTTTTTCTCAGCCTAAAATATTCTTAAATGTGATGTAAAACATAAATCTGCCTCTTTTGTTTGAGTCACTGCCTTTTGGATTATTTATGACTAAACTTGGTGTATACACATTACAGAGAGATGCTCCAGTGGACGCAAGAGATGTTAAAAACGCACAGCAGGCTCGGCAAGTTGTTGAGAGCGGTGATCATAGCCATGTCAAAGTCGGTGTGTTTGATATGGATGGGGTTATGCGAGGCAAATATATGTCTAAGGCTAAATTCTTATCGGCATTAGACAAGGGATTTGGTTTTTGTGATGTAGTGTTGGGTTGGGATGTCAATGACCAGCTTTACGATAATGTTCATTATACCGGCTGGCATACCGGTTACCCCGATGCCCAGGTTCGAATATTGCCTGCCAGTTGTCGACGATTACCCTTTGAAGGCGACATGTTGTTTTTTCTCGGTGAGTTTTCGGCAGGGGCAGAATCGATTTGTCCTCGTGCGACATTGCGCCGGGTCCTCGAAAAAGCAAAAACGATGGGACTGGAAATTTTTTCTGGTTTTGAATATGAGTTTTTCGTTTTTAATGAAACTGCTAACAGTATTCGAGAAAAAAATTATCAGAATTTAGAACCTTTGGCACCATCGAATTTTGGTTATTCAATGATACGCAATAGCGTGGAATCTGATACCTATCAAAGTATTTTAAAACTCGCAGAAGATATGGACTTTAGTATAGAGGGTTTGCATGAAGAAACGGGGCCGGGCGTATTAGAAGCCGCATTAGCCTATAGTGGTGCACTCGATTCCGCAGATAAAGCGGCATTGTTTAAAACCTTCACAAAAATATCACTGCAAAAACAAAACAAAATGGCGACATTTATGGCGAAATGGTCGGTAGAATATCCAGGTCAAAGTGGCCATATACATCTGTCATTGAAAAATGATAAAGGTCAGTCGCTATTTTATGATGCTAATCAGCCAGATAATATGAGTGACACCATTCGATACTTTGCCGCAGGTCAGCAAAAACTCATGCCGGAATTTCTTGCCATGATCGCACCCACTATTAATTCTTATCGACGACTAATTCCGGGTTTTTGGGCGCCCACTGAAGCCAGTGTCGGCGTGGATAACAGAACCTGTGCCATTCGAATTATTCCAGGTGATGAAAATTCACAACGGCTAGAATATAGAATCGCAGCTGCCGATGCTAACCCCTATGTGATTTTATCTGCGGTCATTGCTTCAGGTTTATGGGGTATTGAGAATAAAGCCGAAATCGATTCAATGGTGACAGGCAGTGCTTATGACAAGGTATTTCCTGATTATTTGAAGTTGCCAGAAACTTTATGGCATGCGGCGCAAAAATATAAACAGTCAAATATAGCCAGAGGCTATTTTGGTGATGCATTTGTCGATCATTTTGCAGCAAGCAGGGAATGGGAGGAGATGGAGTTTAGAAAACACATTTCTCAATGGGAGTTAGAACGTTACTTTGAAATTATTTAGGGAGCCTCTGATTAATTCTGAGTGAAGTATATTGTGCTCAGAATGCTCAGATTCAAGGCGCAAAGTGCGCGTAATAGCAGGGCTATTGCGAAGATTTGAAACGACGAATCCGGGTATTCTGAGAGCAAGAGACGAGCTCATGAATTAATCAGAGGCTCCTTAGCTACAATATTCGTTTTATATTTGTTATTAACAGTTGATGACTTTGTATAAATAAAACAGTATATGAACAAAACGATAAAAATAATTTCACCTATTGACGGTGCTGTCATTGCAGAAAGAAGTCTGGCGACTAAAGATGAAGTTCGTTCTACACTACAGGCAGCGGTTCATGCGCATGCCTTATGGCAAACAACCGATATATCGCTAAGAGCAAAGCTTTGTCATCAGGCGATTGATTGCATGCTGGCAAAGAGCGATGAAATTGCCGAAGAAATCACTCAACTCATGGGCCGGCCTATAAAATATTCTGCTGCTGAGCTTGGCGGCCTGGAAGAACGTGCACGTTATATGATTGATATAGCCGAGCATGAACTGGCTGATGTTGTGATTGAAAAAAAATCGGGCTTCACTCGTTACATACGTAAAGAATCTCTCGGTGTGGTGTTGACGCTGGCGCCGTGGAATTACCCCTATCTGACGGCTGTTAATTCAATTATCCCTGCATTGATGGCGGGTAATACCGTGATACTCAAACACTCAGCGCAAACATTGTTATGTGCAGAGCGTTTTTATCAGGCGTTTGAAGAAGCGGGTTTGCCGCCAGGTGTGTTCCAGTATTTACACCTTGATCATGACATGACGCTTGATCTTGTTAGACAAAATGCAGTGGCTTATGTCTCATTTACGGGCTCTGTTAGTGGTGGTAAAGCAATAGAGAACGCTGCGGCAGGTTTATTTAAATCGGTGGCTTTAGAACTTGGTGGTAAGGACCCTGCTTACGTTATGCCTGATGCGGATATAATCTACAGTGCTGAAAATCTTCTGGATGGCGCCTTTTTTAATTCAGGCCAGTCTTGTTGCGCCATCGAACGTATTTATGTTCATGAAGATGTCTATGATGTTTTTATTAAAACGTTTATAAAACTCGCTAATCAATATCAACTGGCTAACCCTATGGATAAGGAAGCCACACTGGGGCCTATGGTGAACAGTAAAGCAGCAGATTTTGTGCGTGAACAAATTAAGCAGGCGGTGTCTATGGGGGCAAAAGCATGTATTGATGAAAAGAATTTTCCTGCCAGTAAACACAATACCCCTTATCTGGCACCGCAGGTATTAATTAATGTGGATCATGCGATGTCGGTGATGCAGGATGAAAGCTTTGGGCCAGTGGTGGGTATTATGAAAGTGAGCAGTGATCGTCAGGCCATTAAATTAATGAATGATAGTGCCTATGGTTTAACCGCATCGATATGGACAGCTACTGACGACAAAGCGGTCGACAAAGCGATGCAGATAGGTGATCAGTTAGAGACAGGCACTGTGTTTATGAACCGTTGTGATTACCTTGATCCGGCGTTGCCATGGGTGGGGATTAAAGATTCCGGTCGAGGTTGTTCATTGTCAAGGCTGGCGTATCAGCAGCTTACCCGTGCCAAATCATTTCATTTAAAAACAACAATATAAATCCATAAATATTATTGCCAAAAATGATGAAGCGATGAATAATAAATCTGCAACAAATAAAATTGATATCACCGCACTAACTAAATTACAGGCAAACTGGAACTTTCCCACGGCTATTCGTTTTGGTGCGGGAACAATTTCACGGCTGGCAGAAGTCTGTAAAGAATTAAAAATAAATAAACCTTTACTGGTTACCGATGCCGGCCTGGCAGAGCAGGATTTTGTTAAGGCTATTATGCAGGCTAATGTAGATGCAGGTATTAACACTTCAATTTTCAGTGGTGTTAAGCCAAACCCGACAGGTGCTAATGTTGAAGATGGCGTGGCCGCTTATAAAAAGGGTCGGCATGATGGCGTGATTGCCCTGGGCGGCGGCAGTGCTCTGGATGCGGGTAAGGCGATAGCATTAATGGTGGATCAAGATTATTCGCTATGGGATTTTGAAGATATCGGCAATAACTGGAAACGCATTAATCCGCAAGGTATGGCGCCTGTCATTGCCGTTCCCACGACAGCAGGAACGGGATCAGAGGTGGGCCGCGCGGCGGTAATTGTCGATGAAGCCAGCTCAAGCAAGAAAATAATATTTCATCCGAATATGATGCCAGATATTGTGATTGAAGATCCGGCGCTAAGCCAGAGCTTGCCGGCACACATTACGGCGGCGACTGGAATTGATGCCTTTGTGCATAATTTAGAGGCTTATTGTGTCCAAGTTTATCATCCTATGGCCGATGGCATTGCGCTAGAAGGGATGCGCCTTATTAAAGAGTGGTTGCCGGTCGCATTTGCAAATGGCAATGACCTGGTCGCGCGAAGCCATATGTTAATTGCTTCCTCCATGGGTGCCACCGCTTTCCAGAAAGGCTTAGGTGCGATACATGCGTTGGCGCATCCTCTAGGGGCTATATTTGATAAGCATCATGGCTTACTCAATGCAATTTTGATGCCCTATGTTTTGCTAAGAAATAAACCCGTGATCGAACAAAAGATTATTCATATTGCCCGATACCTGGATTTGGATGACGTTTCATTTAACGGTTTTATGACCTGGGTAATTGAATTTAGACAGGACCTGGGTATTCCTAATGACCTGGCGGCGATTGGTATTAACTTAAGTAAAAAAGATTTAATTGGCCGCCTGGCTGCACAGGATTCGTGCGCAGGAAGTAACCCCGTACAGTTCAGTGAAGAAGAATATTCACAAATTTTTCAATGTGCAGTAAGGGGCATGATCAATGGTGATGCTCTGTGCGAATAGGTATTCTTGAAGCGGACACGCTGGAACCTGATATCGAAGAAAAATATGGCAGTTATGCCCTAATGTTTCAGCGTTTATTTCAATCAGTTAATCAGCAGATAGAATTTTCTGTGTATCGTGTTATTGACGATTGTTACCCTGACGATATTGATGAGTGTGATGCCTACTTGATTACAGGAAGCAAATTTAGCGCGTATGACGATGCGCCCTGGATTATTAAGCTTCGTCTTTTTATCGTTGAACTGCATAAACGAGAAAAAAAATTAGTCGGTATTTGTTTTGGTCATCAGCTGATAGCGCATGCATTAGGTGGCCACTCCCAAAAAAGCGAAAAAGGCTGGAGTGTGGGTAACGTGATGTCTGGTCTGCAAATAAACAAGCCATGGCTAGGCAATGCAACAAAACCATTTTCGCTGCTCGTTAGCCATCAAGATCAAGTACAGCGTTTGCCTGAACAGGCAGCGCTTATTGCAAGCAATGAGTCCTGTAAGAATAGCGCCTATCAGCTAGGCGATAATATTTTAGCTTTTCAGGGGCATCCTGAATTCTCTAACGCCTACCTTAAATATTTACTGGCTAAGCGACGCGATATCATTGGCAAGGAAAAATACAATAATGCCATGGATTCATTGCAGCAAGAGAACGACAGTAAACGAGTTGCGCAATGGATTATTAATTTTATATCTGACAACGCGACTGTGGTGTAATTAAAGGTGCGAGGGATTAAACAATGAACAATAAGTTTTTTGAAAATGCTTACTTAATAAATAAGTCCTTCGTCCCTTTAATTTTGAGTCATAGATCACCTGCTTCTAGCTGTTAGCAGTTGTTATATTAGAATTATCTCAACGTAGTTAAGGGTCGGTAACGCCTTATCAGTTCAGTATCTCGATCGTGAATATGCGGCCATTATTGCTAGTTCAAAAAAACTAAAAAATTAGTCCGCGAATAACGCAAAAGACGCGAAGTAAATCAAAAATAACATATGCTTTAAACACCCGTAGGTCTGCATAAGGCGCGTTGCAGGCAACACCCGACAAAAACGTCGTGAACAACAAAGTCTTATCACGGCCTGCAAAAATATGTTTTTTTCGCGCCTTTTGCGTTATTCGCGGACTAACGCCTTTAAAGCTTTTGAATAAACATAATGGCTGGTTTTTTTTCAACCAGACACTATGTCGAAGCGGGGCATAATCTTCGGTATATTACATTGAAGCAATCGTTTACTTAACTTTCATACCGGCAGCAGCGCCTTCGTCCGGATTGAGAATAAACAGGTCTTTACCGCCCGGTCCGGCAGCCAGTACCATGCCTTCAGAAAGGCCAAAGCGCATTTTTCGCGGTGCCAGGTTAGCGACCATGACGGTGAGTTTTCCGACCAGGTCTTCCGGTGCGTAGGCAGACTTTATGCCGGCAAACACATTGCGTGTTTCGCCATCTAAATCCAGCGTCAGCTGAAGCAGCTTATCGGCACCCGCAACGTGTTCGGCTTTAATGATTTTGGCGACACGCAAATCAATCTTGGCAAAATCATCGAAGCTGATTTCATCGGCTATAGGGTCATCGGCCAGCGGGCCAGTGGCATTTGCTTCATTTTGTGTAATTTCAGTTGGCATATTTTCTAGTGAGGCTTGTGTTATGGCGTCGAGCTGATCTTTCTCTATGCGTGTAAGTAATGGTGTGAATTTATTGATGCCGTGGCTTAGCAAGGGTTGCTGAATACTTGCCCAGGTGAATTCGGTCTTTAAAAAGGCTTCTGATTTTTCTGCAGTGACCGGCAGGATAGGTTTTAAATAAGTCATCAACAGGCGGAACATGTTCAGGCCCTGAGTGCAGATTTTTTGTACTTCATCTTCACGGCCCTGTTCTTTAATCAGCAGCCACGGTTTGTTTTCGTCTATATAGACATTGGCTTTATCTGCCTGCGCCATAATTTCACGAACGGCTTTATTGTATTCGCGGTTTTCATAATAATTGGCGATTTGCTCACCGGCAGCAACAATGTCGTTATACAGTGCTACGTTGGGTAATTCTGCGGATAACTGGTTATCGAATTTCTTGCTGATAAACCCGGCGCAGCGGCTGGCAATATTGACCACCTTGCCAACAAGGTCCGAATTAACGCGCTGCATAAAGTCTTCAAGATTCAAATCAATGTCGTCAATGCCGTCGGATAATTTTGCGCTGTAGTAATAACGCAGATATTCCGGATTTAAATGCTCGAGGTAAGTGCGTGCCTTAATAAAGGTGCCGCGAGATTTTGACATTTTTTGACCGTTAACCGTCAAAAAGCCATGACAGAAAACGGCCGTCGGTTTGCGGTAACCGGCGCCCTCTAAAACGGCTGGCCAGAACAGGGTATGGAAGCGCGCGATGTCTTTGCCGATGAAATGATATAACTCGTTTGTGCTGTCAGCTGACCAGAAGTCATCAAATTGTAAGTCACCCCCGGCTTGATTATTTTTGTCACACAGATTTTTAAAGCTCGCCATATAACCCATCGGTGCATCCATCCAGACATAGAAATACTTGCCAGGTGCGTCCGGGATTTCAAAACCCCAGTAGGGTGCATTTCGCGAAATGTCCCAGTCCTTTAATCCTTCTTCAAACCATTCATCCAGTTTGTTGGCTACTTCTGATTGTACGTGGCCTTCCTTTAACCACTGCTGCAGCATTTCAGAGAAATCACTGAGTTTGAAGAAATACTGTTCTGAATCTTTTTCAATCGGGGTAGCGCCGCTGACCACTGATAGCGGGTTTATTAATTCGGTCGGGTCATAGGTGGCGCCACATACTTCGCAGTTGTCGCCGTACTGATCGAGCGCGCCACATTTCGGGCAGGTGCCCTTGATGAAGCGGTCGGGCAGAAACATTTGTGCTTCCGGGTCATACGCCTGTTTGATGGTCTGCGTTCGGATGTGCCCTTGCTCGCGTAGTTTTAGATAAATGCTGGAGGCAAAATCTTTGTTTTCTGCAGAATGCGTGCTGTAGTAATTATCAAAGTCGATAAGAAAATCAGCAAAGTCAGCTTCGTGTTCTTTTTGCGTTGCTGCAATTAACTGTTCCGGTGTGATGCCATCCTGACGTGCGCGCAGCATAATGGGCGTGCCATGTGCATCGTCCGCGCACACATAATAACAATGGTTGCCACGTAAACGCTGAAACCGCGCCCAGATATCGGTCTGGATGTATTCAACCAGGTGGCCTAAATGGATGGGGCCGTTGGCATAGGGCAGAGCGCTGGTGAGCAGAATGTTTCGTTTGGCGGTCATTGTGTTTGTTGTGTGCTGCATTGGACAAAGGGCGCACAATTTAGCATTTTGACGGGTTTAATGCACTAAAATCCCGAAGCAGGGCTGTTTCAGGTTTGCTGTCAGGGTGGTATTGCTAAGCTTCAAAAGCTTAACGACTGACCTGTTAATCGGTCATTCTGGCGAATGCCTGGGCTTGCTGCCTGAGCGCATCGTTTATGGCGCAAAGCATGAAATTTATCTGTCCAGCAGTAACAGGCTTATTACTGACGCTTTCTCACCGCTCCGGCCGTCAATGTGTGGGCAAAACGGTTGCCACATGCCGATCTCAAAAACAGGCTGAAAGGCGGCCATTGAAATCTACAATAATGCCCATATATTGTGATTACTACCTCTTTAGGGTTAGTTTGACTCTTAGTTTACACCCTGAAATTTAAGGTTTAATCAATGCGTATTACTGTAGAATACGCCATCAAATATTCAGAGATAGGTTTTTCGGTGTGCCAACTAATAAGCACGTCGATTACCTGAGCAATGCGGAGTTCGCCATGAGCGTTACAAAAGAACAAGTTGAATCAGCCCTTAAACAATATATCGACCCCTATCTTGAAAAAGATCCGATCACCGCTGGCGTAGTTAAAGATATCGCTATTGAAGGTGGTGATGTCAAGGTTAAAATCGTGCTTGGCTATCCGGCATTTGGTTTTGTTGATAAGTTATCAGCTGATTTGAAAGAAAAAATTGAAGCGGTTGATGGTGTGTCTTCAGCAGAGGTTGATGCTAGCTGGAAAATAGGCAGCCATTCTGTTCAGGGCGGCATGAATCCGCTGGAAGGCATTAAAAATGTGATTGCTGTGGCATCGGGTAAAGGTGGTGTCGGTAAATCAACCACCGCGGTTAACCTGGCATTGGCGCTGCAGATTGAAGGTGCACGTGTCGGTATACTGGATGCGGATATCTACGGCCCGAGTATTCCTCGTATGTTAGGCATTGAAGGCAAGCCGGATTCATCTGACGGTAAATCTCTGGAACCCATGGGTGGCCATGGCCTGCAGGCGATGTCTATCGGTTTTATGATCGATGAAGAAACACCAATGATCTGGCGTGGTCCGATGGTTACCCAGGCATTAGAGCAGTTGCTTCGTGATACTCGCTGGAAATCACTGGATTATCTGATTATTGATTTGCCACCGGGTACGGGTGACGTGCAGTTAACACTGGCGCAAAAAGTACCGGTAAGTGGTGCGGTAATCGTAACAACCCCGCAGGACATCGCTTTACTGGATGCACGTAAAGGTTTGAAGATGTTCGAGAAGGTAGAAGTGCCTGTACTGGGTGTGGTGGAAAACATGAGTATTCATATTTGTACTGAATGTGGCCACGCAGAACACATCTTTGGCCAGGGCGGCGGTGAGAAAATGTGTGACTTGCACAATGTCGATTTTCTTGGCGCGTTACCACTGGATATTAATATTCGTATCAATGCTGATGAAGGTCATCCATCAGTGGCTGATGATCCTGACGGCAAAGCATCGATGTTGTATCGTGACATTGCACGTCGTACTGCTGCCAAGCTGTCTTTGAAAGCGAAAGACTATTCGGCCAAGTTCCCGAATATTGTTATTCAGAACAACTAAGCTGCATCACATGATTGCTCTTATGGCAATAAAGAAAAAACAGCCTTTTATGGCTGTTTTTTTTTAGCTGAATATAAACTATAGTCAAATGAATCGAAAAATAATAAAGGAGTAAATTATGGGAACCTCAACAATTGTAACTTTAGTTATTATCGGTCTTGCTGTTTTCTATGTCATCAGTATATTCAATCAGCTGGTATCGCTCAAAAACCGCTATAAAAACGCGTTCGCACAAATAGAAGTGCAGTTAAAACGTCGTTACGATTTAATCCCCAATTTAATTGAAACCGCTAAAGGTTACATGAAGCATGAGCGTGAAACCCTGGATGCGGTGATTACTGCGCGTAATGCCGCATCCTCCGGCTTAGCGGCCGCGAAAAATAATCCGGGTGAAAGCAATGTCATGGGCACGCTGGCGCAGGCAGAAGGGCAGCTTAGCGGTGCATTAAGCCGATTCAATATGGTTATGGAAGATTATCCCGATTTAAAAGCCAACCAGAACATGATGCAGTTAAGTGAAGAGTTGAGCAGTACTGAAAACAGGGTGTCCTTTGCCAGGCAGTCATTTAATGATGCTGTGATGGAATACAATACTTACAAACAGTCTTTCCCGCAAAACTTTTTTGCCACTTCATTTGGCCATGCTGCCGATGCCAGTTTGCTGGAGTTTGAAGACAGTGCGGCAATACAGGCGGTGCCTAAAGTCTCTTTTTGATTTGTTTGCGCTGTAACTTAAGACTGACAACTTAAAAATCATAACGATCATTTATGAACTTCTTCGAGGCCCAGGATTCAGCACGGCGCAGTAGCAGCCTGTTAATACTGTTATTCGCACTGGCTGTGGTGGCTTTACTGGTGTTGAGCAATATTATTGTTTTTGAGTTTCTGTATTTCATCGAATATTCACAACTGGCGTTTTCACTGTCACAGTTTGAGCTGGTATTTGATGGTGATCTTAGTGTTGTTATTTGCGCTGCTATTATAGGGTTTATCTGCCTCGGCAGTCTTTACAAGCTGGTGCAACTCTCCTCGGGTGGTTCAGTGATTGCACAACATCTTGGCGGCGTTATCGTGCCGCGCAGCAGTACTGATGCCTTGCATAAAAAAATATTGAACGTGGTAGAAGAGATGGCGATTGCTTCGGGCGCGCCGGTGCCGCAGGTTTATATTTTGAACGAGCCAGGAATCAATGCGTTTGCTGCCGGCTGGAAAACAACCAATGCGGTTATTGGTATTACCCAGGGCGCTTTAGAACGCTTAACGCGTGATGAGCTGCAGGGTGTGATTGCACATGAATTCAGCCATATCTTTAATGGTGATATGCGACTGAATATTCGTTTGATTGCCATTCTTCATGGCATATTAATGATTGGCCTGCTGGGAAAAATGATATTGCGTTCGATGCGTTATATGCGGACATCGCGTAACAGTAAAAATGGTCAGGCGATATTGGTGATTCTTGGCATTGCGCTGGCCTTGTTCGTGGTTGGTTATTCAGGGCTTTTTTTTGGTAACTGGATAAAGTCGCTGATTAGCCGGCAACGCGAATACCTTGCCGATGCATCAGCCGTACAATTTACCCGTAACAGTGAAGGCATTGCTAATGCCCTGAAAAAAATAGGCGGTGCCATTCCAGGTTCGGCTCTGTTAACCGCCTCGGTTGACGAATACAGTCACGCCTATTTTGCTTTGGGCGAGAGCCATTCTGGTCTCTTTTCTTTTTCAACACATCCGCCGTTAAAGCAGCGCATCTTGCGTATTGAACCCGGCTGGGATGGAAAATATTTCTTTGATGACAGAAAACCGGTTCGTGACAATGCGCTAAACGAGGAAGATAAAGCGATACCGGCGAATGCCGACAGCGTAAAGAAAAAATCAGTGGCCAGCCGTTTAAGTATCGGCGCCGGTATGGGGCTGGTGTTAAATGAGGCAATGAATGCACTGGATAATATTGGTGCTGTATCGCAGCAACAGTTAACCGCGGCGCACGACTGGCATCAGCAATTGCCGCAAGTTATCCTGGATAATGCGGAAAACCCTTATGGTGCACAGGCGCTGATACTGGCTTTATTGTTAGATGAAAAGCACGGCGTTTCGACTAAACAATATGACGTGTTGCATGAGGCTATTGGCGAATTACATACGCAGATCGTGAAACAGCTGCAACAGGTAGTCGCTGAATATGCTCAAACTCAAACGCTGTCACTGATTGATCTGACCTTGCCAAGCTTGAGAGAAATGACCATTGCGCAATACCAGCGATTCGAGTCGTGTGTGCAGCAGTTAATTCACGCAGATCAACAAGTCGATCTGCGTGAATGGATTGTTCAGCGGGTGGTATTGCAGCACCTGGCGGACCATTATGGCCTGCGCAAAAAACCGGCGTGCAAAATATTTTGTCCTGGGTTCTGCCAAATACGCCAGCGAGCTGGTTTTATCGATGCTGGCTTATATCGAGCATGCCGATGCTGACGATCAGAATGGCGCAAGTCAGCATGCTGTTTCGCCGGCGCGGTCAGCATTTGACGCGGCAAAACGTTCTGTTGGCGCAGGCGCATTATCGCTGTTACCGAAAACCGCAGTATCGTTCGACAGTTTAAATACGGCGATGGATGAGCTTGAATGTATTAAAACCACCGCTTAAAAAACGTTTTCTACAGGCCTGTGTCAGTTGTATCGCCCACGATGGCAAGGTCACGCTACAGGCATATGAATTAACACGCGCCATAGCCAGTTGCCTGGACTGCCCGATGCCGCCGGTTTTGCAGGATAGAGAATTAAGATAATTCACCACGGAGGCAGGAGGACACAGAGAAAAGCTTATTCGTTTTAATTGCGCCGTAGGCGCTACATACTAAAAACCTCTGTGTCCTCTGTGCCTCCGTGGTGAATTATCTTTTGATTTTCGCCTGTGGCCACGTAGTCTGGTACAATTCACACGTTTTTTAATGTCTCAAAATATGGGGTAAGTAGTGAGTATTAAATCTGATAAGTGGATCCGCCGTGAAGCCGTAAAAGGCATGATTGAACCATTTGAGGCGGGGCAGGTAAAAACCAATGATGCTGGCGACCGACTCATTTCTTATGGCACGTCCAGTTACGGCTATGATGTGCGCTGTTCAGACCATTTCAAAATATTCACCAATATTAATTCTGCCGTGGTTGATCCTAAAAATTTCTCTGAACACAGTTTTGTCGATTTCACGGGTGATGTCTGTATTATCCCACCGAACTCATTTGCGCTTGCGCGCACGGTTGAAAACTTCAAAATACCCAGAAGCGTGTTAACCATCTGTCTCGGTAAATCAACCTATGCCCGCTGCGGCATTATTGTCAACGTGACCCCGCTGGAGCCAGAGTGGGAAGGGCATGTGACGCTGGAATTTTCTAACACCACGCCACTGCCTGCAAAGATTTATGCCAATGAAGGTGTTGCACAGATGCTGTTTTTTGAATCGGATGAAGTCTGTGAAACTTCTTATGCTGACCGCGGTGGTAAATACCAGGGACAGCAAGGTGTGACCTTGCCTAAAGCGTAAAGTCGTAGCCGGTGAAAACTTTTTTTGTTTTGTTTGCCTTGCTGGCCATTGTGTTAGTGATTTATCCTTTTTTTGATCAGGATGAAGAGAATAAAATCGTAAGCGGATTGCCCTGGCAGATAGAAATATTGCCTGATGGTTCTACCTCTGTCTTTGGCTTGCAAATCGCGAGCAGTCGATTGTCTGATGCCTATGACATTCTGGGTAATGATATGGAGCTGGCGATTGTTGCCGCATCGGACGAAGTCGGCAGTCTTGAAATGTATTATGGTCATTACCGGGCGGGCCTTCTTTCTGGCAAGCTGGTACTGCAAACCAGTAGTGCTGAGCAGAACATAAAACGCTGGCGTGATAATGCGATTCGATCAGAATATATGGCAACCGGTATGGCTAAAAAATATTATCTGTCGCCAGAGGATCTGCCACAGGTTCTTCAGCAAGTGATTACCGGCCTGACTTTTATACCCGCGGTTAATCTGGATGAAGAAGTGATACTGGCGCGTTTCGGCGAACCGGATCAGCGTATAGCGCAAGCCGGCATGACGCACTTTCTATATCCGGATAAAGGTCTGGATGTTGTGCTTTATAATGATGCTAAAGATGTTATGCAGTACGTATCACCGGATGTTTTTCAGCAACTGATAGCGCCGCTACAGGCAGAACCACTACAGTAGATGGTTCTTTGTAGATAACCCCTTAGTTTGCCTCATTGTGAGATATAGAAAAACGGGTAACAGAGGTTAGGGTAAAAGCAAAGGCAAAATTTTTCACCACAGTGGCACAGAGAAAAGCTATTTGGCCGGGGGTGAAAACGCGAAAGACATGAATTGAAATTACAAACCTAACAGATACCGTCATGCCGGCATGTTTTTGGCCGGTATCCATCATTCATATTGGCATTAATCCTGATAACCCATGCACACTTGATAAAGGGATACTGGCCTCGACAATAGCTCCTCGGCAATTGCTCCTCGCATTGCTCTACTACCGTCCATCCATGGACATATGCATTGCTCTACTACCGTCCATCCATGGACATATGCATTGTTCTACTACCTGCCATCCATGGCAGTATGCGCCAGCATGACAAAATAAAAGCTTTTCTCTGTGCACTCTGTGCCTCTGTGGTTAAATACTATTAATGTTTTTAACTGTTTGCCAGAATCAACAAACCTTTAAATCATAAAACTATCCAATATGGTCAGCTAAATATGTGTATTTTAAATATCTAGCTCGAGGAAGTTCAGGCATTCTGCTGTCAGCATTTCTTTTGCTTTATTGAGGATGCGCTGTTCCTGTTGAGACGACATTAAGTCTTTATATTTTCCTACTTTTCCCTGGCGAATAAATTTTCCGGGTTTGAATACCGGTTTATCGTTTGCGCCCTGACTGGAAAATTTTTCATCATGCGCTTTCATCCAGGCAAACGAGCTGTACTTCAGGACGTCTTCTTTTTGCTGTGCAGTGACTGTCCATTGTAAAAAATTTGTAATTTGATCGAGACCCGCGGCTAAATCAGTTTTTAAATCCTGATAACGAAGCCATAATACTTTTGGCTGGCCATAATATGGCCACCAGCTTTTTACGTTTCGATACCATGCGGCGAATTCGAGCCACATATCAACATGTTCATCAAAATTTTTAGGGCAGGGGATTTTTTTATTTGCGCGGGCTTCATCAGTTAAGTTCATGATGTGGTGAT
>CAVYHC010000036.1:0-13479 GCA_963768125.1 uncultured Gammaproteobacteria bacterium
TGATACCGTCAAAGAGCCATTCCACATTAAACTGGCTTAAAGCTGTACTACCCGCTGAATTAAGAAAAATCATGTGACTGTCTACCAATGTATTAGCGGCTATCGATCCTCCATCAATACCATGAGCAACAGTGGTGAAAACTCCCTGTGCTTCATTGAAGCCTTGCATGCCAGTATTAGTGACAAGGTCATCAAGAGCATCTGTTGGAGCTCCAATAATTGCCGCTGCAGTACCCATGCTGCTATTTGGGCCTGAAACACCAATAAGTAATGCATGTGCAGGTGCAGTCACAAATCCGAATGCCAAACCCGCAAATAACATTAAATGTTTTTTATTGATCATTTTTTCTCTCCATTAGCTATACAATGTCTGTTCAAAGTGTTACTTGTTTATGTGCATAAAATATGCCAATGTATTTTTTTACTATAAATTCAATCAGATATCTTCCTAAAGAGCAATTAAGGTATAGCGTAATTGTTAAATATATTGACACAACATAATTACCATGCTGATGACAGGTGTAAGCAAATAATTAAGATTATTTTCTGAAATATCTAATTTCAAGATTTCACAAAATGAAAAAGACAATAAATTCAAGCTCTTGAATGATGCCAATGTTCTATTTTTGAACGAAATCCCGAACGATAACCCATCATGTTGAATATTCGTTAAGCGTTAGGCTTTGATTTGTTAATGTAAATTTTTATGACACTTGTTTAAATGTTCTCATTATCAACTAGATAGATATACATTAGTATTTTCTTGTTTTATAACGTGTAAAAAACATAAGACAAAATATCAGATATTAGGCCAAACACGTTATGTAATGTCTTCATAAATCAGAAAGAGTGATAAAAAGTAATCGTTACATCCCATTTTATCTCGGTAGGCTGACAGTGTCGCTGCTGGGTGTCCACGCGTGTGCTCATTTCTCCCAGATCCTGCGCAACATGCGGATCGCAACCTCGTAGCCGTCATCGGCTGTTTTCGGTTGAACTGCCTTGAACTCATCCCAGTGGTCGTTGGTGAAAGAACCGTCTGCGAGCTCACCCTCCGGATCGGACAGGTAATAGTGGACGCCACCGGGCTCGCCATTCGGTAACATCATAATCTCCACCAGCAGCGCGTAATCCGTTCCGATGCCCGCCTCCCTGACCTGGGCAGCGAAGGCTTTCGCACTGTTCGCGACGATCTTTGTCTGGTTGGGGCTGAACACGAAGTCGTATCGCACCCGTTCCTTTACCAGCACCGGTTTCGCCAGCTCCTCGGTTTCCAGGAATGTCACGACTTTCTCCGCCAACCGGATACTTGGATGGATGGTTCCCGGTGGTTTGATCACATTCACCGGGTATACCGATACGGAGAACGGGTCCGCTCTGGCATTGAATTCCTTGCTGGCTTCAGGCGATATGTATTGGTAGCAACCAGACAGCAGCAGCGCCACTACCAGCAGAACACTGCTCTGGTACTTGAGATTTACCAGCGGCATATACTTTCTCCTGATCGATTCAGATGAAAAACGATCAACCTAATATTTATCTTACTCCGCCACCCGGAACAGTTCTTGATCAGGGTCAGTCTTATTTCAGACTTTTTGATGGCTGTTCAGGTGCCTCATTTCGTTCATTTTGTGTGCCCAGCTTTGCTTTACCAACCTCCATGTAATAAATCAAGAAGAATTGGTGCAATTACACCGACATTGGCTGCGACTTCTAAGGCTGCGAACGCAATCACAGTGGACGGTGCCACTGATGCATCTTGAGAAATTAACTGTTGATGCAATAAAAAAGCCCATGCTTCGCAGCACGGGCTTTTAAACTGTTAGTTATTGCTAACTTTCTGCTTTAAAAAGTTTTCTTGGATAAATGACGCTTAACACCGATGCCGATTAAACCTATTGCTAACAATGCGAGTTGGCCTGGCTCAGGCACAGCGACAGATCCGTAAAGATCAAGACCTAGCGCTACTCCACCAGCTGCAACAAAAGCGGCTTTGTCAGCGCCCGTCTCATTCATCCAGTTATTACCCCAAAGAAAAAGCTCGGTAGCAGAAACACTATTGGCATCACCAGCAAAGTTTTTATCTGCGAAATAAAAGGTGCCTGACGATGCATGACCGGATGACGATAATAAATAATCCAGTGATAATAGATCCGTTTCACCACCAACAAATGTTTCATTACCCTGAGACACACCAGTCCAGGTTAATGTCCAGCTATCAGCAGGGTCAAACATACCACCCACGGTCTCGCCGAAACCGGTGATACTGCCAGAAGCAGTCCCATCAGTAAGGTCATAAGTCAGCGTGCCAGTCATACCGGCTTTATCGCCATTCATATAGTAACCGCCACTATGTGCACTAGATGCGGTATGTAACCAGCTAGCAGAAAAACCTCCGCCGCCGCCAGCACCAATATTATAAGTAATCGGTACAGCATAACTGGTTAAAGGAGCAGCAATTAATGCCGCCGCGAGATAGATTGATCTTAGTTGAATTGCCAAGTTTAATGCCCCTAGGAAAATTTATGTAATTTAAGTTGTATTTATCTTAGTCACAAGCAATATACGCGCCAAAAAACGTAAATCACTGTTTATCCTATCTATATATAGATAGCGTTACTTAACTCCAAATAATTGAGAGCTAAATTGTAAATTATTATTACACTAAATTACTCTTGTACTCTTGCGCTCTTGCGCTCGGCTGAATTTCATTTGCTATATAATTTTTTCTTATTATAAATAATTAGTTAGGTTCAATACATGGGTTGTAAAAATTTATGACACAAGATTGTATAATTTTGACAGTTATTTTTATATTTGGCTTGTTGCTTATTTGTGCTGCGTGCCTGGTAATTCCTTTTGAATAAAGTGTTGTGTAGATCAGTTAAACCCACAGGTGTGAGCTGCCACTCGCCGGAAATCCCACCAGAGTCGGCTAAGGGTAGACCGCGAAACTTTAACAACGGCTAATATTAGAAATTACTAACAGTTTCTTTTGGGCCGACAACAGTCTCTCGTCCTATGAAATTCAGATCAAAGTACACGACTGACTGTAGTCGGCCAACAAGAGTTATTCGATACAAACAAAAACGACTCCCGAAGGAGCCGCTATTGAGTAAATTGTATACCGTTATGATTTCTTTCGTCTCGCAATACCAAACAAACCTATAAGACCAGATCCAAACAACCAGGCTGCCGCAGGTACAGGTATTACAGAAGCTGCCACAGGTACAGGTGCTGCTGAAGCTGCCGCAAATACAGGTACTACAGATGCTGTTCCATTAATTGAAGCATAATCGAAACCGCGTTGATTTCCCGAATACCAGCTACCACTATTGCCACCACTCGTTGAAAACAAAACCTCACCCGTGAAAAAGCCTGCTGTACCATTATTTTTCATCTGATCAGGTGTGCCACGTCTTTTGGTGCCAAGGTAAGGCGCATCATCCAGCGCATCCCATACAAGAAGATAATCTGTGTTTGCCTGAAGTTGAAAACTGCTATGAGCTGTTAAATCTATGGATAATTTCGAATTACTAGCTTTAATGGTTGAAGTATCAAATGTGCCAAATAGTGCGCCTGGCGCCAAGTCAATGCCATGCGTACCAGTGCTTTCATAGATACCGATTTGAAGATACTCCGCTGTATTATAATTAGTATCGCCAAAAGTAGCTGTCATGCCTTCAACCGTAATATTTTTATCGCCTACGTGAAAGACTGAAGCAGTTGCCCAATCGCGTGACGTGGGATTACTTTCACCTCCCGCTATCATGCTAGCTATATTATCAAATGACGAAAGTGTAGAAATTAGTGCAGCATGAGAGTTAAACGAAAGAGCTGCCAGGTAAACGCAAGTCACACCGATAATAGATTTAAAAACCATTTTTCCTTCCTATATTTATTTATATTACTCGCCGTTATAGCGACAAATTGATTTTAAGATTTCAATAATACTGCATTAAATGTGCCAAAATAATAAATAGTATAAATATCAATAATGTATAAATATTGACATTTTATTCATTCTTAATGTGTAAAGAATTCTAGACAAATTTTAATGAAAATACCATATTTATACGATTAAATATGTATAGTTTCTTTACACAAGTTGAGTATAGTGGGCTGAAAATAGCCACGTATTGGGGATAAGCTGAGATTTACTGGTTATCATTTCCCACTGTAAATATTTGTGACACCTGCATGAATGCTCGCTAAGGAATGTTTTTACCCAATCATGCTCAATATTCAGTCGTCTATTTATCTGGTTTGCTGGTCTTTCTAGCTCATAGGCTGAGCGACTGTTATCGGCGGCGGGTTCAATCGGTGCAAACAAAAACGGCCCCAGAAGAGGCCGCGTAAAAATGATCTTAACCGATAAACCCTCATGCGTTGTCAAACTTCACGCATTATATGGGACCCAGCATTGCTCATTTATTACTGTTGTGGACGACGACCCTCGAACAGGTCTCTTTTTTCATTAATTGTTTTTGCCATATGTTCGCGAAAAGCCAATACCCGTGCCGTACGTTTTAGATCCGGGTGCAATAACACCCATAAGCCTAAATTATTAACCGGGTCCGGATCGCAGTAACGTTCAAGAACCGGATCTTCATCCCCCATAAAACAGGGCAGAAAAGACACCCCTAAACCTTCTCTTATGGCAGCCAGTGTTAACAGGGTATCGTCGCTAATAAAGTTATGCGGCTGGCCGCCACAGGATTGTTTTGTCCAGGCTTTATGAAAGCCGCAGCATTCCACACCAATCCATTTTGGCTTTCCTCCCTGTTTTCGATGCTGCTCGAGATAGCGGCGACTGCCATAGATTGTTGATGCCACAGTCACCACTTTTTTACCGATCAGGGTATCCGTCGGTGTGTTAGTAAGGCGTAT
Organism: uncultured Gammaproteobacteria bacterium; assembly: GCA_963768125.1. Taxonomy (GTDB): domain Bacteria; phylum Pseudomonadota; class Gammaproteobacteria; order SZUA-229; family SZUA-229. Next base: position 4,891 of record CAVYHC010000036.1, read on the forward strand.
GGCAATATCGGCCTCTCGCTGAGACAGGCTGGCGTCATTGTTAGAAACGATAACGTGTAACTCAACCTGCGGATGCATTTCACTAAAACGGGCAAACATGGGCATTAAAACAGAAGAGGCCATATTGTTAATGGCCGTGACACGCAAAGGGCCAACCAGTTCGGTATCTTTACCAAACAGCGTACCATCGACGCCAAGGATTTCATTCTCCATTTTAGCGGCCGACTGTTTGACATTTTCACCCGCCGGCGTCAGTTCGTAACCCCCTTTTTTACGCTCAAGTAAACGCGCACCCAGCTTTTCTTCCAACTGTCGCATGCGCCTGGAAACAGTGGAGTGCTGCACACCGAGCTGCCGGGCAGCACCACTAATGGAACCGTTACGGGAGACAGCCAAGAAATATCGCAAATCATCCCAATTCATAGAACTTACCATGCTGTGCATTTTTGCACATTATGTTTCAATTTTTAGCGAATTGCTATCAAAAATAAGCAGTGTAGACTTTGTTATAACTTAGCAATACCACTAACCGGACGCGCATCACCACTCAAATCTGATGCCCGCTCATAAAGGAGATAAAAATGAGTTGTTTAGCCGTCGTACAAAAAGCGCCCGTTTTTCTGGATAAACACAAAACCATTGCATCCGCTGTTAGCGCGGTCGAAGAAGCGGCCGGCAATGGCGCAAATCTGGTTGTTTTTAGCGAAGCATTTATACCGGGTTATCCCTCCTGGATCTGGCGCCTCAGGCCGGGCGGTGACTGGAATCTATCGGAACAATTGCATGCGCGTTTATTAAAAAATTCCGTCAACATGGCATCTGATGATTTGCTGCCGTTATATGAAGCGGCAAAAAAACATGGTGTCACTATCGTTTGCGGCATAGAAGAAAGAGATAATGCGTTCAGCCAGGCAACGCTTTACAACACGGTTATCATTATTGGAGAGGATGGCAAATTACTCAATAAACACCGTAAATTAATGCCCACTAATCCAGAACGAATGGTATGGGGATTTGGCGATGCCACTGGTTTAAAAGTTATTGAAACAAACGCTGGCCGCATTGGCACATTACTGTGCTGGGAAAACTTTATGCCACTGGCCAGGTACGCTTTATATGCCCAGGGCATAGAGATTTATATCGCACCCACCTACGACAGTGGTGACGGCTGGATTGGCAGCTTGCAACACATCGCTCGTGAAGGTTGCTGCTGGGTAGTGGGATGCGGCAACCTCATGCAGGGCAGCGATTTCCCTGATGACTTCCCGGAAAAATCGACACTCTATCCCGATGCTAATGAATGGGTTAATCCCGGTGATTCCGTTGTGATTGCGCCTGGTGGCGAAATTATTGCCGGCCCCCTGCGAGAAGAAGCCGGCATTATGTATTGTGATATTGATTTAGAAAAAGTCACGCAGGCACGACGAGCACTTGATGTTGCAGGCCACTATTCGCGGCCAGATATTTTTACGCTTCACGTAAATACCAAAGCGCAAGCACCCGTGGTGTTTGAAGACCAGGCCAGCGATTAATCGTTATGGCATCAGCTGTAAAGGGTGATCAGGCGAGCAGTTAGCGCAATAAAGAGGCCAGAAAACGATTTGCTGAATGACGTGTCACCAGGTCCACCTACTGCTAATATCCTATGTCCGTATTTCGCCGCTTGTGTTAGCGTAGCGTAAACCAACACTTCCACCGACCTGCATTTACTAAGTTTAAATTTAAAAATGAAAATAAATCTAAAGAGTTATTTCTCGCTATTCGTTGTTATCGGGCTGGCAATCGTCATTGCTCTTTTTCTGGTTAAATCTAAAGCGCCGATGCTGCACGTGGCCGCTGAAATGCCGAGCAAGGCAGTGGACATTATTAGCGCTGAAAAAATCCCGTTTCGCGCCCGTATTACTGCCTATGGTAACGTCGAACCCGCCATCACCTTAAACAGCACGGCAGAGGTCAGCGGCAAAATCAGTTATGTGCACCCCAATCTGAAAGCAGGTGAAACCATCCCCGCCGACACACTGGTGGTAAGGATTGATGCCGAAGACTACGCTGTCTCATTAAAACAGTCGCAGGCCGACCTTGAAGACAGCCGCTCTTCTTTGCAAGAATTAGACGAAGAGGAGAAATCGACTCGGCGCTCACTGCAACTGGCAGAAAAAAATCTCAAGGTCGGCAAAGCTGAATACGCACGGATCAAAGACGTCTATGAAAAAAAGGTGGTGACAAAATCCGCGCTCGACGCCGAACAACAGAAAATGATCCAGCTAAGCCAGCAGGTAGAAGAATTACAGGGCAAGATCAATAGCTTCGATAGCCGCAGGCAATCGGTCAAGGCAAAAATCGAACGCGCCGAACAGGAAGTACAGAACAGTAAAACCATCCTCGGCCGCACCGAGATTACGCTGCCCTTCGATGCCCGCATTGGCACCGTCAGCATCGATAAAAACGAATTTGTTGCGGTCGGTTCTTCGCTGTTTGAAGCCATTGATCTTAAAGGCGTAGAAATCACCGCGCAATTACCCATGGACTCCATGCGTAAGCTGGTTAGCCACCTGGAAGACGCTGCGGCCGTTAATAAACAGATTCTCCGACCCGGCGGCCGGATTAATGACAGCCTTAACCTGGACGCCAGAGTGAGACTGGTGAACGGCATGTCCGGTGCTGTGTGGCAGGCACGGGTATTGCGCATCAGTGATTCCATCGATGCGACACGCCAGACTCTGGGCATGGTCGTCGCTGTCGATAACCCCTACGAGAAAATTATCCCCGGCATACGCCCGCCCCTGATCAAGGGTATGTATACGGCTGTCGATATTTTCGCCCCGACACGCTCAGCCATGGTTGTGCCACGCAAAGCAGTACATCAGGGTCGCGTGTATATTGCCAACAGTGAAGACCGGCTAGAAATTCGACAGGTGGATATCCAGTTAACCCAGGGTGACCTCGTGGTCATTCGCAACGCGATCAAACCGGGTGAAAGAATCATCATCACCGACCTGATTCCGGTCATTGAAGGTATGCCGTTAGCGGTCGAGAGAGCCACCGCTTTTGAAAGTGAAATGAAACAACGCGCGCTCGGCGAAGACCTTGACACTGAAGACCTTGACACTGAAAACCGGGACACTAAAGACTCGGACAATAATTAGATGATTCGTTATTTCGCGGCCCACCCCACTGCCGCCAACATTCTGATGTTCATAATCCTGTTACTGGGTTTTGCCGCACTGCCCAGTCTCAACAAGGAAACGTTTCCAGATATCGACCTTTACAAGGTACAGGTCACCGTGGCTTATCCGGGAGCCAGTGCGGGCGAAGTGGAAGAAGGTATCTGCAACCGCCTGGAAGACAGCACCGACGGCATCAGCTTTCTCGAAGAACGCAGCTGCGAAGCACGCGACAATATCGGCATCATGGTACTGGAAATGCAGGAGATCGGTAATCTGCCGGAATTCATCGACGATGTAAACTCTGCTGTCGATACCATTACCGATTTTCCCGACGATGCCGAAGACCCCATTATCGAAGAGCTGGGGCGTACCACGCCGGTAGTGAGTGTGGCCATCAATGCCGAGCTGTCACAACCGGAACTCAAAGCACTGGCAGAATATTACCGTGAACGTTTACTGGCCCTGCCAGCGGTGCCAATGGTGACGGTCAGCGGCTTTTCCACCCACGAACTCAGTGTACGCATCAAGGCGGAAACCCTGCGCCGCTACCAGCTTAGCATTCAGGATATCGCTAATTTAATCCAGCAGCAGGCGGTAGATCTGCCCGCCGGCACATTAGAAGCCCAACAACGTTCCTACCAGATCCGTATCGAAAATGAACGCCGCAGTGTTGAACAGCTTGCCGACCTGGTGATACTCAATGATAGCAAAGGCGGACGCCTGCGGCTGGGTGATATGGCCACCATCGTTGATGAGTTTACCGACGAAGAAGTGCGCGTCGAACTCAATGGCCGCCCCGCAGCTTTGCTCAAGGTCAGTAAAAACACCAGTGATGACACCCTCACCGTCTACAATGCCGTGAAAGATTTTGTCGCCATGGAAAATGCCGTTTTACCCGAATCCACCCGGCTGGTGATTACACAAGATTCCGCTTCCATTGTGCAAGACCGTCTCAGCCTGCTGGTGAACAATGGCTTCCAGGGACTGCTGCTGGCAACGCTGGTGCTGTTTCTGTTTTTTAGCTGGCGCTATACTTTCTGGGTCGCACTGGGACTGCCTATCTCCTTTATTGGCGGACTCATGGTGATGAGCGTGCTGGGCATCACCATTAATATGATATCCATGGTCGCCCTGCTCATGGCCATCGGTATACTGATGGACGATGCCATCGTTATCTCCGAAAGCATCGAACACGAATACCGCCATGGAAAGTCACCGCTGCAGGCCACCGTGGATGGCATTGCTAAAGTCGGCCGCGGCGTTCTGTCCTCCTTTGCTACCTCTGCCATGCTGTTTGGCAGCCTGCTGTTTCTCAAGGGCGATATGGGACAGGTAATGGGTGTCTTACCGGTGGTGCTTTTATCGGTGCTCACGATCAGCCTGCTGGAAGCCTTTTTAATTCTGCCTCACCACCTGAAACATTCACTGGAAAAACACCAGAATCAGTTTCAAGTACAAAATGAAAATGGCTGGCGTCAGAAATTTGAACAACATTTTGAAGGCTTGCGCGGCAAAGTAGGCAAGCTGGCCGATACCGCCATTAAATACCGTTACCTGACAGTCGGTATCGCCATCGGTTTGCTGGTCATCAGCATCAGCCTGTTCCCCGCCGGCTTCATCAAATTCAAAGCCTTCCCCGATCTCGAAGGTAATGTGCTGGAAGCGCGTATCCTCATGCCGCAGGGCACGCCCTTCGATCGCACGGAAGCCGTCGTCGCACAATTGCTAACCAGCCTGCAAACAGCAAAGCAGCAATTACCCGGCGAAGACGAAGGTGAACTGATCAAACACATCCAGGTGTTCTACAGCAACCATGCCGATGCCGGTGAAGAAGGCGCGCATCTGGCCACCATCAGCCTGGATTTGCTGGACGCCGAAAAACGTAACACCTCATTACATAAACTGCGACGTCTGTGGCGGGAAAATACCGCCGCCATCCCCGATGCCGTCTCCATCCTGTATAAAGAACCCACCCTCGGACCCGCCGGCCAGGCCATCGCCATACGCCTGCAGGGCAATGATCTGGAGCAGCTATCCAAAGCCTCCTGGGAACTGCAAACCTGGCTCAATGGTTACCCCGGTGTCTCCAATGTAATGGATGATCTGCGTCCGGGAAAACCCCAGTTCACCGTTAGCCTGCGCCCGGGCTCACTGGTCTCCGGGCTCAACGCACAGCAACTGGCGCAGCAATTACGCGCTGCCTATCAGGGCGTAAAAGTCGATGACATCTATAAAGGACGTGAAGCCTATGAGATTAATGTCAAACTGGATACCGACCGGGAGCATGCGCTGCGAGATTTTGAACAGCTCAGCCTGTTCAACAACCAGGGTGTAGACATCCCGCTAATCGCCATCGCCGATATCAGTGAAAAACGTGAATTTTCCCGCATCATGCGCATTAATCACCAGCGCACCGTGACTATCTCCGGTGACATCGATGCCGATGTCGCCAATACCAATGAAATCATTAGCGACACCCGCAAGCGCTTCCTCAGTGAATTGCAGCTACGCTACCCGGGGTTATACATCAGCCTGGAAGGTGAAGTGAAAAACAGCAAGGAAACCAACACTTCGGTGCTCAGTGGTTTCATCCTCGGCATTATTGGCGTCTACTTTTTACTGAGTTTCCAGTTCAAAAATTACAGCGAACCACTGGTGGTATTAATGAACATTCCACTGGCGCTGATCGGTGTTATCTGGGGCCATAAACTGATGGGTCTGGATATCACCATGCCCAGTATGATCGGCTTTGTCTCGCTTGCAGGCATCGTGGTGAACGACTCGATTTTACTGGTGGAATACGTTAAACGCCGGAGCCGCGAAGGATTAGCCTTACACGATGCTGCCGGTCAGGCCGTACGTGATCGTTTCCGCGCCATTTTCCTCACCTCGATCACCACCATCGCCGGTATGCTGCCGTTACTGTCTGAAACCAGTTTGCAGGCACAGGTACTGGTGCCACTGGTAGCCAGCGTTGTATTTGGCATGATGTCATCGACCGTATTACTGCTACTGGTGCTGCCCGCGTCCTATGCGATTATGGAAGACCTCGGGCTGAGGGAAAGTGAAGAAGCCAACTAATCAGACGTCAGCTGGCCTTGCCTAATGACTGTTCTCGACAATGAAACGTCTCACCTCTGATACATTAAAAACAGCTGGCTGATTTAAAAAAACGGGAAACCGGCGTAAAATCAATATTTACAATCATTGACTGTCATTCTTAGAATATAAACCACTTGCGCAGGCACGAATCAAGCGATTAGCCAGCCGTTTTAATCATGCAATAATTGCGCAATGGTTTCGCCATAAAAGGTTTTCGCCACATCCCAGCTGCCGGGATTGATGGAATCGACAATATCCGCATAAATAATCATTGGGCTGATGCCATCTGCATTGTCATCGCCGGCATAAACCGGCGCCCAGAAACTTTTATAAATGCAAATGTCGCCTTCTTCGTCTTTTCGCAAGCCGTATTTATTCGCGAATTCCTTTTGTTTTACATCGGATGAAAAATACAGGCTGATGGTTTCCGGCATCATGAAGGGGGTTGATTTTGCGATCACAACTTCACCACCCCATATACCGTGATACTTAACCGGGTCCGCCTCTTTCCACCAGTTTTTATCCTCACTGCTGTAACACGCCAGTAGTTGTTTTGGGCGTAATTTTTCCAGATAACCATCAACCCAGCGTTCGAACAACCGCTTTTTATTGACCAGGCGACGTTCACCATCATCAAGAATATAACCAGATGCATACAAGTCATCGATAACAGGACCCGACACTGCCCAGGGCAATATTCACTTTATTGGATATATCACGATACGATGCATGCAAAAAACGCGGCTGATTAAAAAGAGCAAAGATCATCTTTAAACCGGCCGCATTAAACGCACGGCCACGTACACGTTTGCGCGATAACAGGGGCAATTTTTTGCCTTTCACATACAGTTTCAGCTGCGAGTCGTTGATGGATAAATTGCCCGCGCAATCAACAAATGGAATGGCATGCTGACGAAATTTTTCAGCCATCACCGGATTTATAAAATCAGCCATCAGCACCGTCTTATCCGGCATTGATTTTATCTGTGAAATTATTGCATTAATGTCTTTTTGCGGCGCCCACGGCTGCACAATAACCGAAAAGGATTGCCCCGACTCCTGCCCCTGCAGTGTCGCACGACCTTCCTCAACGCGGGCGAGATCTGAAATGGAAAACATATCCTCGTTTGATGCTAACGGCGCTTCATTGCGCACAACACTGTTTAACTGCGCCAAGGCCTGGTGTAGTATTTGTTTTTTCTCCATGAAGCACCCCTTTTGATTTATTTATTATCTGTTCATGATTAATGAACGAATAATAACACACTCATTTTAATTTTTCTTTAATTATAAAATCAAAATCAGCGTTAATAATACAATCCACCGGGTAAACGTTTAGAAACAAAAAATATATTGCCGCGAAAGACGCAAAGGTAGCTCCTGCGCTCCATGCGCCCGCGACATTAGTGCGTCCATGCACGTCTGCGCAAAAGAAAGCGATATTGATTTCGTGTTTTTGCAGGCCAGGCAAGCGATAGCCAATAATTTGCATAAGCCCCTTATAGAAAAAAATATTTTATCCGCAGATAAACACAGATAAAAATAAACAATTATAAGGTTTTGCAGGCTGGATTAGCGATAGCGCTATCCAGTAATGAGCAGCAGAAGAACAAAATGTCGGGTTACGCTACGTTAACGCGAGCTATGATCTAAAAGACTTAAAAAGTTTTTTTCGCGCTATTGGCGTCTTTCGCGGCAAAAATGATGCTTTACCGGACTACGATTTTGTATCCTTCTCCGCGACCATTGCTGCATATTTAAGACTGTCGCGTAATACTCTTATTTCATCATCCAGCGACCCTTGCTGACAAACTAACGGCGCTGATTTACGAAACGGATGGCCATGTGATTTTTCATACTGCGACTCCAGCTGCTCGACAAGCTGCTGAATCTTCTCGGCGGGGTAATCATTTAATTCCAGGTAGCTGAATAAAGCTTTGTTGACATCAAACGGATAGTGCTGGAAACGGTCAACATAGGTTTCAACCAGTGACCAGAAAAAAGGTCGCACTTTGCTGACTTCCAGATTTTCTTCATTGAGCAACTTAATGGCGATCTCGCCCAGCTGTGCTAAATCGGCATGCGAAGAAATAGTGTCCGGGGCTTGACCAAACTTGTCTTCCGCGTTTAAGACGGTATTATTTTTCTTACGTAGTTTCAATGTTTATTATTACTCCATTCGCTCTTGTACAAATAGATTAAACACAACAAATCAAAAACATGTAACAGCTTCATTAGACGGTTTTTTTCTAATTAAATCAAGCATTAAATTTCTCCATGACGAATAAAGCCGCAACTTAAGCACTCTTGCGGACAAATA
>CAVYHC010000037.1:0-105492 GCA_963768125.1 uncultured Gammaproteobacteria bacterium
TTGTGCCTCTACTCGTTCCACCGTATTGCTGGGCAAGGATGAAGCGGGCCATCGTTTTACCAACAATTGTTCTATGCTAGCCTTACGTAGTTGCGCCGGGGCGTTACTCCTTCTTGGTGCTGGGTAATGAGGAAAACTTTGGCTGCCTGCGCCCCCCGCCTTGCTGTCCGTCGGTCTGCAGGTCTGGCTTCTGTGTCAGTTGACGCGACGAGAAAGCTTGCTTTGCTGCCGCGCCGAGACGGTTGAAGAAGCAGCTGGAATTCTGCCTTGCTTGGCCACGTCACCCTTTTTCGACGTCACTCGCATTGTCACAACGGCCTCTCTCTAGAGAGAGAGGCCGCCCAGCTCTCGACTAATTTTTAGTGGCCCCAACAACCCATTTCTAGTGGGTCATCAAAAATGGTCAAGCGCCAGCTGAGGCACCCGCCCCCCGCCCCCCAGTGCATTTGCTCAACACCCCCGCCCGTCATTTGGTACACCACCATACCGCTCCACTGGACGAAGCCGTCTTATGGAGCTATCGCGGGGGGCTGGATGCCCGCGAATCGATGGAGCCGCGGCCAGTTTTACGCCGGTACTCGGAGAGCGGCCGCGCGGCGGAAGAATTGTCTAGCTATGTTAATAGCTAGGCCATGGTTGGATAGCGTAACTAAAGGGATAGCTAGACAATTAATGGCTACTGCTATTGCGCCGGCGATACTAGAATGCGTGGCTGGATAATAGGGTTATGAGCCCTTTGTACCCGCGTAACAACACTTTTTTCTCCCGGTTGGGGAAGACAATCGCGATGACCAGCAAAATCGCTTTTGACCAAAGTCGTATTTTTCTGCCGCTGATCACATGACTGGACGTCGCCGCGTGTTGGCTATCATACGGCGAAGAGCGAAAGCGCTAGATGTGGCTGGTTGTCGAGCGCTGATCACTTTTTCACATGGCTATTTTTCGCTTGGATACCAGGTTCACTAGCTTCGCCGTGTTAATTGTTTTGGTCCCGGGTGGTCCCGGGTGATTTTTTCCAATATCTTTTGTTAGGAGGAAGCAAGCGCACGACCAACGGATTTTTCATCTTTTGGTCATATCTTGTGTTCATGTTGGAATTGTCCTTCCGGGATACTCCACTAAGGAAGCCAATACGAGTAGCTAACAGGTGATATGCCTAGAAGTAGTAAAAATAGAGTTTTTTGAAAAGTCGAATTTCCCCACTTTTGACCGAGCTGTTCGCGCCGGGGGGTCCTAGACAGAGTAAAAGCCCCACCACTCACCACCCACCACCGCTGGTTGCCATGTAAGAAGAGAAAGATAGAGAGAAACGACAACAACCACCGCTGATCGCTGACCGCTCACTGGAACCGAGCACAGCCGCTGCTATGCAATAGTTTTTTTAACCGTAGTAGTGCCGGAGGTTGCTTCTACTCCATCCCGTCGTCCAGTGCAGGAAACGCCATCGTCACCGCCTTGACGAGACGGCCGATGCTGTCTATTTATAATACCGGTTCTATTCTCTACACAAGCAACTAAGACAACGGCAAACGGCAACGACGGCGACAGCCAGGGAACTGTTCAGAATCGAGCAGCATGAAAGTCCGCGATTGGTTTGATAAGCGTGGCTTTCCTTGGACACGAGAGATAGAAGAATGGTGTAGTGAAGTTGGTTTGGACGACGTGGAGGAGATGAAGCTCGTGAAGACGGAGGAGTGGGGAAAAGTCTTGAGAAACGGAGACAATCCTCCCTTCAAGCTGCTCCAGTATCGGTCGTTCTTGGAAGAGCTTCAAGGTTTGAAAGAAGAAGGCAATTACAAGCGGAAGTGTGCCTTGCCTCGCGGCTCTTGCATCTTCCAAGCTTGCTTTCAAGCCCAAACAGCACTCAAACGCAATAGCACCATGATCGAAGCAACGAACAGCGCTATGGCTTCGCGGCTCGTCTGCATGTTGATTTGCGTGGTCATTCTCTCTATATTGGTATTACCGACCGACCGGCTGCGATTGTCTACAGATATCATTCGCAAACGCATCGCGCCTCGAACTACTCCAAACGCCGTCGTCTACCGGGTGAGGGCTCCTATTGAAGATTGTTTCATGGAACGCATCTTGGCGTACACGGAGGAAATTTTCCAACGACAATTGCCGTACGATCTCGTTGTCTTGGTCGACGAGACGAAACACAATGGCACCACAACTCCATCGGTTGGCGAGCCCCCAACTTCAGCAATCGAGAGGCGGAAGTTAAGCAAGAATAAAACAAAGCTAGAAACAAGGTCAGAAACCAATACAAAAGCTAAAACAAAATACAACACAAGACGTCACCACTGTTTTTGACCTTGACCTTCCCACCTCAGGCAAGCCATTTAGGCAGTGCCGTTATCATGGGTTTTCTGTGCCAGCATGTCTGAGCTCACGTGTTTTTCAACGTGGGCGAGTTCTGGCGCAGCATGATAATGGTATTGCTTAAATGGGAACCCCCATGTCTTTTATGGGGGCGTAGCCGTAGTGGCGGCCTTTTCTGGTTACTCTTTGCGGCTGCAGGCAAAGAGTCACTCGCCCGTCAGTGGGCGAAACCACAGGAACAATTCAAAATAGCCGTAAATGCCAAACAACAAAACATAACAACAAAACATAAAAACAAAACGAAAGGAACAAAATTAAATTATTATAAAAATGAAAGGATCTCCGATTCTATTTCGTCTTTTTCAATAATTGATGTCTGTGTTATTTCTTTCTCAAACAGCCCATTAATAATAGCCGGAATAGTCACACCGGCTTCATTTGCAATTGACTTCAGTGCATCAATATCATGGGTATCAACTTCGCCAGTGAGCGCATTGGCAATGACCGGTGAAAATTTTGTCCATTCTGCGGTTGAATAGATAATGGTTTTGAGCGGTTTGTTACGGCAGGTATCATAGGTCTTAAAACAGGTCGCGGTGTGCGGGTCCATTAAATAACCGCCGGAAAATGTGTCCTTGATGTATTGCTTGCCTTCATCATCGTGCAAAAATCTGCGGCAAAGAATGATTGCAGCTGTTTTAGTTCGCTGCCTGTTAACTGGTAATGCTTGTCATTGTCCAGTTGCATCATGAGTTCTTTGGTGCGCGCGGCACCTAGCAAATCAAACAATATACGTTCGATATTGGATGATTTGAGTATGTCCATTGCAGGTGATGTGGTTGTGATCACTTCAGAGTTTCTAAGGTCGTAGGCACCGGTATTGATTAGTTTCGTTAAAATATTATTGTTGTTAGATGCAATGAGAATTTTCTCTACCGGCAAACCCATTTTAATCGCATAATAAGCACCCAGTGCATTGCCAAAGTTTCCGCTTGGCACATTCAGGTAGACTTTGTCACCGGCTTGAATAGCATTCTGACGGACCAGCTCAAGGTAAGAATGGATGTGATAAATGGTCTGGAAAATAATACGGCCAAAGTTCACCGAGTTTGCTGCGGACAATAAAATATTTTTTTCTTTTAACGTGTCGTTGAACGTTTTAGATGACAGTAATTGTTTTAACGCGTTTTGTGTATCATCAAAATCACCTTTAACGCCAATGACTTTCAGGTTGCTCGCATCTTCGGTGACCATCTGCAGGCGCTGTACATCTGAGGTGCCACCAACCGGGTACATACAGGCAACCCGTACATTTTCTTTGTTTTTAAATGTTTCCAGCGCAGCGGGTCCAGTATCGCCTGAAGTGGCTGCCAGAATCAGGTAGTGCTCATTTCGGTTATGCGCGATAGATGACAGCACGGTGCCGAAAGGCTGTAATGCCATATCTTTAAAGGCGCGGGTAGGGCCATGCCATAACTCGCTGACATAAAGATCATCTTTGACCTTAACCACGGGTACCGGGTTTTTTGGATCGTCAAAGGCATCGTATAAAGCCAGTGCTTTATCAATGATGGTGCTGTCAATGTCGACATCAAATGCGGTTAATACCGCGCGTGCCAGTTCTTTATAGTTTGAATTAAGGTGCTCATTTAAAAATGCTTGCCCCAGATCGGGCAAGTATTCGGGTGAATAAAGACCGCCAAAGGATGATATCGGCGATAGTATCGCCTGGGAGAAGCTGGCTTTTTCAGGGTGCTGGCCGTCATTGCCGCGAGTTTCTATAAAATGCATGTTGAATCCAGAGACTGTCTCAATAAAATATCGGCGAATTATAACGAATTAATGCGCCTGCTTCCTTAGCTAATTACGTCATTTGTACAACATAACAGCAAACAAAAACAGAGTTGGCCACAAAGTATGCAAAAACCGCAATATCTGCTTTAAATAGATTGAGAATTTCCGTATTCCGCATTTTTTTCGGCAATATTAATTATCCGGTGTTTCTTCGATAAGAATGCCTTATCAAATATTCAGTGCATGATTAAGGCGTGATTTTACCAGCCTGATAAATTCAGCTCGATCAACTTCTTCAGCGCCCAGTGTTTTCAGGTGGCCGGAATACACCTGGGCATCAACCAGGAAAGGTTTGATTGTTGAACATAGATGAAACATCGCTACCTTCGAGGCATCTTTCATTTTACTGAACATTGATTCACCGAAGAAAATATCGCCCAGTACCAGGCCATATATGCCGCCGACTAACTTATCGTTATGCCAGCATTCGATAGAGTGCGCTACGCCGGACTCATGCAGTTGACAGTATACATCCAGCATTTTTTGAGTAATCCATGTTCCAGATTCGCCGTTTGCATCGGGGAGAACTCTTGGTGCTGCACAGCTAAGCATGACTTCTCTAAAAGCCGTGTTTGTTTTAATTTGAAAAGGATTATTGTTCAGGGTGCGTTTCAAACTGCGTGAGACATGAAAATTTTTCGGGCGCAGAATACAACGCGGGTTGGGTGACCACCATAAAACAGGTTGGCCATCAGAGTACCAGGGAAATATGCCGTGTTTGTATGCCTCGATAACAAGTTCAGGTGTCAGCCGTTCACTGGCCGTTAATAAGCCATCAGGTTCAGTTAGCGCGCTGCTGACATCAGGGAATTGAAAGTTGTTGTCTTCTAACCAGAGAATCTGCGGCATTTTTATTTAGTAGTCCGCAGATGGATGCAAATGAATGCAAATAAAAACAATGAATGCAAATAAAAACATAGTCAGATTTTAACCCTTTTCTCAAAAATTATTTTATTGTGCGAAGCGATAATAGTGAGTTAACTAAAAAAACTGTTGTATTTGCGTTCTCTGTGGAGTAATCGTGTTTTAAATTTTGTAAGGTGATGACTCTACTAATAATCTGCCATGATGTTCCATTGCAGTTGTTTCACGTTGCAGGAAATCCTGTATGGCGACTTTAAAATCATCATTGGCTATCCAGTGTGCAGATTGTGTTTTTGTCGGTAAAAATCCTCGCCATATTTTATGCTCGCCCTGCGCACCGGGTTCGAAACTTTTCAGTTTTTTGTTGATGCAATACTCGATGCCAGTGTAATAACAAACTTCAAAGTGAAGATTGTTGTAATTGTCACTGCATCCCCAGTGCCGGCCATATAGTTTATCTTTGCCGGCAAAGCAAATGGCAGCGGCAACGGTTCTGTTTTCATGGTACGCAAATATGGCGAGCAATTTATGTGAGACAGCTTTAAAAAAATCGAGGGTTAATGTCGGCGCTCCGGATTTTTTCATGAAGGTGACTTTATAATAGGCGTAGAGTAAATCCCACTGTTGTTCATTTAATTCGTTGCCATCAATGATTTCTATTTTTATGTTTTCTTCGGCTACTTTTCTGCGTTCACGTTTGATGTTCTTGCGTCTTTTTGAGGTCAGGCAGGAAAGAAAATCATCGAAGGACCGATAATTATTATTTGACCAGTGATACTGATAATCAAAACGTAACATCAAGCCAGCTTTCTCCAGCAGCTGGATATCATCGTTTTCACAAAACAAGAAATGCGCTGAAGATAAATGGTTTTTTTCAGAGTAACCGAGCAGGGCGTTGATTAAACCCAGTTTGATGGTGTTTTGCTTAACAAGCTTAGCTTCAGCATCCAGGTGATTTTGCGCAGCAAGTAAACGCGGACCCTGGGCGGGTGTAAAAGGAATGGCGGTAACCAGTTTCGGGTAATATTCCAGCCCGTTTCTTTGATAGGCGTCGGCCCATGCCCAGTCAAAGACAAATTCACCGTAGGAGTTGTCTTTCAGGTAAGCAGGGCAGGCACCGATAAGTGTTTCATCATCATACAGCAGGCAATGCTGCGGCTGCCAGCCCCATTGTGTTAAGCAATCGTGCTGCTCCAGAGCGAGTAAAAAGTCATGCTGGATAAACGGATTAGTATCACCGGCAAGTGCATTCCACTGCTGCTCATCAACGCTGGAAATCTTGTCGCTGAAAACAATTTTCATTTTTATAAATATTAAGAAGTTATAAATTGTAAGTCTCAAGTTGTTAGTTTGTACATTGAACTTAAGACTTATAACTTAAAACTTTGGTTTAATTATTTAAGGTTACCGAGATCCTTGCAAATGATGTCGTCAAGATAACGCTCGGCATCCAGTGCCGCCATGCAGCCGGATCCGGCAGACGTTACCGCCTGACGATAAACATGGTCCATGACATCGCCGGCGGCAAAAACGCCTTCAATGTTGCATGCCGTGGCATTGCCTTCCATACCACCCTGGACAGCTAAATAACCGTTGCGAATATCCAGCTGTTGTTCAAAAATTCCGGTGTTTGGTTTGTGCCCGATGGCAATAAATACGCCCTGTAAATCGATGTCTTTCATACTGTCATTTTTTGTACTTTTAATGCGTATGCCGGTTACGCCGCTGTCATCGCCCAGTACTTCATCAAGTGTGCTGTCCCATTGAATGGTGATATTTCCGTTTTCAGCTTTGTCCAGTAGTTTGTCCTGCAGGATTTTTTCAGAACTGAGGGCGCTGCGACGATGCACTAATGTGACTTCGGCAGCAATATTTGACAGGTATAACGCTTCTTCAACCGCAGTATTACCACCACCAATCACCGCCACTTTTTGTCCCTTGTAAAAGAAACCGTCGCAGGTGGCACAGGCAGACACACCTTTGCCTTTGAAGGCTTCTTCTGAGTCCAGGCCAAGGTACATGGCGCTGGCGCCGGTGGCGATAATTAAGGCATCACAGGTATAAGAGTTGGAGTCACCGTAGAGTTTAAAGGGACGTTTATGCAAATTAACTTCATTGATGTGATCAAATATAACTTCGGTGCCGAAGCGTTCGGCATGTGCCTTCATGCGTTCCATGAGTACCGGGCCCTGTACGCCTTCGTTATCACCCGGCCAGTTATCAACATCAGTGGTGGTGGTTAATTGGCCGCCCATTTCCATGCCCGTGATGATGACTGGCTCAAGGTTAGCACGTGCAGCATAGACCGCAGCAGTGTATCCTGCAGGGCCAGAACCCAGAATTAATAGACGTGCGTGGCGCGATTCACTCATGTTCTTCTCCATCTTAGATTGTTTTTATATATTGTTATGGCACCAGATAACCATGACATACTGGATAACCATGACGCACTAGATTAAGTGTCGCATATATTAGCAAATCTTAATGACAATTGTTTTGCCTAAAAGTTTTGTTTTTTCCTGTCAGGAAAACGCTATTATTATGAAACATCGCTTTGGCTTTAATGTCCGAGTCCGTAACATCATCTGACGTGATTTTCAGTCAGGATGCACCATAAACCACAGCCTCCATAACACAAAATAACGAATAATTATGAATATAGGTATCCCACAAGAAATAATGACCGGTGAAGGACGCGTTGCATTAACCCCGGATGCCTGTCTGTCACTAATAAAAGCCGGGCATTCTGTGTTTGTAGAAAACAGCGCCGGCGTAAACAGTGGCTATACTGATCTCGACTATGAGCAGCGAGGTGTCAAAATCGTTGCCGCAGCGAGCAAATTATATGAGTGCGCTCAATTAATTGTTAAAGTAAAGCAGCCATTGGCACAGGATATCGCCTGCCTGCGGCATGACCATATACTCTTCAGTTATTTGCACCTGGCGGCAGATTCATCATTGGTTCACCAGCTGTGTGATATTGGCCTAACTGCCATACCGTTTGAATCGGTAACAGATGCGCACGGTGGTTTGCCTCTGTTGACACCAATGAGCCAGATCGCTGGCCGTATTGCAGTTATGCGAGGCGCCAGTTTACTGTTCAGAAATCGCGGCGGCCGAGGGATTTTGCTGGGTGGTATTGATGGTTCTGAATCAGGCTGTGTGGTCGTACTGGGGGCCGGTGTTGCTGGCTGTCACGCGGTTGCTGTTGCTGTGGCCCTGGGGGCGAAAGTTGATGTACTGGATATAAAAGAAAATAAATTACAGCAGCTTAAAACACAATTTCCATCAATCGAAATCCACCTGTCGACAGCGCAAGCCGTTGCGTCATTATGTATAGGCGCTGATCTTGTCATTGGCGCGGTGCTGCTGGCAGGCAGGCGCGCACCAAAAGTGCTGACACAGGCTGTAGTCAAACAAATGCAGCCGGGTAGTGTGATTGTTGATATTGCGATTGATCAGGGTGGCTGCGTTGAGAATATTCGTGCCACCAGCAGCGAACAGATCTGTTATCTGGAAAATGGTGTGATTCATTCTGCCGTTCCTAATATGCCAGCAACGGTTGCACGCACTGCCTCACAGTCTTTGTCATCAGTTATCTTGCCGTATGTTGAGGCGCTGGCCGGTGCAAACCTGAATGAAAAAGCAGAATCAGCAGGCAGTCGTGTGCAGGCAATTTACCGGGGGATGGCAATTTTTCAGGGTGAAATCGTTGATCAGGTACTGTTACATGAGGTCGAAAATTAGCGCCAGATCGACTAGTTAAAAGCCTGATATTTAGCGCCATGCGGGTTATAATTCGGCAACATTCAATTCAATATCTGCGTCTACCTATTAATACTTGTGGCAGCGCGGCTCAGCATAACGGGTACTAAGATTGGCACAAGCACGCCGTAGAAAAACGATAAAAAATCCGGAAGAAAATGCAGTCAAGGTAACTCAGCTACAAAGGGGCCTGCGAGAAGGCGCCATGCTAGTGTTAATGGCGCTGGCTCTTTTCTTATTTACTGCGTTAATCACCTATAACACAGCGGATCCAGGCTGGTCATATACCGGTTCACGCGAGGCGGTGCATAATGCTGCCGGCGTTGTCGGCGCCTGGTTTTCCGATGTGCTTTACAACCTGTTCGGTTACCTTTCCTTTTTATTCCCCGTCATTATTGCCTACAGCGGGTGGCTGGTATTGCGCAGTAATCATATTGAAGTGGATAAGGATATCGATTATCACGAATTGGGCATACGTTGGGCCGGTTTCATTGTCACGGTTGCCATGGGATGCGCACTCACCAGTATGCATTTTTCCAAGATAATAGGGCAGTTGCCCATGGATGGCGGTGGCATACTCGGGCTTTTATTAAGTGATGCCATGGCCGGTGCATTGGGCTTGCTTGGCTCGACATTGATATTACTGGCGATGTTTCTTGCCGGTATCACCCTGTTCAGCGGTATTTCATGGTTCCGTGTCATAGATGGTATTGGTATGGCAGTCTTGTTTGTCATTAACGGGCTGCAGGCAAAAGTGCTTGCTATTATTGAAAGCAGACAGGAAAGAAAAGCGGGTGAAGAAGCCCGGCAGCAGCGTCAGGAAGTGATGGCAGCCAATAAGAAAAAACAGGCAGTACGTATAGCGCAAGGCAGCTCTGAGGTTCGAATTGAACCGACTATGAAAAAAGTTGAGATCTCAGAACGCATGGACAGGGAAAAACAAATTCAGTTATTTGAAGCGCCTAGCGACTCAGAATTGCCAGCGCTGCGTTTGCTGGATGCACCTAAACCGCAAGAAAAAGGCTATTCAAATGAAGCGCTTGAGGCCTTGTCCCGCCTGGTTGAAATTAAACTGGCTGACTTTGGCGTGGAGGTTGAGGTGGTTGCGGTACATCCCGGGCCGGTGATTACTCGTTTTGAAATGGAACCTGCACCCGGTGTTAAGGCCAGCAAGATCACCGCCTTATCTAAAGATCTGGCGCGTTCCCTGTCTGTGCCAAGTATTCTTGTAGTCGAGGTTATTCCCGGAAAGACCTGTGTCGGACTGGAGATTCCTAATGAGCATCGTGAGATTGTGTCATTAAGTGAAATCCTTATGTCCAAGCAGTACGATAATTCTGCGTCACCGCTGACACTGGGTCTGGGTAAAGATATCGCGGGTCATCCAGTGGTCGCTGACCTGAGCAAGATGCCGCACTTGCTGGTGGCCGGAACAACCGGTTCGGGTAAGTCGGTTTGTGTTAATGCCCTGCTGATCAGTTTGTTATACAAAAGCAAACCGGACGAAGTGCGCCTGATTTTGATTGATCCGAAAATGCTGGAGCTGAGTGTTTATGAAGGCATTGCCCATCTGTTAACGCCCGTGGTTACCGATATGAAAGAGGCCGCCAATGCCTTGCGCTGGTGTGTCGCTGAAATGGAGAGCCGTTATGAGGTGATGTCAGGACTGGGAGTGAGAAACATTACAGGTTTTAATCGTAAAGTGAAAGAAGCGATTGATGCTGGAGTGCCCATAGAGGATCCAACCTTTAATCCAGATCATCAGGCACCGGGCACGCAACCACAAAAATTAAAACCTTTGCCCTATATTGTTGTCGTAGTAGATGAGTTTGCCGACCTGTTTATGGTTGTGGGTAAAAAAATTGAAGAGCTGATTGCGCGTATTACACAAAAAGCACGGGCTGCGGGTATCCATTTAATCCTGGCGACACAACGCCCCTCTGTTGATGTGGTAACCGGTTTAATTAAATCCAATATACCCACTCGAATAGCCTTCCAGGTATCATCACGTATCGATTCGCGCACCATTCTTGATCAGATGGGGGCGGAAAATCTGCTGGGCCACGGTGATATGTTATACATGGAAGCGGGCAGTGGCTTGCCAATACGGATTCATGGCGCCTTTGTTGATGATCATGAGGTACACAAAGTCGTTGCTTTCCTTAAAAAGCAGAATGGTCCGGATTATATTGAAGAAATTCTTCAGGAAAACACAACACTGCTACCGGGGGAAAAACCCGCTGCTGGCGAGGGCCAAGATGTCGATGCCTTATACGATGAAGCCGTTGCTATTGTTACACAAACACGTAAGGCTTCCATTTCATATGTGCAGCGTCGTTTGAAAATTGGTTACAACCGTGCGGCAAGAATGATTGAAGAAATGGAAACAGCGGGTGTGGTTACTACTATGCAGTCGAATGGTTCACGTGAAGTGCTGGCGCCAGCGCCGCCGGAATGACAGTTAATAGTTAATAGTTGAAAGTTAATAGTTGAAAGTTGAAAGTTGAAAGTTGAAAGTTGAAAGTGAAAATACAGAGCGGTTGAAAAAACTTTGGGCGAATTTGTTGTGTTTGAGGATATGAAAAAATTATTTATACATATATTTATAGTGCTTTGTTTGTTTTCTGTTAATGTTTTTGCGGCAGATGAGGCAATGTCTACTGGCGAGGTATATCTGGAGACGTTTCTGGCAAATACAAAAACACTGGAAGCTGATTTTCAGCAGACATTGCGTGCTAATGATGGCGAAGTCTTACAACAGACTGAAGGTGAATTTTATCTTGATCGTCCGGGAAAGTTTCGCTGGAATTATAAAACACCTTACCAGCAGATCATTGTTTCTGATGGCGAAAGAATCTGGATATATGATGTAGATCTGCAACAGGTTACCGTGCAGAAACAGCGTAAGGGCATGCCTGCAACGCCAATGGCATTACTTGAAGACAGTTTTAAGTTGCACCAGAGTTTCAATGTTTCCCCGATGGATGATCATAATGGCGTATATCGATTGAAACTTGAAAGTAAAACAAAAGAGTCTGATTTTTCTGAAATTGTTATTGGACTTGATGACAATGGCTTACGCTTTATGCAGTTGCATGATCAATTTGAACAAGTGACAGATATCGTGTTTTCTAATATTTCGAACAATGTGAAACTGGCAAAAGAGATTTTCGAATTTATACCACCCGCAGGGGTTGATGTTTTTGGCGGTTAGTCGGCATTATATAAAATCATGAATGCCGAACTATTTTCCGATGACTGCCCGCAGTATTACCGGCCATTGGCCGATAGAATGCGGCCGCAATCGCTGGCTGACTATATCGGCCAGGAACATATCATCGGTGAAGGTAAAACACTAACACAAGCAATACAAAATCAAAGCTTACACTCGATGGTTTTCTGGGGGCCGCCCGGTACTGGAAAAACCACACTGGCAAAAATCATTGCGAATTCTGTGCAGGCGCATTTTATAAATTTATCTGCGGTACTTTCAGGTGTTAAAGATATCCGAGAGGCCATTGCGCAGGCAAAACAATGGCAGGCACAGGGCGAGAAAACGATTTTATTTGTCGATGAAGTACATCGCTTTAATAAGTCACAGCAGGATGCATTTTTACCTTATGTTGAAGATGGCACAGTTTATTTTATTGGTGCAACCACAGAAAACCCCTCTTTTGAATTAAATAATGCATTGTTGTCGCGTGTTAAAACCTATGTTTTAAAGTCGCTCACGGTAGATAATTTGAAAACGCTTATTCAATCAGCGTTAAACGAAGATAAGCAACTTAAAAAACTCAATGTTGCTATTGATGAAGTCTCATTAGAGTTGCTTGCGCAGGTTTCCGATGGCGACGCCCGGCGGGCTTTAAATTTTCTGGAGATTGCCTGTGATTTAGCAGAGCCCGGTTCTGCTGGCGCAGAATGTTTTATTAATCAAAATATAATTGAAGATGTAACCTCACAAAGTCTTCGCCGTTTTGATAAAGGCGGCGATTTATTTTACGAACAAATTTCTGCACTGCATAAGTCGGTGCGTGGCAGTAATCCGGATGCATCGTTATACTGGTTTGCCCGAATGATTGATGGTGGATGTGATCCGCTTTATATTGCACGGCGAGTTGTGCGTATGGCTTCAGAAGATATTGGCAATGCAGACCCTCGCGGCTTACAGCTGTCATTCGATGCCTGGCATACCTATGAACGACTGGGTAGCCCGGAAGGTGAGCTGGCAATCGCTCAGGCTATCGTCTACCTGGCGTCTACCGCAAAAAGTAATGCAGTGTATACCGCTTATAAAGCAGCGATGGCATGATGCCAGAAATTCTGCATCACTGGATGTGCCTGAACATCTGAGAAATGCACCGACAAAGCTAATGAAGGATTTAGGCTTTGGTAAAGATTATCGTTATGCACATGATGAAGAAGATGCTTTTGCCGCGGGTGAAACGTATTTTCCTGAGCTATGGGCGAAAGACAATATTATCAACCAGTCGACCGTGGTCTGGAGTAAAAATCAAAGAAAAACTGGATCATTTGAGAGAGATTAAACGTTTCGCAAAATAAACCGGCCAGTAATAAATCGAGCTGAGAATTAATAGCAATAGTCATATAGACCGTTAATCGAAAATTTAAATGCCCCAGCACATAAAAAACTTTATTTTTACTATACTAAAATCAATCTAAATTATTAATGAATAACCATGAAACGAAAACAGGATAGAGCTGCAGCAGAGGGATACTGTATACAGGTATTGACTATTAATGGTGAATGTCAGAATCATCTTGCTCAAAAGTCGTTCTATATTGACAATATCGGTAAAGGCGGATTTCGTTTTATTTCAGAGGTAAAATTTGAGCTCGAAGACAGGGTGCAGGTATTATTGCGTTTTCCAGATGACCATTCGCAGGAAGTTTTAGGGCGAATCTGTTACAGTGAAAAGCTCGATAATAATCAAATGGCTTATGGCTTTAGCGTTATTGAAGGTTTTTATTCACTGTCTGCCCTTAAGAAGCAAGCATGAGTTAATGCGAGAATAAAATTGAAAAAAGCTAGCCCATTGATGTTCATGCAAAAGATTTAAAAAATAATAGTCCGCAAATGCAGATGAACGCAAATGAACGCAGATAATAAAATACATAAATTGGGTGTCATTCTGAACGACAGTGATGGATCTTGCCACCTAGTATAATTTTTAGCTAGTTAAGATCTTTAACTGTCGTTCAAGATGACACAATATGATGTTTTTATCTGCGTTCATCTGCGTGCATCTGCGGATAAAATATTTTATTGTTTTTAAGGGTAATACTGGTCGGATTATTTCGTAAGCATCTTTTCGTATTAACCGTGAAGCCATATCCAGGCTTATTTATTTAATTTAACTTTTTAAACTTGATCCTGTGTGGATTAATCGCCGCTTCTTCACCTAAACGATTAACACGATCAGCTTCGTATTCAGTATAGTTTCCTTCAAACCAGGTGGTTTTACTGTCACCTTCAAACGCCAGTATATGTGTTGCAATGCGGTCAAGGAACCAGCGGTCATGCGAGATAACAACGACGCAGCCGGGGAAGTTGAGTATCGCTTCTTCCAGTGCGCGTAGGGTTTCAACATCAAGGTCATTGGTGGGTTCATCAAGCAGCAGCAAATTACCACCGCTTTTTATTAATTTGGCTAAATGAACCCGGTTGCGTTCACCGCCGGACAGGTCTTTTATGAATTTTTGCTGATCTTCACCTTTGAAATTAAAACGGCTGACATAACCTCGTGAAGGTACGGTGTAGTTACCGATGGTGATGTTATCCAGTCCATCAGAAATTTCACCCCAGACTGTATTGTTATCGGTCAGGCTGTCACGTGATTGATCAACATAGGCGATCTGTACGGTTTCACCCATTTTAAATTCACCGGAATCTGGTTTTTCTTCACCGGTTATCAGTCGGAACAGTGTCGTTTTACCTGCACCATTTGCGCCAATGATGCCAACAATGCCGCCACGGGGCAAACTGAAGCTGAGATCTTCATAGAGTAATTTGTCGCCGAATTTTTTACTGATATTTTTTGCTTCAATGACCAGTTCACCAAGACGAGGGCCGGGCGGTATGTACAGTGATTGTGTCTCTGAGCGTTTTTGATAATCAGCGGATGAAAGTTCTTCGAAGCGCTGCATGCGTGCTTTGCTTTTTGCCTGCCGTGCTTTTGGATTAGAGCGAACCCACTCCAGCTCGGCTTTGATGGTTTTCTGGCGATTGGCTTCTTTTTTCTCTTCACTGGCCAGGCGCTGTTCTTTTTGTTCCAGCCATGATGAATAGTTGCCTTCCCATGGAATACCGTGACCACGGTCAAGTTCCAATATCCAGCCAGCCACGTTGTCCAGAAAATAACGATCATGCGTTACCGCTACCACTGTGCCTGCATATTCTTTGAGGAAGCGTTCCAGCCAGGCAACGGATTCTGCATCGAGATGGTTAGTCGGTTCGTCAAGAATAAGCATATCAGGTGCCGATAAAAGCAGTCGGCATAATGCAACACGGCGACGTTCGCCGCCTGATAGTTTGCTTACATCCGCATCCCATGGTGGCAGGCGAAGTGCATCAGCGGCAACTTCCAGTTTGTTTTCGAGATTGTGTGCATCGGCAGCCTGAATAATGTTTTCAAGTTTTGCCTGTTCGCTGGCGAGTGCATCAAAATCGGCATCCGGTTCTGCATAAGCCGCATATACTTCTTCGAGACGTTTTTGTGCATCCATGATTTCACTCAAGCCTTGTTCAACGTTACCTCGCACATCCTTGCTTTCATCCAGTTGTGGTTCCTGTGATAAATAGCCAATACGTAAATCAGAAGCCGGGCGTGCTTCGCCAATAAAATCGGTATCGACACCGGCCATGATGCGAAGCAGTGTCGATTTACCCGCACCGTTGTAACCGAGTACGCCAATTTTTGCGCCGGGAAAAAAGTTTAGGCTGATGTCTTCGAGAATAACTTTTTTAGGTGGAACGACTTTGCCAACGCCGTTCATGGTAAATACGTATTGAGCCATAAATGAAATGTTAATTATTTAATAAAAATCGAATTATACTCACAAGTTACACTTTTGTGTAAGTCCTGTTAGGCAGGCGCTCTATTAGTGAACCGTTAAGTCATAGTTAACACTTCTTAACATTTGTTATCGGGCCGTTCTGCTAACATGCGTTTTTTACAACCTACCTGTTAAGAGCTGATTATGAAAGTACAAACATTATTATTCGCACTGGTTTTCACTGTTAGTCCAATCGCGAGCGCCGTTGATTTTGGCAAGTTAAGTGAATCTGTTGATATAGGCAAAGCTTCAGAGTCTGTAGATCAAGATACGCTTAAGGCTGCAGTGAGTGCTGATGGCGTTGATTACCAGCAGGCAGCTGAATCTGTTGATACTGAAAAAGCGACAGAATCTGTTGATATCGATAAAGCCAGGGGCGCCATCGGTTACTAAGGCCGTTTTGCCATGAGGTAGCGCTGCCAGATTCCATTTGGTAGTGCTATCTTATTGATTATTAAAAGATTATTTTATAATAAGCCAAAGTCCTTTCTGGTTTTCGTCTTATTGCGCTCATCGCCTGATTATGATGAGGCATCGGTAATTTTATTTCATTTTTCCCCTTTCACTGCATTTATTAGTTATATCAGTAAGTTATTGATATACAGTCATGCTGCTTGTTTGCTAAGATTGCGCATTTTTATACCATGGTTTTTTATCATTTATGCCGGCTTTAGGGCGTTGCGGATATTATAGGTGTTTGAATGTTTTCTAAAGATACAAAGATTGAAGGTTATGACGATGCTTTATGGGCAGCAATGCAGCATGAGGTCAGTCGTCAGGAAGAGCATATAGAGCTTATTGCTTCTGAAAATTATGCCAGTCAGCGTGTTATGCAGGCACAGGGATCTGTCCTGACCAATAAGTATGCTGAAGGTTATCCGGCACGTCGATATTATGGCGGCTGTGAAAATGTCGATGTTGCAGAACAGTTAGCCATCGATCGTGTTAAACAGCTTTTCGGTGCGGGTTATGCCAATGTGCAACCGCATTCAGGTTCGCAGGCAAATGCGGCGGTATACATGGCACTGTGCAAACCAGGTGATACCATATTGGGTATGTCGCTGGCTGATGGTGGCCACCTGACGCATGGTTCGCATGTCAGTTTTTCGGGTAAACTTTATAACGCGGTTCAGTATGGTTTGAATAATGAAACAGGTCTGGTCGATTACGATGAGATTCAGCGTTTAGCCGATAAACACAAGCCAAAAATGATTGTTGCCGGGTTCTCGGCTTATTCGCAAGTCATGGACTGGGATCGTTTTCGTGTCATTGCAGATTCCTGCGGTGCTTATCTTTTTGTTGATATGGCGCACGTGGCTGGACTGGTTGCTGTAGGTCTTTATCCTAACCCGGTCAGTGCTGCTGACGTGGTAACGTCAACCACGCATAAAACATTACGCGGACCACGCGGTGGTATTATTCTTGCTGGTGAGAATTCCTTACAGAATAACGAAGACCTGGCTAAAAAATTAAATTCTGCAATTTTTCCAGGTACGCAAGGCGGTCCTTTAATGCATGTTATTGCGGCAAAAGCCGTTGCTTTTAAAGAAGCACTGGAACCTGAATTTGCCACATATCAGAAACAGGTTATTGTCAATGCACAGGCGATGGCGAAAGTGGTCATTGAGCGAGGTTATAAAGTGGTATCCGGCGGTACGGAAAACCATCTCTTCCTTTGGGATTTAACACCAAAGAATTTAACCGGCAAGGTTGTCGAAGCGCAGCTGGGTAAAGCACATATCACGGTCAATAAAAATGCAGTACCCAATGATCCGCAATCACCTTTTGTGACCAGTGGCATCCGCGTTGGTACGCCGGCGATGACAACGCGTGGATTTAATGAGCAGGATGCAACTGATTTGGCTGTCTGGATGTGCGACATTATCGATAGCATTAAAGGTGACATTGCTGATGATACGATTGTTGACAGTGTTCGTGAAAAGGTAAGCGCAATCTGTAAGCGGCTGCCCGTTTATGAAAGCGAGTAATGAAAGCCTTTATAAAAGCAGCACTGTATATAGTAAGGCAAGGCGGATACGAAAATTGAGTGATAACACATTAATATTGATTAGGTAATACAGAGAGCTATGTATTGTCCTTTTTGTTCAGCACCCGATACTCGCGTTATTGATTCGCGACTAACCAACGATGGCGACCAGGTTCGTCGTCGGCGTGAATGCGTTTCATGTAATGAACGTTTTACAACGTACGAAAGTGCTGAACTCAATATGCCTCGCATAGTAAAACAGGATGGCAGTCGCATGCCGTTTAAGCCAGAGAAGCTTAGTGCGGGTGTTATGCGGGCACTGGAGAAAAGGCCCGTTAGTACCGAACAGATTGATGCGGCTATTAATAGAATTAAACATCAGTTATTGGCTGCCGGAGAACGTGAAATCAATTCTGCGGTCATCGGCAACCTGGTCATGGAAGAATTGCTGGGTCTGGACCAGGTTGCATATATTCGATTCGCATCGGTATACCTTGATTTCAGTGACGTTAATGCCTTTCGTGATGCTATCGAAAAAATGGAACAGACGAAAAAACCAAAGAAAAGTCGCTAATAACAGCGCTATTCAAAAATCATATAAGCGTTTACTGAGTTTATAGTCAGACCCCTGTATTGAATGTGAGCAGCCACTATGAACAGCAGCGTTGAATACATGCAGCATGCGATAAGGCTTGCAAAAAAAGGTTTATATAGCACAGCAGCCAAATCCTGCGGTTGGCTGTGTCATTGTAAAAGATGATGAAATTGTTGGCCGGGGCTGGCACCAACGCGCAGGCGAGCCGCACGCAGAAATTAATGCCTTACAGCAGGCGGCAGCTAAAGCACAGAATGCAACAGTGTTTGTTACGCTTGAGCCTTGTAGCCATACAGGTAAAACACCGCCGTGTGCTGATGCTTTAATAAAAGCAGGTGTTAAAAAAGTTATTGCAGCGATGAAAGATCCTAATCCTCTGGTTGCTGGAAATGGATTAAAAAAACTACAGGATGCAGGCATCGAAGTAGAAAGTGGCTTGCTTGAATTGCAGGCGCGGCAACTCGAATCCCGGGTTTATTAAACGTATGGAGTGCGGGCGTCCATTTGTGCGAGTGAAACTTGCTATGAGTCTGGATGGACGTACAGCGATGGCTTCGGGAGAGAGTCAATGGATAAGCGGAGAAGCTTCGCGTAACGATGTGCAGCGTTATCGTGCTGCAAGCTCGGCCATACTGACAGGTATAGATACGGTTTTGGCGGATGACCCGTCGATGAATGTTAGATTGTCAGCACAGGAACTGGGTGTCGGTCTGGTGCTGCAACCAAAACGTATTGTACTGGATAGCCAGTTTAGAATGCCGCCGACTGCTAAAATAGCGGCATTAGAGGGAGAGTGTATTGTATATACCACAGTGAATGTGGATAACAAAAACAGCTATCCATTTATAATTGAAAATTGTGATCCGCAGGATGGCAAAATAGATCTTCATTTTTTAATGAAAGATCTGGCAGAAAAAGAAGTTAATCTGCTTCATGTAGAAGCAGGTTCGGTTTTATGTGGTGCTCTTTTAAAAAATGACCTCGTTGATGAAATCGTTATTTATATGGCGCCTCATATTATGGGTGACAATGCAAAAGGATTGTTTCATTTGCCCGAACTGGAACAGATGAAAGACAGGGTTTCACTGAATATAAGTGATGTTCGATCTATCGGTAATGATATTCGAATTACAGCGCAGCCCGTTTATCGTCAATAGAATATATAGGTTTAAGGTCAATCAGAGGTAATAAATGTCGACAGTTGTAGTGGTAAAAAAAGCCGGTAAAGTTTGTATATCTGCAGACAGCCTCACCAGTTTTGGTGATTTAAAGCTGAACTCGATGTACGATGCTGCCCACGATAAAATTTTACAGCACGATGAAAATTATATTGGTATTGTTGGCAGTGCTGCACACCAACTGGTGATGGAAAGTATTTTTTCCAGTAAAAAGATTGTCGATAAAAAAGTTGAGGTGGACTTTTCCTCACGGCTGTCAATTTTTGAAACCTTCCGTGCTTTGCATCCGGTCCTGAAAGAAAAATATTTTTTGAATTCTAAAGACGAGGATGACGATCCTTACGAGTCGACGCAACTTGACGCTTTGATTGCCAATCCATTTGGTATTTTCGGTATTCATTCTTTACGCGAAGTAACTGAATATAAAAAATTCTGGGCAATAGGTTCTGGCGCAGAATATGCGTTAGGTGCAATGTTTGCTGTTTATGATAAGTCTTCATCCGCAGAAGAAATTGCGCATATTGGCGTTGCAGCAGGTGCTGAATTTAACAACGCTTCTTCAATGCCTTTATCCAGTTATGTGGCTGAATTGCAGCAGTTGAAATCAGTGGCCAAATAAGTATTAAGTAATAGTTATGTTTACAGGAATAATTGAAGCGCTTGGTCGCATTAAAAATATCGAGCCGGTTGCGGGTGACATGCGGCTGCATGTTGATGTATGTGCGCTGGATATGGCTGATGTGAAACGCGGAGACAGCATCGCAGTCAATGGCGTTTGTTTAACGGTGATTGAGTTTGATGCTAAGCATTTTGTCGCAGATGTTTCCAATGAAACGATCAAATTAACCAGCCTGAAAGATCTGGCTGCTGGTAGTGAAGTAAATCTGGAAAAAGCACTATTGCCTACAACACGTTTAGGCGGCCACCTGGTTAGTGGCCACGTAGACGGTTTGGGTGAAGTGCTGTCCATCAAAGAAGAATCACGTTCTATCCAGTTAATGATAAGGGCGCCGGATGAGCTAAAACACTATATTGCAATGAAAGGATCAATTTGCATTGATGGCGTCAGTTTGACAGTCAATAAAATCAGCAATACTGATTTTGAAATAAATATCGTGCCGCATACGCAACAGCAGACCATTATTAAAAATTATAAACCGGGTGCAAAAGTAAATCTTGAAGTTGATTTGATTGCGCGCTACCTGGAAAGATTATTGTTGAAACAGGATGCCGGTAGCAGTAACGGAATCACACTTGAAACGCTAGCAAAAGCAGGTTTTGTAAGATAACCAGTATGAAATTAAATAACATAGAAGAAATTATTGAAGACATCCGACAGGGAAAGATGGTTGTCATAATGGATGATGAAGATCGGGAAAATGAAGGTGACCTTTTAATGGCATCGTCAGCGGTGACGGCGGATGATGTGAATTTTATGGCGCGTTATGGCCGTGGCCTGATCTGTATAACATTGACGCAGCAACGTTGCCGGCAATTAAATCTGCCGTTAATGATTCATGGTGCAGACGCGATAGAAAGTACAAATTTCACTATGTCTATTGAAGCGGCCGAAGGTGTAACCACCGGTATTTCGGCTGCTGATCGTGCAGTAACTATCGCTGCAGCGATAAAACCCGATGCTTCAGCTAAAGATATTGTGCAGCCGGGACATATTTTTCCGCTTATGGCGCAACCAGGCGGTGTATTAACTCGCGCGGGCCACACTGAGGCAGGCTGTGATCTGGCGGCACTTGCCGGCTTAGAAGCAAGTTCCATGATTGTTGAGATTTTGAATGAAGACGGTAGCATGGCGCGTCGCCCTGATCTGGAAGAGTTTGCTCAACAGCACCAGTTAAAAATCGGTACAATTGAAGATTTAATCAGTTATCGACTGAGGAATGAAAAAACCGTAAATCGCATAGCTGAGTGCGATTTCCCAACACAATACGGCGCATTTAAATTATTTGCTTATCGCAATAGTCTCGATTCACTGACGCACTATGCATTGCTTAATGTTGATGGTGAAATCAATTCTGAAGAGACTGTGCTAGTACGTGTTCACATGAAAAATTCATTAACAGATGCACTTGGCTCTCAGGATATTAAGTCATGGCCCTTGCAGGATGCATTGAAACAGGTTGCTGAAGCCAGGCAGGGTGTTGTGGTTTTGTTGAGCTGGCCTGATGAAGACGCTATTGTTTTACAGTGGATGGCTGAGCATTCTGCAGTGGCACCGGCTGACACGGTTAAAACTAAACAGCCCGCAGATATAAGAACGGATGGTGTTGGCGCTCAGATTCTGATGGACTTAGGCGTGAAAAAAATGAAATTGATGACTGCGCCAAAAGTTATTCATGGCCTGGCTGGTTTTGGTCTGGAAGTGGTTGATTATGTATCGGGTAAAGATGACTGATCAGGTTTCATTAACAGTGTTTTAAAAATTACGACGAGATAAGTTATGAGTGAAAGTAAAATAATTGAAGGCAGTTTGCAATATAAAAAAGGCCGTTTTGCGATAGTTGTTGCACGTTTTAATGGTTATATTGTTGAAAGTTTGCTTGCAGGTGCAATGGATACTTTATTGCGTCACGGTGTCGAGCCGTCAGATATTACGGTAGTGCGTGTACCAGGTGCCTTTGAGTTGCCCGTTACTGTACAGAACCTTGCGCAATCGGGTAATTACAGTGCGATTATTGCTTTGGGTGCTGTTATTCGCGGGGCAACACCGCATTTTGATATTGTGGCAAATGAGTCAGCCAAAGGATTGTCTGCCATAGCGCTTGATCATGGCATGCCAGTGATCAATGGTATTTTGACGACAGAGAATATTGAACAAACGATAGAACGTGCAGGCACTAAAGCCGGTAATAAAGGTGCGGAAGCGGCGGCTGCTGCAATTGAAATGGTGAATTTATTTAGTGAGATGGGCTAAGTTGCCAGTGATTTTTCCAAATAAAATATAAGTTAATTTATTATGCCAGACTCAAGCAATCCGTCTTCTCCTGTTGGTACTACGAAAAAAAGCCTGGCTAAAGCCAGGGGTAAATCACGTCGTCTCGCTATGCAGGCTGTTTATCAATGGCAGATGACAGGCGATAACATTACAGATATTAAACAGCAGTTTTTTGATGACAATAATAAGTCACAGTTTGATTCATCGTTCTTCTCTGAACTGGTCAGTGGTGTGGCATCATCCATAAGTGAGCTTGATCCCTTTCTTGAAAAAAATATGACGCGCAGTGTGGAATCGGTTGATCCGGTTGAGCGCTCAATTTTACGTTTGGCTACCTATGAGTTTGTTCATCGCTTAGATGTACCATACCGTGTGGTATTAAATGAAGCGGTTAATATTGCTAAAGAATATTGTGAGGAAAATAGTCACGGTTTCGTCAATGCGGTATTAGACAAAGTGGCAAAAGAAGTTCGTCATGTTGAAGTGGCGGCGGCCAAAACCTGACATTCTTATAGTAAATCCCCATACTAATAATTCCGCCCGGACTTTATCTAACAGGCTTTTTAATGAATAGTTCCGAGTTTGATATCATAAAAAAGTACTTCACCTTTGCGCATCATCGAGAGGATGTGTTATTGGCAGTCGGTGATGATTGCGCTGTTGTTTCACCGCCAGAAAATAAAGAGATTGTTATTACCACCGACACGCTCATCTGTGGCGTTCATTTTCCAGAAAATACACGGGCTGAAGACATTGCTTACAAAGCACTTATGGTTAATTTAAGTGATCTTGCTGCGATGGGTGCAAAACCTGCGTGGCTCACGCTGGCTATTTCTTTGCCGGAGATCGACGATAACTGGTTGTCGGCATTTTCAAAGCAGCTGGATGAATTGTTGTTAAAGTACGATATAAGCCTGATCGGTGGTGATACCACAAGAGGACCTTTATCAATTACCATACAGGCGATGGGTCTGGCTGATAAAAAAAATATAATGCGACGTGACCATGCGCGACCGGGTGATTCCATTTTTGTTACTGGCGACATAGGTGACGCGGCTATAGGTTTACTGGCACTAAAAAATGATCTTAATGATGATGCATTATCGCCTTGTATTCAGCGCTTGAATCGTCCTCAGGCGAGAATAAAATTTGCAGAAGAACTGGCTTTCTATACTAAGTGTGCGATCGATATTTCCGACGGACTGGCCGCGGATCTTGGTCATATAATTGAAGCGAGCCATTGTGGCGCTCGAATTAAGCTCTCTGATATTCCACTGTCTGTAGCTGCTGCCTATTATTTTGAGCAGTACCCGGGCAAGTTTCAGAAAAACGAAGTTGACTGGTCTATAGTCTTAACACAGGGTGATGATTATGAGTTGTGTTTTACTGTAAACAGCGAAAACCGCTCCGCAGTTGAAGCACTAGCTGGCTCACATCAGTTAAAGCTCAGTTGTATTGGTGAGATTACGGATGTAAGCAAGATGGAATTTATCGATGATAACAATCATTCACTCATTTTTTCGAATGCAGGTTTCAACCATTTCAAATAATGCCTGTCTGTACAGGTACTGCCGTATTGATGAGGTGCATCTTTTTACTTTGTAAGTAAAGCATGACGGAAAAAAATAGAAAAATTTATTTACGTGAATTGAAAGATCCTGTTGTTTTTATTGCAATGGGTCTGGGTAGCGGTCTTTCACCGAAGGCGCCTGGTACTGCAGGCACCTTATTAACTGTGCCACTCGTTTATTTTTTACAGCAGCAATCAATATTGGTTTACGCACTGACGACACTGTTTGTGCTGGCAACAGGATCATGGATTTGTGGATATGCCGCTAAAAAATTACAGGTGCATGATCATTCGGGTATCGTCTATGACGAAGTTGCCGGATTTTTAATTACCATGTTTATGGTGCCTGTCGGCTGCTACTGGCTGCTTGCCGGTTTTGTTTTATTTCGATTTTTTGACGCAGTAAAACCGTGGCCGATATCATGGTTTGATAAAAACATAGGCGGTGGTTTCGGTATTATGTTTGATGATGTTATTGCCGGACTACTCAGTTTGTTCTGTTTGTTATTAGCGCAGAGGTTAATGTAATGCCGCAGTCAGTATTGAAACAGTTGTTGCTTATATTATTAATCAGCTTTCATGGTGTCGCTAGTGCCCTTGAAAAGCTGGAAGTGCAGGGGCTGTTTTCTAATAAAGCGGTATTGATGATCGATGGTAAACGTCACATACTGGCTGTCGGTGAAACCAGCCCTGAAGGCGTAAAAGTCATAAAAGCCAATAGCCGCGGCGCGGTACTTGAAGTAGATGGCAAACAAAAACAATATAATCTTGGCAATACAGTCAGTGTTGCGTTCACAGAACGTAAATCTCAAAAAGAAAAGATTTTTGTTAACTCTGGCGGCATGTACATGACCATTGGCAGCATTAACGGACGCTCGGTTCGATTTCTTGTTGACACCGGGGCCAGCGCAATTAGTATGAATGCCGTGCAGGCAAAAAAGCTGGGCATTCCGTATAAAAGAATTGGCGTCGCATCCGGCGTCAGCACAGCGTCAGGATTCGCGGATGCCTACCGGGTTCATCTAAAGTCAGTTAGCGTCGGTAATATTACAGAATCAAATGTTGAAGCCTATGTTATTGAAGGCAGCCATCCGGGGCCGGTTTTGCTGGGGATGACTTTTCTGGGGCGTTTGAGTGTTCAGCATAGTGGTAATGCAATGACTTTAATGCAGAAGGAATAATCTTTAGTTTTCTCTGATTTTTTATTTGATATTCTGTTCTTGGCATTTACGACTGTATCCTATTCTGGCATTGCGGTTTTCGCACCGCGGGCGAGTCACTCTTTTGCTACAGCCCAAAAGAGTAACCAGAAAAGGCCGCCGCTACTCGATTGCCCCTGCGGGGTTCCTGAACTTGGGGGTATTGCCAACGAGCCCGTCCTGATGCGCCGTCCGGGCGCACAGCACTAAATTCGCCGTCCCTGGCGAATTTGCTCTACCAATACCCCCAACTTCAGCAATCGAGAGGCGGGAGTAAAAACAGGAATAAAACAAAACTTGAAACAAAGTCAGAAAGACTAAAGCAACACAAAGTACATGCGCAAGACGTTACTCTGTTTTTGACTTTGCCCTTTCCACCTTAGGCAAGCCATTTAGGCAGTGCCGTTATCATGGGTTTTCTGTGCCAGCATGTCTGAGCCCACGTGTTTTTCAACGTGGGCGAGTTCTGGCACAGCATGATAACGGTACTGCCTAAATGGGAACCCCCATGTTTTTTATGGGGGCGTAGCTGTAGCGGCGGCCTTTTCTGGTTACTCTTTGCGGCTGCAGCCAAAGAGTGACTCGCCCGCAGTGGGCGAAACCACAGGCCCAATTAAAAATAGTCGTAAATGCCAAAAAACAACAGCAAGACGAAACCCGCCAAATAAAATAACAAATTAATCGAGAATCGAAATTCCTTCATTGGCTAAAAAGTTAACCAGTTCAATTAATGGTAAACCAATTAGCGCATTCGGGTCGCTGCCTTCAAAGCGTTCAAATAGTGCAATGCCAAGCGCTTCTGATTTAAAGCTGCCGGCGCAGTTGTAGGGTTCTTCCTTGTGCAGGTAATTCTCAATCATGCTTGGCGTTAACTCTTTAAATACCACGGTGTAGGGGACGCAGGTGCTTTGAATGTTACCGGTGCGGGTGTTGAGTAAACATAGACCGGTCTGAAAGATGATTTTTTGTCCTGAGGCGCGGCTTAGTTGCTTGAATGCATTTTCAAAGTTTCCCGGTTTGCTCAGTTTTTCCCCGTTGAGTTCAGCGCTTTGGTCTGAACCGATGATCAGTGAGTCGGGGTGACGTGCTGATATTGCCTGTGCCTTGGCAATGGCCAGACGAACGACCATGTATTCAACGGGCTCGTTTTCCAGGGGTGTTTCGTCTATATCGGGTGAGTCGCAGTCAAAATCGATCTGTAGACGCTGTAGCAGTGCTTTTCTGAAGGGGGAGGTGGAGCCAAGGATGATTTTCATTGCTTTTGCTGATATCTAAGGAAGTGACTGATTGTGTTAAAAATATTAGCCTGTATTTTATACAATATTGATGAAATATGCATTTATCACAATATTTTCAAGGCGGTAGAAGCCGTTGAAATGTATAGGAAAATGTCTAACTGGATGTGTACAGATTGTAGATTTTGCTATAGAATAGGCGGATTATGCAGACGCAGTTGCCAGAAACCGTGAATTTTGTGCGTCAGGTTGAACTCAACCGAACAATTGAGGGCGTCTATTCAATAGCCAAACTTGACAGGTTAAAACAGGTTTTGCAAGGTGATGCGGGTGTTATTACTGCAAAACTTGAGTTTGGACGCAGTGTCGGGTTTGACTGTTTAAAAGGCAAAGTATCTGCACAGTTGCTGGTTGAGTGCCAGCGATGTTTGAAACCGATGGAAACAAAGGTGTCGGGTAGTTTTAAATTTGCACTGATAAACAGTGAAGATGAGATTGAATTATTACCCGAAGAATTTGAACCTTACTTGCTCGAAGGTGATGAGCAATCAATCATCGACTTAATTGAAGATGAGTTGTTATTAGGTTTGCCAATGGTATTGGCGCATGATAATGCCTGTTCGGATTTTATGACAAAACAGGAAAAGATGATTAAAGCAGAGAAAGAAGCATCGCATCCATTTGCGGCTTTAAAGTCTTTAAAAGACGATTTAAGTGACAAGGTTAACTAGCTTAATCTTTTTATTAATAGAATATTTATAACAAAGCCTGTTTTAAAGTAGGCAATAGTTTAGGAGATTTCCGTGGCAGTTCAAAAGAGTAGAAAATCACGTTCAAAACGCGGCATGCGTCGTTCACATGATGCAATGGGTAATGCGACATTGTCCATAGACCCGACTTCAGGTGAAACACATCACCGTCATCATATTACTGCTGATGGTTACTACAAAGGCCGTAAAGTCGTTAATACTGGCGACGCATTTGAAGAATAGCCGTTTAATATTGCTGATATCTGTTATCAATCACCGCTCATCTGAGTCGTGATTGATAGCTAGTCAACTATATGGCGACCATTGCTTTAGATGCCATGGGTGGCGACTTCGGTCCTGAAGTTGTAATTCCTGCTGCAGTCCATGCAGTAAAAAGATCAAGAGATATAAACATTATTCTTGTGGGCGACGAGACGCGTTTGCGTGACTATGCCAAAGATAATAATATCAATCTCGATAAACACTTCGAAATTCAGCATGCTTCTCAAGTCGTTGAGATGCATGAAGACCCCCGCCATGCTGTGCGTAACAAGAAAGATTCATCAATGCGTGTAGCCATTAATATGGTGAAACAAGGCCGTGCACAGGCCGTCGTCAGTGCAGGTAATACCGGCGCTTTGATGGCAACAGCAAAATTCGTATTAAAAACGCTGCCAGGTATAGAACGGCCGGCAATTTGCACAACAATTCCATCTTATGGTGGCCATACCCACATGCTGGATTTAGGTGCTAACGTTGATAGTAGTGCTGAGCAAATGTTGCAGTTTGCAGTCATGGGTTCGGTATTAGGCGAAGCTGTCGATAATAAACATGAGCCTAAAGTGGGCTTGTTAAACATTGGCTCTGAAGAGAGTAAAGGCAATGCCCAGGTAAAACAGGCCAACAAGCTTTTACAAACGGGCCCTTTCAATTACATCGGTTATGTCGAAGGTGATGACATTTATACAGACAAGGTGGATGTCGTTGTCTGTGATGGTTTTGTTGGGAATGTATCTTTAAAAACGATGGAAGGTTTGGCTAAAATGATAGCAACAATGATACGTGAAGAATTTAAAAGTTCGATATTCTCCATGCTTGCTGGATTGATTGCCATGCCGGTACTGAACCGATTTAAAAAACGCGTAGACCCGCGAAGATATAATGGTGCATCTATGCTGGGTCTAGCGGGAATAGTCATCAAAAGTCATGGCAGTGCTGATGCATTTAGTTATGCCAATGCTATTGAAATTGCTCTACTGGAAGTAGAAAAGTCTGTGCCTGAGCACATTCGTGAGCGTATGGAGTCATTGTTAGGGCAACTGGGCTCGGAAAAAGCAGAATCAGATTTATCACAGGCGGATAATTTACAAGTGGAGTCAGAAGCGTGAGTTACGCAAGAATAGCGGGTACAGGTAGTTACCTGCCGAAAAAAATATTAACCAATGCCGAACTGGAAAAGATGGTCGACACCTCGGATGAATGGATTCGCTCGCGAACAGGAATAGAACAGCGCCATGTTGTCGTTGACGGTGAGTACACCGTCGATCTGGCAGAGAAAGCGGCTATCAGAGCGATGGAAGCAGCGGGTAAAACCAAGGACGATATTGATCTGATTATTGTCGCTACCACGACGGCCGACCGTGTCTTTCCAAGTACGGCATGCTTGTTGCAAAAACGTTTGGATATACATGGCTGTGCAGCTTTTGATGTGCAGGCGGTATGTACAGGTTTTGTTTATGCTCTGGGTGTTGCGGATAAGTTTATACGTACGGATTCTGCTAAATGTGCGCTTGTTGTAGGCGCAGAAACATTATCACGTATCGTTGACTGGACTGATCGTAATACTTGCGTACTATTCGGTGACGGCGCCGGTGCGGTTGTTCTTGAGCAGAGTGATGAGCCAGGTATTTTATCGACACATTTGCATGCCGATGGTGAATACGAAGATTTATTAAATGTGAACTATGGCGTGTCAACGGCTAATGATCTCATTATTGATGGTACCAGTGGTATTCAAATGAAAGGCAATGAAGTGTTTAAGATGGCGGTTAATACACTTGGCCGCATCGTGGATGAAACCCTGGCCTATAATCATATGAAAAAATCGGATATTGACTGGCTGGTTCCCCATCAGGCCAATACACGAATAATTAATGCCACTGCAAAAAAATTAAAAATGTCGATGGACCATGTTGTGGTAACAGTGAATAAACATGGTAACACCTCAGCGGCATCCGTTCCTCTCGCGCTAGATACTGCCGTACGAGACGGCAGAATTAAACGCGGTGAAGTATTAATGCTGGAAGCCTTTGGCGGCGGTTTTACCTGGGGTTCAGCGCTGGTTAAATATTAGCGTTGATATAGTCCTGTATACATATATCCTTCGACGACGAGTTTAGTATGGCAATTTTAAGTGGAATCCCTGTGCTTAATTGCCGCTCAATCGAATCAACACTGGATTTTTATCAGCAAATTTTTCAATTTGTCGTGGTAAAAAAACGAGATCTGGATGGCCGTGTTCAATGGCTGCATATTATGCATGGCGAAACCACACTTATGTTGCAGCGTATGGAAGCCGCCCAGCCAGGCATCGATCATGCAGCACAATCAAATATCTCACTCTATTTTTTTATTAACAATATAAAAGAATTGCATCATTTTATTCAGGTTAATTACAAAAATGTCTCTGCTATAAAATTAACAGACTATCGGATGCGGGAATTCAGTTTGCTTGATCCTGAAGGTAATACTGTCACTGTAGGTATGGCTGTTGCGCCGTCATAAAATATTCTAAATTAATTGTTGGTCTAATCATTGCGCAATCGAATAGAGCCGACTAAAGTTAAGCAAATTAATCGACATTATAATAACTTAAGAACAAGGCATAGATAGAGGATATAACATGAAAATTAAGCAATTATTTCAACGTGTAATTAGCAGCACCATTTTAACTTCAGCGCTGTTAATGGCTGGATGTACTATTACTGATGTAACTTCAAGTACCAGTGGTACGCTTGATACAGTGACGCCTGATATTACATTAAATCACTTCGTTGATGTTCGACTTGCTTCTATACAAAAAGAAGCAGCGCAGGGTGCTGGTGAAAATCTTGATGCTTTGGCTGAGTTAATGGGCAAAAGTGACAAACAGGCATTCGCCTCCTGGATGCATACTAATTATGATGAGCTGTTTTCTAATTTAGAAAAACCATCACAACTTATTTCACGAATTGAAACGCAAACAACCGATTTGATTTAATAACTATTTTTAGCGGCATGCCTGGCATGCTTTATCGGCAAAAAAGCGCTGCTCATAATACCCTTTATGGCAGCGCTTTTTTTTCTCGCTAAAATAGTTATTTTCCGTTAAACAACATTAACTTACAGTAATATTCTAATTTAAAGCAATTGAAATTTTTTTATTGTTTTCTTTAATCATGCTGATATACAATTGGCGTTCTATTTAAATGAAAGTATGGAGCTGTAATGGCTGATCGTGAAACTGGTACTGTGAAGTGGTTTAATAATTCTAAAGGATTTGGATTTATTGAAAGACAAGATGGTGAAGATGTATTTGTACATTTTAATCAAATTCGTGGCGATGGTTACAAGTCACTGGCCGATGGTCAAACTGTTGAGTTTACCGTTGTTAAAAGTGACAAAGGCTTTCAAGCGGAAGACGTCTCTCCCTGCTAGTACAAAGACAGGTTGGCAGGTGCTACTAGCCTGCTAAAACTCGGATGTTTTATCTCTGAGTTTATATCAATTTATATGCCTCCTTTACTGGTCAGTAGCCAGTTATTCAGGGCGGGTAGTCATTTTTTCCGGTTTTCTGTTTGTCAGTAAGATTGCGCGCGCTCTATCATTTCATCTGCATGCGCGAGTGACTGCTCGGTGATTTCCACGCCGCTTAACATGCGCGCAATTTCCTGACGTCGTTGTTCCTTATCCAAAGCGACTACCTGGCTGGTTGTCTGTTTCTTCTGTGTCTGTTTTTCTACGCGTAGATGATGATGTGCCTGTGAGGCAACCTGGGGTA
This sequence comes from uncultured Gammaproteobacteria bacterium, assembly GCA_963768125.1. Lineage (GTDB taxonomy): Bacteria > Pseudomonadota > Gammaproteobacteria > SZUA-229 > SZUA-229. Next base: position 31,391 of record CAVYHC010000037.1, read on the forward strand.
AATGTGTTATGCAGATAACCTGGCTTGCCGTACCAGCCTCAGGGTTACCTAATATGCGCAAATGCTGGCCTACGATTTCAGCGATACCGCCACCGACGCCACTATCAACTTCATCAAAGATGAGAGAAGGGATTTTGCTGTTGTTGGCAATGATCATTTGAATGGCGAGACTGATGCGTGCAAGTTCACCACCGGATGCCACGCGGGCAAGGGGTTTGCATGCCTGGCCAGCGTTTGCCGTCACGGTAAACTCAATCTGGTCGAGGCCATTTGCTGATCGTTTAGATGTTGCGGGCATTATTACAGCATCAAATATCCCACCGTTCATGCCAAGTTTCTGCATGGCTTGTGTGATATTTTTGTTGAGTTTAGTCGCCGCTTTTTTACGGCTGTCGGAAAGCTTTTCGCAGGCTTTTATGTATATTTCCTGCAGTGTATTTTGTTCTTTTTTTAATTCATCGAGACGTTCATCAAGATGGTCAATATCATCCAGTTCTTTTTGCAGCTGTTGATGCAAGCTGTGTAAAGCTCCAGGTTCAATACGGTGTTTGCGTGCAAGATCCAGAATATTCTGCATTCGTTGTTCAATTATTACTAATTGTGACGGGTCAAGTTCGATGTCGTCGCGATAATTTTGTAATAATAAAACGCTTTCATCGATCTGCACTAATGCTTCGTTAAGCATTTCAGAAACGGGTAAAAGACTCTGCTCAATGTCATTGATAGCTGTCAGTGAATTGATGACATGCGACACAGCAGACTGTATGTTGGTGTTTTCGTTTTCGCTTAGCGAATCAATCGCCAGGCCAACTGTGGTTTGCAGTTTTTCAGCGTTTGCCATGCGTTTGTGCTGCAGCTCAAGTGTTTTATATTCATCTTCTTCCAGCGCAAGAGCGTCCAGTTCCTGTGTCTGGAAACGCAATAAATCCAGTCGATCATTCTGTTCGTTGCTGGTTTGTTGCAAGTGCTGCAACTGGTCTTCTACCAGTTTCAACTCGACGAAAAGGTTGCTTACTGTTTCCAGTAAAGGTGAGTGGCTTGCGTAGTCATCTAACAGCTGTCGTTGTACGGCGCTTTTCATTATTGACTGGTGTTCATGCTGGCCATGAATATCGATCAGCATTTCGGCCAGTTCGCGAATCATTTGCAGGTTGACCGGCGTACTATTTATATAAGCTCGCGAACGTCCGTCTTTTGCAATACGTCGCCGCAATATACATTCATCTTCAGTATTTAATTCCTGTGAAACTAACCAGCTTGAGACGTCAGCCAGTTTTTGTATTTCGAACTCAGCGACAATTTCAGCATACTCGCAGCCTTGTTTGATACTGTCGTTATCAGCGCGATCACCTAGCACCAGGTTAAGAGCGCCAAGTAAAATAGATTTTCCAGCACCGGTTTCACCAGTGAGTGCGGTCAAACCACGCTTGAAATCCAGTTCCAGTTCATCAATGATGGCGAAGTTTCTGATGTATAAATGTTTTAGCATAGTAATGTTTTTCTTATTCTGACCTGGTTTTCAGGCCTTTATAAATGCCTGTGCATCAGCGGTCAGCTGTGTTCGCTCCAGCGTAACTTGGCGCGTAAGATTTCAAAATAATTGTGATTTTTGGGATGCAGCAAAGTAATTTTTTTCTGTTTGCGTTTAATTTTAATATGATCGCCGACATGGACATCACTCGATATGTGGCCATCACAGGTAGCCTGTGCAATGCCATCTTTGGTGTTGCAGATGGTAATGTCAATTTGTGAGTTTGCATCAACAACCAGTGGTCGGCTACTTAAGGTATGGGGTGAGATGGGGACCAGGGTAATCGCATCAAGTGTGGCATGTAAAATGGGTCCGCCAGATGAGAGTGCATAAGCCGTCGAGCCGGTAGGGGTAGAAACGACCATGCCATCGCCGCGCTGATGATTGACAAACTCACTGTTAATCCGGGTTTCAAATTCGATCATTCGTGCTACATCACGTATGTGTACAACAACTTCGTTAAAAGCATCGCTTTCAAAGATGACTTTGTTATCACGCAGTACCTGCATCTCTAGCAGCAAACGCTGTTCTTCGCGGTATGAACCATTGAGAATCTCTTCCAGTGAAGACTCCAGTTCATCAGGCGAAATATCGGCGAGAAAGCCCATACGCCCGGCATTGATGCCTAGCAGAGGCACGTTTGCATGTGCCAGTGAACGTACCGCATTTAATATTGTGCCATCACCGCCAACGACGATGGCTAGATCACATTGTTTGCCAATGTCGTCTCTGTTTGCTTTACTGAAATTAAAGTTATTTATTGTGTCAGATATATGTTCGTCAAGAATTACATTGCAATTTTTTGTATGCAAATATTCGAACAACGATTGCAAAATCTGTTTAACAGGTTCCGCCTGCGGTTTTGTAATGACTCCGATGGTATTAAATTTCATATTGTTACACTAACACTGAAGCCTGCGCTTGAAAAGACAGTTATTTTGTCTGCGGTCGAGGAATAAATTTCGCTCAATAATCGGTATATTGAGGCAATGATAAAAGTTGAAAAAGTCATTATCCTTTTACATCATCTTTCAGGGTATAAAGTAAATTCAGCGCCGCTTTCGGCGTTAAATTATCAATATTTAAGTCCTGCAGTTTTTCGATGACAGGATGCGGGCGATCGCTAAACATTTCAAACTGGCCTGAATCGTGATGCTTGCTGACACTCTGGTTTTCCAGTTCAACCAGCTTTGTTTTTGCCAGCTTAATCACCGCGCCTGGCACACCGGCCAGTTGCGCTACCTGTAAACCATAGCTCTGGCTTGCAGGTCCGGGTTTTACGCTGTGCAGAAAAACAATCTTTTCGCCATGTTCAACCGCATTAAGATGAATATTATTGATGCCGCGCAGCTCATCGGGCAGCGCAGTAATTTCAAAATAGTGGGTGGCGAATAAAGTATAAGATTTGTTGTTCGTGGCTAAGTGATAAGCGCACGCCCATGCCAGAGACAGGCCGTCAAAGGTACTTGTGCCTCGACCAATTTCGTCCATTAATACCAGTGAGTTTTCCGTCGCGTTATTGAGAATGCTGGCCGCTTCAGTCATTTCCACCATGAAGGTTGATCGTCCGCTGGCTAAATCATCCGATGCGCCGATGCGTGTGTAGATGCGATCTATCGGGCCGATTACGGCACTTTCTGCCGGTACGTAGCTACCAATATAGGCCAGCAGAACGATCAAGGCTGTTTGTCGCATGTAGGTAGATTTACCGCCCATGTTTGGACCGGTAATAATATTCATGCGCTTGCTGTCACTCAAAATGGTGTCGTTGGGCACGAAGTATTCGTCGCAAACACGTTCCACTACCGAGTGGCGCCCCTGTTTTATATGTATACCCGGTTTTTCAGTTAATTGTGGGCAGCGATAATCCAGTGTTTGCGCACGTTCAGTTAAACAACAAATGCTGTCGAGTTCAGCAATGCCCTGCGCGCAATTTTTTAATGGCTGTAAAAAACACTGCAGTTGCTGTAATAAATCATCGTATATCGATTTTTCCAATGCCAGTGAACGTTCTTTCGCGCTTAAAACTTTATCTTCGTATTGTTTTAATTCTTCGGTAATGAAGCGCTCGCTGGTTTTTAATGTTTGTTTGCGTGTGTAATGGGCGGGTACATCGTCAGATTGCAGGCGGCTGATTTCAATGTAAAAACCGTGCACGCGGTTATAATTAACCTTAAGCGTTTTAATGCCGGTTTCTTCGCGTTCACGAATTTCCAGTTGCTGCAGAAAGTCGTTAGCGTTTTTGCTTAATGCGCGAAGTTCATCTAACTCCTTATTGTAACCTTCAGCGATAAATCCACCGTCACGTATTAATACCGGCGGATTTTCACGAATGGCATTATCGAGCAGCTCCACAATTTGTGGATGGGTTGTTATGTTAGAAGAAATTTGTTGCAGTAATGGCGCATGGTTTTGCTGTAACAGTTTCTGTAATTCAGGCAACACAATGAGTGAGTTTTTCAGCGTTTCCAGATCACGTGGCCGTGCAGAAAGCAGTGCCAGTCGGCTCATGATGCGTTCAATGTCACCGATAGAATTCAGGCAAAATTGAATATCGCAGGTTAGCTGGTTATCTAACAGTTCGCCAATCGCCTGGTGCCGTTGTTTCAGTAATTCATGATTGCGTAATGGCGTGTGTAACCAGCGCCGTAGACAGCGGCTGCCCATGCTGGTTGTCGTGCGGTCAATAACCGAAGTTAGCGTGTTTTCTGTGCCGCCAGATAGATTAATTTCTATCTCAAGGTTGCGCCGACTGGCTGCGTCAAGCACGATGACGTCGTCGGTATTTTCCACATGCAGGCCGGAAATATGTGGCAACGCAGCACGTTGCGTATCCTGCGTATATTGCATTAAACAGCCTGCCGCCATGATTGCGGTGTGCAGATCTTCACAGCCAAACCCCGACAAATCCTTAGTACCAAACTGTGCATTTAATAAACGATTAGCGCTATCAAGATCAAACCACCACGGTGGTTGCTGACGCAAACTAATATTGTTGTTTAATGTTGTACTAAGTTCATTAAATAAAAGGCTGTCTTCAGATAATAAAACTTCAACGGCCTGTAATCGTTCTAATTCGGCATATAGCTGTGCCTTGCATTTTATTTCTGAAACGTTGAAGCGCCCAGAGGTGATATTTAATGCGGCCAGTCCGTAGCTATCATTTTTCTGGTGAATGCATAACAGCAGGTTATCTTTGCGCTCATCAAGCAAGGCTTCTTCGGTGACGGTGCCTGGCGTAACAATGCGTTTAACTTCGCGATTGACAGGTCCCTTGGTCTCTCCCGGTTTACTGGTCTGTTCACAGATGGCGACCGATTCGCCGCGTTTGATCAGACGCGCTAAATAGTTATCGGCAGCATGGTAGGGAATGCCTGCCATCGGTATTGGGTTACCGGCGGATTGACCGCGCGCGGTCAGGGTGATGTCGAGAATTTTGGCCGCTTTTTTAGCGTCATCATAAAACAGCTCGTAAAAATCACCCATTCGATAAAACAGTAATGTGTCAGGATGTTCGGCCTTGATGCGCAAGTATTGTTGCATCATCGGCGTATGAGAGGCGGTGTCTGTGTTATTTTTATTTTTAGCCGTCGCTGTTGTCATAGTTGCTTATTTGCTGTGCATTGTTACTGACGAAAATATGGGCTTAGTGTACAAGATTTACTGGTGTCATGGCATGCTGTCCTTTAAAGTATGGCAATTATTTTTTCAGGATTCACCTTGATGGCTACATCGGAACAGGAACTAAGAGATCTCGCTGAGCAGTTAGGCGACTGCCTGAGCGCAAAAGGCATGAAGCTGGCTTCGGCGGAATCCTGTACCGGCGGTTGGCTGGCAAAGATCATTACGGATATTCCTGGCAGCTCAGCCTGGTTCTCCGGCTCAGTGGTTTGTTACAGTAATGCGTCCAAGCACAGTCTTCTCGGTGTCTCAGAAAAATCGTTGAATGAGTTCGGTGCAGTAAGCGGTGAAACGGTGCTGGAAATGTCGGATGGGATTTTTTCTCACACAGAAGCGGACGTCGCGGTGAGTGTCAGCGGTATAGCCGGTCCAGACGGCGGTAGTGAAGATAAACCGGTGGGCCTGGTCTGGTTGAGCTGGGGTAAACGCGATAAGTCAGTGTTTGCCAATCCATTCAATTTTGATGGTGACCGCGAAGAAGTACGAAAGCAGTCGATTAAGCAGGCGTTGAACTGTTTACTGGATTTACTGGTTTGTTAAAAAAAGCTTTTTACCACAGAGTCACAGAGGGCACAGAGAAAAATATTTAAGCTTAGCTGCGGCTACGGCGAAGTTAACAATTAGCTTATCCTCTGTGCCTCTGTGGTAAAAAATAAGTTTTTTGTTTTTATGAAAGCAGGCAATGAAAGTTCAAAGGATTAATGACTCCTGTAGCTGTTTTAAGTTAACTGGAAATTTAAATACATCATGTAACTTTATGATTTTATTTAGTTTGTCAACGTGTTCAAATTCGTTTTTGTCAACCAGGACTATCACTTTTGTCTTTGCAGAATATTTCTGCAGGCTGTACAGTAAAACATCCAGATTGCTGATATTGACCCCTGCGTAATTGTTTCCATAACCATAAAAAAACTCTGCCACAATAAAATCCGGCTGTTGTTTTTTTAAGCTAGCCCGCTTTATTTCGGCCAGCGCTTTTCGCATGGAGTTAAACTTGTTTTCTTTAATGCCGAGTGAATGATACAGCGCTGTAAAATCAGGATGGCCTGGCGATTCAATAATAGAAAGTAAGGTTTTTGTCGACATATAAAAAACTGCGCATCAGAAAATGTTCCCGATCTAATAATGCGCAGTTTATCTTGTTTCTTTAGATTATATCAGTGACTTCACACGGATGACTTTCCAGATTTTATGTGTCGGGAGGCGGCAGGGGTAAACCGGCTAGTTTGCATACCTCATGCACAGGGTCTTTGGGGAATAAATGATAAATATGTTTTTCATACGCTTTTTGATCATGGTAGCGTTTGTTTTTTGCGCCCAGGCCACGGATTAGTGTGTGCATTGTTGGACTGCACAGGTTTTCTTCATGGTAATCACGAAAATAATAAATCAGCTCCCAATGGTCATTGTATAGTTGAATGCCATCTTTTTCTGCCTGCTCTTTGGCAAACTCTTCGCTCCATTGCTCCATGTGCTGCAAGAATCCCTGAACATCGGTCTCGATATTTCTGCCGTTTACTTCTAACATCATAATCAATAGCTCCTCTTAATTACGCATTAAGTGATAGTTTTTTTCTAAGGTGGTTGATAATGCCTGCCTGTATTGCCTGTTTTCAAATCTTAAAAAAGATAAAGAGGTGAGAAAACAAGCGCTGTCTGCCCTGACCGTGAAACCTCCAGATTATTGATAATACTTGCTGCAAACTGTTCTGCTGGTTGTTGCTAGAAAAGTTCTTCACTGAGAATACGCGGTGAAAAAACCTTTAGCAAGCGAATGTGAGTAAATTATTTATGCAAGCATCAAATAATTTTATGATCTTATTTTTTGTGTGGAAATAAAAAAGAAAATCTTTTTGAAAAATCTGCCATTTTCAAGGCATCAGGGCTATCTGATCACTTTTTTCTATGTGATAATCGTTCGAATTATTACAATAAATTTTCTAGCAACAACACACCACAATAAAACACCATAAGGGGAGTTATTAATGGACGACAATCGTAAAAAGGCACTTGCTGCCGCTTTATCTCAAATTGAACGTCAATTCGGCAAAGGATCTGTCATGCGTATGGGTGATGAGGGCGCCATACCCGATATAGAAACGGTATCAACCGGTTCTTTAAACCTGGATATTGCCCTCGGCATAGGCGGTTTGCCAAAAGGCCGTGTGGTTGAGATTTACGGGCCTGAGTCTTCAGGTAAAACAACGCTGACCTTGCACGTTATTGCAGAAATGCAGAAAACAGGCGGCACTGCGGCTTTTGTTGATGCCGAGCATGCACTTGATCCGCAATATGCTGAAAAGTTAGGCGTTAATATTGATGACCTGCTGGTATCACAACCGGATACGGGTGAGCAGGCGTTAGAAATTACCGATATGTTGGTCCGCTCGGGTGCGGTCGATATTGTGGTTATTGACTCTGTCGCGGCATTAACCCCGAAAGCAGAAATTGAAGGCGATATGGGCGATTCGCACATGGGCCTGCAGGCACGTTTAATGTCACAGGCGTTGCGTAAATTAACCGGTAACATTAAACGCTCTAATACGCTGGTTATTTTCATTAACCAGATTCGTATGAAAATTGGCGTCATGTTTGGCAGCCCTGAAACTACCACGGGCGGTAATGCGCTGAAATTTTATTCCTCTGTTCGTCTCGATATTCGTCGTATTGGCGCCATCAAGAAAGGTGATGAAATAGTCGGTAATGAGACCAAAGTTAAAGTGGTGAAGAATAAAGTCGCGCCGCCATTTAAACTGGCCCATTTTGAAATTCTTTATGGAGAAGGTATTTCACGTGAGGGTGAGCTTATTGACTTGGGTGTCGAGCACAACTTAATTGAAAAAGCCGGTGCCTGGTACAGCTACAATGGCGATAAAATCGGTCAGGGTAAGGAAAAAGTACGCATCTTCCTGAAAGAAAATCCTGACATTGCTAATACCATTGAGCAGACATTACGCGATAAGCTGTTGACCAAGCCGGGCAGGCTTAAAGATGATGAGTTTGATGCGGTTGATGAAGGCGTGTTAGAGGAAGCTTAATCGTGTCGCGGCGAGCAAATCGTGTGCAACGATTTGCTCGCCGCGACAGATCGGTATGTGATAAATAAAAACTCCCGTAATGCGGGAGTTTTTATTTATCATAGGCATTATATTTCAGGTATAAATTTTGAGCGCAAAATCAGTTGCTGTCAGGTTGTTATCTCGGCGTGAGCATTCTGCTTTCGAGATTCATGATAAGTTGCTCAAACGTGATTTTGATGAAGCGGAAATTACGCAGGCCATCAGTGAGCTGCAGCAGGGCGGCTGGTTGTCCGATGAACGTTTTGCTGAAGCCTATATTCGCATGCGCCAGTTAAAAGGTTTTGGTCCAATACGCATTGCCATGGAGTTAAATGAACGTGGCGTAACGGAGAGTATTGTTGAAACGTATTTGCATACAGAGGATGAAAGCTGGCGGCAAACATTAGAGCAGCAGTACCTGAAAAAATACAAAAACAAAGCCATTGAAGATTATAGCGAGAAAGCAAAACGTATTCGTTTTTTGCAGTATCGCGGCTTTGCACTCGATGTTATATATCAGGTAGTAAGTTAATTAAAACAGATAGTTACTATTATTATTTAAAGTTATTTCTAATATGAAGATAAGCGTAGAAACCAGTACCAAACTTAGGCAGGCATTTCTTGCCTTCTTTGCTGAAAAAGGCCATGAGGTGGTGGCAAGCAGCTCGCTGGTGCCAGCAAATGACCCTAGCTTACTGTTTACCAATGCCGGCATGGTGCAGTTTAAAGATGTATTTTTAGGCCGCGATAAAAGGGCTTATAGCTGTGCCGCGTCAAGTCAGCGCTGTGTGCGCGCCGGCGGCAAACATAACGACCTGGAAAATGTGGGTTATACCGCTCGCCACCACACATTCTTTGAAATGCTGGGTAATTTTAGCTTTGGTGATTATTTTAAAGAAGATGCCATTAAATACGCCTGGGCGTTCTTAACCGAGGTTGCCGGGCTGCCGGCGGAAAAACTCTGGGTAACGGTTTATGCCGACGATAAAGAAGCCGAAGATATCTGGCTCAATACCATCGGTGTGTCTGCCGATCGTTTTAGTCGTATCGGTGATAAACCCGGCAAAAAATACGACAGTGATAATTTCTGGGCGATGGGTGATACCGGCCCCTGTGGCCCCTGTACCGAAATTTTTTATGATCACGGTGAAGCTATCTGGGGTGGTCCACCGGGTACAGCTGAAGAAGACGGTGATCGTTACATCGAAATATGGAACCTGGTTTTCATGCAGTACAACCGTACTGCCGACGGTGAAATGATCAAGCTGCCTGCGCCATCGGTGGATACCGGTATGGGACTGGAGCGCCTGGCCGCCATACTTCAGGGTGTGCACAACAATTACGACATCGATATATTCCAGCATCTAATTAAAGCGGCTGGCAACGTCACCAAAACCACTGACCTGGAAAATAAATCATTACGTGTGATTGCAGACCATATTCGTTCCTGCGCATTTTTGTGCGTGGATGGGGTTTTGCCAGCTAATGAAGGCCGCGGTTATGTTTTACGCCGTATCATTCGACGCGCCTGCCGCCACGGGCATCAGCTGGGCATGGATGATTTGTTCTTCTACAAACTGGTGCAACCGCTGATTGAGGTTATGGGGGATGCCTACCCGGAGCTAACGAAAGCACAATCCGATGTTGAGCGCATTTTAAAAATGGAAGAACAGCGTTTTGCTGAAACGCTGGATCATGGCATGAAGATTCTTCAGCAGGACATCAATCAGCTGCAGGATAAAACCATCACAGGTGAAACCCTGTTCAAACTTTATGACACCTACGGTTTTCCGGTTGATTTGACAGCGGATATTGCGCGCGAACGGGGTCTTGAAATCGATGAAGCCGGTTTTGAAGCCTGCATGGAAGCGCAACGTGAGCGCGGCCGTAGCGCCAGTCAGTTTGGCGTGGACTACAACAAAGACGTACAGGTTGAACACGATTCCGTATTTACGGGTTATGACCAGGTAAAGCAAAGCAGTACCGTGCTTGAGTTATTTGCCGGTGCGGACTCGGTTGTGACCTTAACCGAAGGCCAGCAGGGAATCGTTGTGTTAAATGAAACGCCGTTTTATGGTGAGTCCGGTGGCCAGGTGGGTGATACCGGTCTACTGACTTCAGCAAACGCTGTGTTCATGGTGAAAGATACCCAGAAGCAGGGCCACAGTGTTTTACATATCGGTGAAATGAAAACAGGTTCAATCAGCAAAGGTGATGAACTGAGTGCGGAAATAGATTTTGAAAACCGTAAGGCAATTAGTCGCAATCATTCTGCAACTCACTTAATGCATGCGGCATTGCAAAAAGTGCTGGGTGATCATGTTGCGCAAAAAGGCTCACTGGTGGATGCCGAAAAACTGCGTTTTGACTTTTCACACTTTGAGCCGTTAAAAGCAGCGCAGTTAAAACAGATTGAACAAATGGTGAATGCACAAATTCGCGGTAACAGTAAAGCGCAGGCAAAAGAAATGGAACTGGAAGAGGCGAAAGCTTCCGGTGCCATGGCCTTGTTTGGTGAAAAATATGATGACGTCGTGCGTGTTGTTTCGATGGGTGACAATGCAGGCAATGGCCAGTTTTCTACAGAGTTATGCGGCGGTGTCCATGTAAACCGCGTCGGTGATATTGGCTTTTTCAAGATTATCGCGGAAAGCGGCATTGCTTCAGGTGTTCGCCGTATTGAAGCGGTGACTGGAACGGCAGCAGTTAACTGGGTTGAAGACAAAGATCAGCAGCTGGACGCAATTGCACACATGTTGAAAAGCAGTCGAGATGAAATTAACAGCAAAGTTGAACAGTTAATTCAAAAACTAAAAGACCAGGAAAAACAGCTGGCTCAATTAAAAGGAAAAATGGCATCGCAGGCGGGCAGTGATTTGTCCAGCCAGGCAGAAGAGGTTGGCGGTGTTAAAATATTAACCGCACTGCTCGATAGTGCAGACAGCAATTCATTACGTGATACCTTGGATCAGCTAAAAAATAAACTCGGTAGCGCCGCTATTGTGCTTGCCAGCGAGAACGCCGGCAAAGTGTCATTAATTGCCGGTGTGACTAAGGATTTAACCTCTAAAATAAAAGCAGGTGACCTGGTTAACATCGCCGCAGCGGAAGTCGGTGGCAAAGGCGGCGGACGTCCGGATATGGCGCAGGCCGGCGGCACAAACCCCGATGGCATAGCGAATGCCTTAGCTGCAGCGAAAAGCTGGTTACACAGTCAGTTGTAGAAATTATTTGTCCGCGAAAAACGCGAAATACGCGAAGTTTTAAAACACAATGTTTTTATTGGCGTCTTTCGCGTTTTTCGCGGACGGCTATTATCTTTTACTTTATGGTCCAGCCTGTAGGCCTGCATATGGTATGTTGCAGGCAATAGCTGACAAATGCCGTGAACTACAAAGTTTTATCACGGCCTGCAAAAATATGTTTTTTCGCGTCTTTTGCGTTATTCGCGGCAAAATTTTTATTAATGTTTATCTAAACCATTGATTCATTGCCAGAATTAGCCATAACTTATATACTTCACGTTTTTTCAACGACGTATACTTAGGCATTAGCACTTTATGTCCCTGATTGTTCAGAAATACGGTGGTACTTCGGTAGGTTCTATCGAAAAAATCGGCAATGTCGCGGATAAAGTCGCTGCATGTGCAAAAGCGGGTGACAACATTGTGGTCGCCGTGTCTGCCATGAGCGGTGAAACCAATCGTTTAATTACGCTTGCCAGGGAGATGAGCGCGAAGCCGCATGCACGTGAACTGGACGTTATCATTTCTACCGGCGAACAGGTCACCATTGGCCTATTGACCATGGCTTTGCTTGATCGCGGCTGTGATGCACGCTCATACACCGGTACGCAAATTCGTATGGTGACCGATGATGTGCATGGCAAGGCGCGCATCAAAGAAATTCAGTGTGACAATATGCTGGCGGATCTTGCGGCCGGACGTGTGGTAGTGGTTGCAGGATTTCAGGGCGTTGATGAAAAAGGCAATATTACAACGCTGGGGCGTGGCGGTTCTGATACCACTGCGGTCGCGATTGCAGCAGCCATAAAAGCCGATGAATGCCAGATTTATACGGATGTGGATGGTGTTTATACTACTGATCCGCGCATTGAGCCAAAAGCAAGAAAACTCGACAAGATAACGTTTGAAGAAATGCTGGAAATGGCCAGCCTCGGTTCAAAGGTTCTGCAAATCCGTTCTGTTGAATTTGCAGGTAAATATAATGTCCCATTACGTGTGCTGTCATCCTTTGAAGAAGGTGAGGGTACGCTTATTACACTGGAGGATAATGACGTGGAACAGGCGTTAATTTCAGGTATTGCGTTTAATCGTGATGAAGCACAGCTAACGATCAGTGGTGTGCCCGATCAGCCGGGCGTCGCGTCAAAGATACTGGGTCCGGTGACACAGGCAAATATCGAAATCGATATGATCGTACAGAATATTTCCGAAGATGGCTGTACCGACTTTACTTTCACCGTGCATCGTAATGATTATGAAACAGCCCATGCATTACTGAAAACCGTGTCTAAAGACCTGGGGGCGAAAAAAGTGAAAGGCGACGATGCTATCGTCAAAATTTCACTGGTGGGTGTTGGCATGCGCTCTCACGCAGGTATCGCAAACACCATGTTTGATACGCTGGCGAAGGAAAATATCAACATTCTCATGATTTCGACCTCTGAAATTAAGATATCGGTGGTCGTTGATGAGAAATACCTGGAGTTGGGTGTCCGGGCTTTACACGATGCTTTTGCTCTGGATAGTGACGAACACCTTAAAAATCTGTAAGATTGTAAGTATCGGATCACAGGGTCCCTACTGTGTAGAAATAAAAGAAGGGTAAATAATAAGGAATAAGAACACTCGCGCTGTTCAGTTTTCTTATACGTAATCTAATTCAACATGGAGAAAAGGATATGTTGATATTAACCCGCCGCGTTGGTGAAACTCTAATGATCGGTGATGAAGTCACCGTAACCGTGCTAGGTGTAAAAGGTAACCAGGTAAGAATAGGCATAAATGCGCCTAAAGAGGTGGCTGTACATCGTGAAGAAATTTACGATCGTATAAAGGCCGAGCAAACAGAAGCTAGCTCTGATTAAGGTGTTTGTTTAAAACACTTTACCTGTAAACAGAAGACAGGTATGCTTCGCATCCGTTGCGAAATGCATATCTGTTTTTTATTGTCCAGTTAGATATAAATCGGCTTAAATAATTCGGAGAAATGGCTGACTAAATTGCCAGGAGCAATTTTGCATGTTTGCGGTTTCATGCAAACACCCGCAGGGCGACTAATTTTGTCAGGAACAAAATTGAATGGCGAATGCCAGCCGGAACGGCAAATTACAGGAAGTAATTTGTAGCGCAGACTAAATTCGACAGGATCGAATTTGAACGCACAAAGTAACGCGATCTCCGACAGGGGTGCGCCTGGCACATATAATTACAGGCAGTGTTATTAAATAAAGAGTTTGAATAGTTAGGAGAAATGGCCGAGCGGCTGACTAAATTGCCAGGAGCAATTTTGCATGTTTGCGGTTTTATGCAAACACCCGCAGGGCGAAGGGCAGGACGCCCGAAGTAACGCGATCTCCGACAGGGGTGCGCCTGGCACATATAAATACAGGTAGCGTTACTAAATAAAGAGTTTGAATAGTTAGGAGAAATGGCCGAGCGGCTGACTAAATTGCCAGGAGCAATTTTGCATGTTTGCGGTTTTATGCAAACACCCGCAGGGCGAAGGGCAGGACGCCCGAAGTAACGCGATCTCCGACAGGGGTGCGCCTGGCACATATAAATACAGGTAGCGTTACTAAATAAAGAGTTTGAATAGTTAGGAGAAATGGCCGAGCGGCTGAAGGCGCGCCCCTGCTAAGGGTGTATAGGGTTTATAGCTCTATCGAGGGTTCGAATCCCTCTTTCTCCGCCATATTCTTAAAAATGCACCAGTGTTTTTCTGGTGTATTTTTAAGAATATTGTGTAGCAAGCGGACTTGATAAAAACCCTTGTTCGAAAAAATCGTCGGGAACGATTTTTAACATCAGTGTTTTTTGCTGATGGCCCCGAAGGGGTGAGGGCAGGAAAGCCCGAATAATCCCTCGGTTAATATAAGAAGATGGCTAAAGGTAACCAGTTACAGGTGTATTTTATAAGAGCCCGAATAATCCCTCGGTTAATAAAAAAACGATGCTAAAAGTAACCAGTTTTTTTGGTGTATTTTTAAGAATATTGTGTAGCAAGCGGACTTGATAAAACACCCTTGTTCGACACAAAATCGTCGGGAACGATTTTTAACATCAGTGTTTATTGCTGATGGCCCCGAAGGGGTGAGGGCATGGACTAAATTCGACTGGATCGAATTTGAACATACGAAGTATGGCCTGAAGGGTAAAATACAGGATGTATTTTATAAAGCCCGAATAATCCCTCGGTTAAACATGTAATTACATTGACGCAACTAGCATAAACCTAGATAATTGCGTCCTCGCAGCCAGAACGACAAATTATGCGCCTGTAGCTCAGCTGGATAGAGTACTCGGCTACGAACCGAGCGGTCAGGGGTTCGAATCCCTTCAGGCGCACCATATACATAAAAAAGCCTCACCGATTTTTGGTGGGGCTTTTTTATGTATTCTGCCTGAAGATTTGTTCGTCATCTGGTTCGACAAAATCGTTTGGAACGATTTTGAACATCGTGTATTTAGCGATGGCCCGAAGGGCGAGGGCATGGACAGCCCGAGTAATCCTTCCGACTTACAATAGTTGCCAGGTGAATTTAATAAGCCTCACCGATTTTTGGTGGTGCTTTTTTATGTACGTTGTTTTGAAGTATTAGTCGGTGAAGCACCATCGTCGATCTTGCCATTCACCACTACAAACCCGTCCCTAAAAGCGGTCACTCATTTTTCGGGTGAAAAGTCAGTTAATTTACCTGAAAAATCTACTAATAGCGGCTTGATCCCACGCTTGTATAATCAATATTGCAAGCTAGACTAAAGTAATGAGTTATTTATCCGTAATCTCCCTATACTCAACTCGAAAATAAAAGGCTCTCATTAAGAATGAAAATAAATTGGTTCATCTTGTTAGGCATCCTCTGTGTAATTGCAGCTGGCCTCTACTTATATTCTCCAGTTGGCTTTCAACAAAAGTCGCCCCCTGCAGTTCTACGTGTGGGCATTCTGCCAGATCAAGGCATGGATAGCCTTCATAAAAGGTATGATCCTCTGTTAAAGCATCTCGCAGCAGAGACGGGGATTAAGTTTGAACTTGTAATTCCTTCAAGTTATAGCGAGTTAGTTCAACTAATGGGTGATCGTAAAGTGGACATGGCCTATTTTGGTGGGCTTACGTTCCTGCAGGCCTATACTCTATATGATGTCCAACCGCTGGTGATGCGTGATGTGGATATGCGATTCACCAGTGTTTTCTTGAGTAAAGACAATAATGCATCACAAGATTTAATCGATTTCAAAGACAAGGTATTTAGTTTTGGCAGCCGGCATTCAACCTCGGGTCACCTGATGCCTCGCTATTTCATGAAGATTGACAAACAGATCATTCCAGAGGAATTCTTCTCGGAGATACGTTTTTCCGGCGCTCATGATAAAACAGCCTATTATGATACGCGATGGCAAGGCTGACGTGGGTGTGGCCAATGCGGAAATCATTCGAACCATGTTTCAGGACGGCAGACTGAAGGAGAAGGATTTGTATATAATTTGGGAGACACCACCCTATCCTGACTATGTCTGGGCTGTACAAAAAGATCTAGCTGACGATGTCAGAAATCAACTTCGTGATGTTTTTCTAGGGCTTGAAATCGACAATATTGATCAGGGAAATATTCTAAGGGAACTGGGAGCTGGAGGATTTCTCCCCGCGGGGATTAATGATTTTGTTTCATTAAAAAATATTGCAGAACCACTAGGACTGCTTAAGTTAGATAAATAATGAACCTAAAATATAAAAAAAATTTGTCATGGGCCATCACGAAAAATGTCTACAAGCTGGCCGCTCTTTATCTAACACTTGGATTGGCTTCAGCCAGTTTTATCTACTGGCAAAAGAGTTCATTGGCCGAAGTTCGACAATATGCAAATGAATTTCATTTAGCGAGCATCTATCATTTCACTAAAGCAGCTGATGAAATCCACCATGCCGAAGTACACATGGCCTATAGCCATAATAAGTCGAAACGCAACACCGCATTGCAGACAAATTCCATAGCAATAAATGAAGAACCTTCCCATACTGCTTTCTTATATCTCATTCAGCAAGAAATTCATGAAGCACTAAAACTTCATCATTACTTCTCTGATAATAGATTTGACTCTCTAATAAATAAATTGCAGCGTCGATGGTCAATGCTCGAAGAGACGAGTAAGGATTATCTCTTAAAAGGCGAGCTTTCGAATGAGGTTCTTGTCGACATAAAAAAACTCATAACTCCCCTGAGACAGTTGGAAAAACTGCATTTAGTCGAACGCAACAATTTGCTAGCAGAGTTGAGTGCTAAAGAAAATATTCAAACGATCATCTTGATTATAGTAATGTCAATTATATTTTTGGTTGGATTGCTGTTCACTAAACATGCACTAGCAGCCATACATATTGTTTCTCAACAGCAATTGAAATCTAATGAGCGGATACATCTATTTTCTCAGGTTATTAATCAGAGTCCTGTATCCGTTATGATTACTGATACCGATGCTAACATCGTATTTGTTAATCAATGGTTTGAAAAGGTGACCGGCTATAGTCCAGAAGAGGTGATAGGGGAGAATCCCAGCCTATTGCAATCTGGTGCAAGCCCACATAATACTTATATAAAGATCTGGCGGGCTCTCGCCAATGGTGAATCATTGGATTGTGAATTGCATAACTATAAAAAGAATGGCGACCTTTTCTGGGAAAGTGCACATTTCGCACCGGTATTCGATGAGCTTGGTGGCATCAGTAACTTTCTGGTAATCAAGGAAGACATAACGCTGCGTAAACAACAGGAAAAACATATATTACAGCAGGCACATTACGATTCGTTGACCAAGCTACCCAATCGCTTCCTGGCTCTTGATCGCCTTTCTCAACTTCTAAAAGATGCGCTACGTAAGAACAAAAAGATAGCGGTTTTATTTTTAGACCTTGATGATTTTAAAAAGGTCAATGATACGTTAGGTCATGAAATAGGGGATCAACTTTTAATTGAAGCAGCAAATCGATTTCACGGAGCAGTTCGTAGTGGCGATACCGTTGGTCGGCTTGGAGGTGATGAGTTTATCATTCTAGTCGATGAATTAACTGATGCATCGGAAGCGCTTCCCATAATGAAAAACCTGATTGATCAGTTTAAAGAGTCGTTCAAATTAGGTGGCCGTGAACTGATGCTTACTGCCAGTGTGGGAGCTGCAATTTTTCCAGAGGATGGTGATAATAGTTCTGATTTACTACGAAATGCCGATGTTGCGATGTATCATGCTAAGGAAATGGGGCGTAACACATATTCCTACTTTACCGAACCCATGAACCAAAAGGTATCTCGACGCCTTATCCTTGGAGGAGCAGATGTTCGGTGCATTGGATCGTGGTGAATTCTTCGTACTCTATCAACCCCAGTTAGAGGTCAGTAGCGGTCGTATTATCGGCGCCGAGGCTCTAGTCCGATGGAGTAATCCCGTTCTTGATCAAGTCTTCCCGGATGAATTTATTCCCATTGCTGAGCAAACCGGAATAATTATCGCTCTTGGTGAGTTTGTATTGAACAATGCTTTAGAGTTGACAGCCCAATTACAACAACACTCTGATCAAAATTTCAGGATGGCTGTGAACTTGTCACCGGCCCAGTTCCGTGATTCCAACTTGGTCGGATCAATTGAAATGGCATTAAACAAGTACAGGGTTTCCGCATCAACACTTGAGCTGGAAATCACGGAAGGGGTTTTAATGAGTGGGCATACATATATTGATGATGCTTTAAATGCTTTGAGCAGCCTTGGCGTGAAGCTCGCCATGGATGATTTTGGAACAGGCTATTCATCTCTAAGCTACTTGCGTAATTATCCTTTCAATATATTGAAAATAGACCGCAGCTTCATCAATGATATAACTGAAGATCATGCTGACCAGGAATTGGTTAATGCGACAATTGCAATGGCACATGGTCTGGGTTTGAATGTAATAGCAGAAGGCGTTGAGACTGAGGCGCAGCTAGCACATCTGGAAGCACAAGGCTGTGATTATGCTCAGGGATACCTGATTAGTAAGCCAGTTTCTTGTGAAAAAATAGCTGAGATGCTTAAAGGGCGAGGCAAGGAAATCAAAGGGGTCAGACTCTAAATCAAAGGGGTTAATCAAACAGGTTAAACTCGATTGAAATCATGGTTAAATATAGCCTGCTAAATTTTTGCGGGCATTATGAATATTGGTAATAATTAGAGGTTAGAGTAAAAGCTAATAACAGTCCGTTATGGCCATAAGTAAACTTCTATCCAGGCGCACCATATACGTAAGTTAAAACAAGCAGTGATCAGATTATCTGGTCGCTGCTTTTTTATTTCCCTTTTTATATGTAGCCAATAATGTAGCTTCTACTATTTATGGCTCAGATCAACGATTGGCATAAGCCATTAATGACGTACCTGTTAATTGAGTTTTTACTCTGAGCCAAATAACTATTGATAAACACAGACGCGGTTGCGTCCACTGCCTTTGGCTTCGTATAAAGCGGTATCGGCAGCTTTAACCAGTTGTGAAGCCTCTTTAGCGTGTTGCGGTGATGTCGCGACACCGATACTGACGGTAATACTAATATCTGAGCCACCAGTAATAGAAAAGGGTTTGCCAGCTACCAGCTGACATATGCTCCTGGCGACGTCGATAGCCATATCAGTGCCTGTTTCAGGCAGGATCACGCTGAATTCTTCACCACCGTATCGACATACCCGATCGGTGATGCGTAAACGACCGAGCAGGCGCTGACTTAAACCGTACAGAATCTCGTCACCCGCCAGATGTCCATAACTGTCGTTGACCGCTTTGAAGTAATCAATATCAAGCATGAACAGTGAAACCGGTCGATGGTAACGGCATGCGCGAGCGATATCATCTTTCAGCATGGTGTAAAATGTCCGTTGATTGAACAAGTTGGTGAGGCCGTCACGAATAGCCAGTTCCCGTAGTTCATTTTCATCGAATTGCAGGCGTCGAGTAATTCCACCAATTAGCCAGTTGAAAAAAATCAGCAGCGCGCCACCGAAAGCAAGCGCGGTCAGGCCAACAGTATAAACCGCATCATGTGCCTCACTTTCTACCAGAGTGACATCGGTGGTCATTACTATCTGTGCAACTTTACGTCCACGGGCATCCAGCAGAGGCAGCGCAACAACACGGTGTTCTCGATTTTTGTATTTCACCTCCTTAATAACATAATCTTCGATGGAACCCTCACGCTCGAGAAAGTCAACCAGCATCTTTGGTGTTGTTTCAGCATTATAATTATTGATAACGATATCTTGAAAATGATCCCAGTCATGGCTATATCCGAGGGCTTGTATGCCGTTTACCCACTCATCGCGGTTAAGATATTTTTTATTGATGACCGTGACCAGCTGCACAGATTGATTTTCCTTCAGCCTGTTGAGTATCGGGTTAACTTCCATGCCGAGTTCGATATAACCGATTAATTGTTCTTGTTCATCGAACCAGGGCGCGACTACTCGCAAGCTGAGATCGCCTAATGTTCCCAGTTCTATTCCATCTGCAATCGAAGCACTTCTCTCAGCATGTAACAGGGTAGCGCGCTTGATCGTATCGCCATACTGTAATGGTGCGTGCACCCGAAGTAGATTGACTCTATCGGTACCAATAAAGTTAAAATGGCTGATTTTGAAATGGCGCTTGAGGCTTTCAAATAGTTTCTCAACATTAACCAGTAGCACTGCACTTTCACGATGGGCAAGTGCAGCAGCCAGGTCTTCGCGGTGCCTTATTACATCAATGATGCCTCGCATGGCATGTATTTCTTGACGAAGTTCACTGTCATAATAACTTTGTGCAGAGCTTTCAAGACGGTACACGGTTGTTTGTATGTCGTCATTGGCGTGCTGGTATAGTAATCCAATGAAGATCAAGACGAGGGCAATGATGGTGAATACTAATGGCCCAAGAAAGAGCAGACGCAGGCGTGTTGATCTCTGGCTAGGATCGGAGTTTTTGCTGGCGGGGTTTAATTGAGACAGGGAAAACATCTGCAATATTCGAAACATAATTTCAGCTCATTTCTTTTGTAATTGCAGAAATCCTTTTATTGCAGCTAGTTGAGTGAATACTATATGAGATCAGCTAGTTAGTACAGGTGTTAATGGTGACGGAGGCATTTGGTATTAACCCTTCAAAGGGGTTTGCTTTTGGATTGCATCTAAAAACTAATAACATTTTGCCGCGATAAGGCTTTGTTGTTCACGGTGCTTTTGTCAGGTATTGCCTGCAACGTACCTTATGGATGCCTACAGGCTGGCCATAAAGCAAAAGATAATAGCCGTCCGCTATGAACGCAAAAGACGCGAAGTTTTTAAAACACAATTTTTTTATTGGCGTCTTTCGCGTTTTACGGGGAAAATAATGTTTTATTTACTGATAATAAAATGATGGTGGTAAGGCTGATTTACTGCCAGATATATCACCTGGCAGTAAAACCCTATTTAGCTGATTTTAAAAAGCCGCATCAAAGCCAATCAGTGCATAATTCTCGCTGCTGAGGTGTCCTGTCCAGTAAGTACCTGTTTGATCGACCGTGTCGAGCAGATCCAGGTTGACTTCAATGACAGCTTTTACATTACGCATAAAGTAGTAGGAAGCGGATAGTGTCAGCGAGTTTATGTCGATGCCTTCGTATACTGTGTCTGTGTTTTTTAAATCGTTAGCATCGGCGTAATTGTATAAAAGCGAGTATGCCCAGTGGTCGCTGTGGATGTAATCAATGCCAACAAAACTGCCGAACCAGCTGTAGTTGGTGTTTGGATTAATAAATTCATCCCATTCGTTTTGCAGCAACTGTGCAAACCAGTAGGTTTTATAACCAACTTTGCCGGACAGGTCGATACCGTAAGCAATTTTGTCCGTGTCACGATTGCCGCTCCCGGTACCGGCAATTCCAGTGGCATTTTTCTGCGTGCCGGAATAACCAAATAAACCAAGATTTACCCCGGCGATATCGCCGCCAATACGACCAAATACCGCTTTGTCGCCATTATTGTCAAACAGGTGATCAGGGCGTTTATAACCGGGGCTATTGATCGTGTAATTTTCGGAGATGCCGTTACCGTTAACAAGACCCAGTGACAGATCGACAGGGCCTGCCGTGTAACCAAAAATTGTGCCGCGATCATAGGTTAGGCCAGCCATGCGATAAACCATGAAATCCTGAAAAGTGAGTCGGGTTTCGCGTGGGAACATCAGGTCTGATACCTGGAACTGGCCAAGCATCAGGCTAATCTTCGAACCAAAAACATCATCATGAGAGAACCAGGCATCTTCTACGATGACTGCTCCATTATCGCCTTTCTCGGCAAAGATGGCATAAAAATAATAACTGATGTGATCAGATAAAGGCGCGCTAGACAGCAGTTTGATTAAGTAGGGTGATTGAAAATCGGTATCGGCTGAAATGGTGTCACCGGTATTAATATCAATGGTATTGGCTTCCCTGGTCTGCACAAAGGCCTGTGTACGCAGTGCCAGCGGAACGCTGTCGGGTAACGCCAGCATGTCGTCACCGGTCTCTACTGTCGAATCTTTCCAGTTGGCCATGCGGTAGTTATCAGCAACGAACTGTTCACCAAATTCGTTAAGCCGGGGAAAGGCTGCGTGGCAGGCGACACAGCTAACATTGTAGGTGCGTGCAAATGCCGGCATGGCTTCACTTTTGGTGGGTATCATTAAAACAGAAAGTATGACTAAAAGGAAAAAGACAAATAAAGTCAGCAGGGTGTTTGTACTGTCCGTAGAGGTTTGCGTGTTCATAATTATTATCCTGGTGTAGTGAGTTAATTAATTATACAAATGTTTGTGCACTGATATTTGATTACCGTCAAGTTTATGAAATAAAGAAGGCAAAGAGAGCGGTTGCCGGCCTTTAATTATGGCTGTCGGGTATTGTTTCTGCTGCTATACCTGTCTCATGCTGATAGGCATTAACTTCAATAGTAATATGCGATAAGCGGTGAAAGTCAGACAATAATGCTTTGTAGTAGTCAGTGGATTTTGGAAACTGAGTAACGATAGAAATTATTGCCGCATAATGGTTGGCACCGACTTTCCATATATGAATGTCAGCAATTAAATTGTCAGCATCTTTTTCTATCGTTTGTTTGACCGCTAATTGATACTCTTTTTCGATACTGCCATCTAACAGAATGGGACTGGTTTGCTTGAGCAGGCCAAATGACCAGCGTGTGATAATTATTGCGCCGACTATGCCCATTATTGGGTCAAGCCAGTTCCAGCCGAAGTATTTGCCTGATAATAAAGCCACAATGGCAAGCAATGAAGTCAGAGCATCTGCTAACACGTGCATATAGGCTGCCGTTAAATTATGGTCATGCTGATGATCATGATCGTCATGATGATGTTCGTGATGATGCTGATGATCATGTTTTAAAAGAAAGGCGCTCACTACATTAACAAACAAACCAAGGCAGGCCACAGCAATCGCTTCATTAAAATGAATAAGCTGAGGTTCTATGATTCGTTGCAGCGACTCGATTAACATCACCAAAGCCACTACAGCCAAAGTGATGGCACTGGCAAATCCGCCGAGAACGCTAACCTTGCCCGTACCAAAGGCATAGGCTGGATTTGTTGCATGTTTGCGCGCATAGCGATAGGCAAAGATCGTGATCATAAAGGCAGCAACGTGTGTGCCCATATGCCAGCCGTCCGCAAGCAGAGCCATCGATCCGTAAATGCTGCCAGCAACAATCTCTATCACCATGGTGACAGCGGTTAGTATCAGCACGTATAAGGTTCCGCGTTCTCCCTTTTCATTGCTGACTGAAAAGTCATGGCTATGTTGCCAGTCCGCTAGTGTCTGTTTATCCATTGGTGTACCAGTGTTTAGCTTCAAACTTATGTTACTTGATGTAATATGAACCGCTAGTGAGCAGTCGGATTGTTACAGATTTTCGTCATACTGTAAAAGTGGTTATGAATTTAGTTTTTTACTCTGTAGCCTGTTACGATTATTCTTTTGTAAAAAAACCACACACGGGATTTAAAAATGATGAGTTTGACACAAGCGGGCATTCTTGCAGAAGAAAGCAAACGGGCGCGTTACCTGGAGTTTATGATTAGTCCCCAAGGCGACGTTAACGATGCTTTGCTGGCATTAGCATCAGAGAAGATTAGCGATAATATGGTGATAGGTTTAGGTCAGCCACTGCTTGACCAGCTTGGCATAGCGGTTCAAGGATTAGCTGTTATGCAGGCGCAATCGGCTGCCGGTATAGAGATTCCTTCAACGCCTACCGCCTTATGGTGCTGGTTGCGAGGCAGTGATCAGGGTGAACTTTTCCATCGTTCTCGTTACATTGAATCCATGCTGGCACCGGGATTTGAACTTAAAAACGTGATCGATTCTTTTCAATACGATGCTAATCGTGACCTAAGTGGTTATATCGACGGTACGGAGAATCCGACAGCTGATGAAGCCATTAAAGCGGCCATTGTGCAGAACCAGGGGGCTGGATTAGATGGCAGCAGTTTTGTTGCTGTGCAGCAGTGGCTGCATGATTTTGATACGTTAAACAGCATGACAACCAATGAACGCGATGATGTTATCGGTCGTCATATTAGTGATAACGAAGAATTTGATGAAGCGCCTGAGTCCGCACATGTTAAACGTGCGGCGCAGGAAAGTTTCGAGCCGGAAGCGTTTATGCTTCGTCGCTCTATGCCATGGCTTGAGGGTATGGATGCGGGACTGGTTTTTGTTGCTTTTGGCCAGTCATTTACTGCTTTTGAGGCAGTGCTCAAGCGTATGCTGGGTAAAGAAGATTCGATTAGTGACGCCTTGTTTAGCTTTAGCCACCCCGTTAGCGGGGCATACTATTGGTGCCCACCGCTTAAGGACGGTAAGCTGGATTTGGCTGTATTAGGTCTTTCTTGATTTCAATTAAAAAGTAATAACTTATGTTTGACAGTTTGAGCGCATTCCCCGTTGCGCTGGTTTCGAGTTTTTCACTGATTGCTGTTGCCGAAATAGGGGATAAAAGCCAGCTCGTCTGTATGGCACTGGCTGCCCGCTTCAGAGCAGCGCCATTATTGCTTTCGCCGTTCTCAGTATCATCGCTGTCATTTTTGGCGTTAAATTAATAAAATAAAGCGATATTCAAGAAAGTTGATCCAGGTCAATTTATTGTGCGACTTAAACGATAAAATACAATATCTAGTCAATAATAATAATAATGGTACTATATATGGTATGTCTTATATGTCAGTACAGGCTAAGGAGTCGTCTCTATGAATACCGCTACACGCTCAACCGCTGATATCGTAAAAACGCATGAAATTCCGTTACAGCCTGCATCCGAAGATATCTGGCAACATAAGTATCAGTTAAAAGACAATACCGGAAAAGCCGTTGATCTGTGTATTGAAGATACCTTTACTCGTGTGGCACGCGCACTCGCAGACATTGAAAATACCCCGGAAAAACAGCAGTTCTGGTATGAAAAATTTCTCTGGGCATTAAAGCATGGCGCCATACCCGCCGGCAGAATTATCGCCAACGCCGGTGCCTTGCTATACAAACCGGCGACTTCAACCATTAACTGTACGGTCTCCGGAAAAATCCATGATTCCATGGATGACATCTTGCAAAAGGTACACGAAGCAGGCATGACCCTGAAATCGGGTGCCGGTATTGGTTATGAATTTTCAACCTTGAGGCCGAATGATGCTTATGTCTCCGGTTCGGGTGCGGTGACTTCGGGGCCGCTGTCTTTCATGGATATTTACGACAAGGTTTGTTTCACCATTTCGTCGGCGGGTGGTCGCAGAGGGGCGCAAATGGCGACCTTTGATGTCGGTCATCCGGACGTGCTGGATTTTATCCGCGCCAAGCGTGAAGACGGGCGTTTGCGGCAGTTCAATTTGTCACTGTTGATTACCAGTGAGTTTATGGAAGCGGTAAAAAATAAATCCAGCTGGCCACTGGCTTTTCCTGTAACCGAAGAAGAAGTAAAAACGCACAATATTGATCTGCAGGATCCAGGGCAGGTGATCTGGCGAGACTGGCCGATAAAAGAAAAGTATATGGTTAATGAAAGCGGCAAGGTGGCATGCAGAATTTATAAAACCATCGATGCCGCGAGAATTGTGGGATGTCATTATGACGTCAACGTACGAATATGCAGAGCCGGGTTTTATTCTTATCGACCAGTACAATGAAATGAACAATAACTGGTTCTGTGAAAATATCAGAACCACCAATCCCTGTGGTGAACAGGGTCTGCCTGAATATGGTGCCTGTTTGTTGGGTTCAATTAATCTTACCCAGCTGGTCACACAGCCTTTTACCGATCAAGCCAGTTTCGACTGGGACGAGCTACCGTGAAGTCGTAAAAGTATTCACTCGAATGCTGGATAACGTGGTTGAAATTAATGGTCTGCCACTTGAGCAGCAAAGACAGGAAATTAAAAATAAACGTCGTCATGGCATGGGTTATCTCGGCCTGGGTTCAGCCTTAACCATGATGGGTATTCGTTACGGTTCAGAGGAGTCACTGGTGTTTACCGAAAAAGTGACGCGTGAACTTGCACTTGCGGGATGGGAGTCTGCACTTGAACTGGCAAAAGAAAAAGGCCCGGCACCGATCCTGGAACAGGATTTTGAAGTCACCAGTGAAATGTTAAGTAAGCCGACCTGAAATGAAAAAAGATGGTTATAAAGTGGGTGATAGTATTAAAGGCAAAGTGCTGCATGCGAAGTACAGTCGTTACATGCAACGAATTGCCGAGATAAATCCCGAACTGGTTGCTGAGCTGGCAGAGACGGGCGCACGATTTACCCATCACAGTTCAATTGCACCAACGGGCACCATTGCATTGTCTATTGGCAACAATGTGAGCAATGGTATCGAGCCCAGCTTCGCGCATCACTATGCACGTAATATTATTCGTCAGGGAAAAAAGACAAAAGAAAAAATCGATGTCTGGTCGTATGAACTGCTGGCCTATCGAGAACTGGTTAATAAAAAAGCAAAACCATTTTCAGAAGAAAAAGATGAAAAACTGCCGGACTATTTTATTAGCGCAGATGATGTTACACCAAAACAACATGTTGATATTCAGGCCGCCGCGCAGCAATGGATAGATTCATCCATTTCAAAAACCGCGAATGTGCCAACGGATTTTCCGTTTGATGATTTCAAGGATATTTATCTCTATGCCTATGAGAAAAAATTAAAAGGCTGTACCACGTTTCGATTTAATCCCGAAGTATTTCAGGGTGTACTGGTAAAGGAAAAAGATCTGGAAAATACCACTTACCGTTTCACACTCGACGATGGCACGGTCGTCGAAGTCAAAGGCAATGAAGAAATTGACTACGATGGCGAAAAACATAGCGCGGCAAATTTATATGATGCTTTAAAAGAAGGTTATTACGGAAAATTCTAGATTGGTTGATAAAAAATAATCACAGGCTAATAAAAATGACTATCGAAATAAAAAAGAAAATTATTGGTTATGAGGTTGTTGATAACAAATCTCAGGGTGATGAAGCAACTAAAGCTTTAACTGGCGCGGCTGATAAAAACCAGGTTGACAAAGCAGCCGGTGTCAAAGAATCTGCTACAGCAGAAATAATCCAGATGCATGAAAAGCTGGAACGGCCAGACATGCTTCTTGGTTCAACATACAAAATAAAAACACCGCAGTCAGAACACGCGCTTTATGTCACCATTAATGATGTGTTGCTTAATCAGGGGACGGCACATGAAATGCGTCGCCCTTACGAGATATTCATTAATTCGAAAAACATGGATCATTTCCAGTGGATTGTTGCCTTAACGCGAATTATATCGGCTGTCTTCAGAAAAGGCGGAGACGTAACATTTCTTGTTGATGAATTACGCAGTGTATTTGATCCGCGTGGTGGTTATTTCAAAAAAGGCGGCAAGTACAAACCGTCACTGGTCTGTGAAATTGGAGATGCCATTGAATGCCACATGAAAATGATAGGCATGATTGACGATAATGGCATGGACGACTGTCAAAAAGAAATGCTGGACGCCAAAAGAAAGGAATATGAATCGATACATAGTCCGGATGTGGATAAAGCTGAAAACAAAAATGACCCAGCCAGTGAGGCCTCCGATTTTCCGCCTAACGCTCAGTTATGTAAAAAATGTCACACCAAAGCAGTGATTAGCATGGATGGCTGTATGACCTGCCTTAACTGTGGTGATTCAAAGTGTGGCTAACTGAAAAATAGCTGACAGGCTAAGTAATGCAGATAAAAACATAATATGTTGTCATCCTGAACGGAAGTGAAGGATCTTGCCATCTGCATAATATTTAGGTCGTTAAGATCTTTCACTTCCGTTCAACATGACACCCCATTAATATGATTTTTTATCTGCGTTTATCTGCGTTGACGTGCAGGGATAGCACTAATGTCGTGGACGCATGGATGCGTATATGTCCAGGGATGGACTGTAGTAGGGTAATGCATATGTCCATGGACGGATGGTAGAAGGACAATGCATATGTCCATGGATGGACGGTAGTAGAGCAATGCAGGAGCTATTGCCGAGGAGCAATTACCGGGGAACGACCATCTGTGGACTAATGCATTTAAATCTTCCGATATTACAACTGCATGCTGTACGTTTCTGCTAAATGAATTTTACTCTGAGTCCAGCTATGCAATAGGCAGTGCCGTTGTGTACTTCATTTGTTCCATGGCAAAACTGGATGTTACATTCGACAGATCGACGCGAGCAATCAGCTTTTTATAAAACTGGTCATAGGCCTCAATACTGCTGACGGCAACACGTAGCAAATAATCTATTTCCCCGCTCATGCGATAGATCTCCATAACCTCCGGCAACTTACTAACCTCCTTGTTAAAACCGTCGATCCATTCCGCGGTGTGGTGCGGCGTTTTGATTGCCACGAACACGGTGACGTTGGCGTTGATCATTTTTGCATCCAGTAGCGCAACGCGGGCTCGAATCAGGCCGCTGTTTTCCATTTTTTGAATACGCTTCCAGCACGGGGTAACGGACAGCGGTATTTGCTCGGCAATCTGTTTGACCGTCAGGCTTGCATCTGTTTGCAGGAGATTCAGAATTTTTTTGTCTGTAGAATCCATGGGCTATTTTCCTGTATAAGTCGATTTTATTAGTAAATAATTCTATATTTAACATTAAAAATGAGTAATAAATAATTATTTTCTATTATAGGCTAAATAATAGAAAAATAAACTTATACTTATACTAACCTTTTGATGAATAAATTTGCGCAGGAAACAGCTCATGGTGACAATGGCAGAACAATTGGAAATAGTGGAACTACCGCCTTATATCAGAAGCTGGAGTGTGGCTAGCATCCCTGGTTTTGTTCCAGCAGTGCTCAACCGCTATCAACGCAATCACGGGGAATTGCCTTCGCAATTTGTCCTGGTGGCGTGCCCGCAAGTAGAAATCAACGAAATGGGCGGCCTGCCTGCGCGAGTCAGGGAACTCACGGATTCGCGCATACGGATCCAGCATTTCACCAGTTGCAACAAACTCTACCTGGTTATTCTGTTACTGGGTGAAGACGCCGAAACCCGCCGCGAAGAGATCCAGAAATTACTTTCCTGGTCAGAGGGATATGGTGTTCAATCCGACAACAGTATGACGCGCTTACGATTCATTGAAGCAATCGAAGAAATTGATTACGCTGTTGCCTAGGTATATAAAGAAAAGCGGAAGTCCAAACTTGTATACTCAGACTTTAAATGACAGAAAAGCATTCTTTTGCCGCGAAAAACGCGAAAGACGCCAATAAAAACATTGTGTTTTAAAAACGTCGCGTTTTTTGCGTCCTTAGATGCAAAAGTTTTTAGTTGTTCAAACATAGGTCGCAAGCGGTAATTAAAAAAACATCAAAAACCTTCACCACTAGCCTTTCTCAACCAACGTTTTTTATTTACGTAGACGCCATTAGCAGTTCGGCATTACTTAATTCACCTGACCACTTTTATTTGGCCTGAATTATGCATTCAATTATTCCAGGGTGAGAATCGTTAGACGCTTTCATTTGACAACAAGATAAGCTTGGAGGTATGCTTTTCAGTCCCTGTGAGAGGTGTACAGGGTAAATGCGAAAAAAAATAAAGGAGAAGTGTTATGAATCGTAAGAAGCCTGCAGAGGTTGAAGAGAGGAAATTAACGTTCTTGGTAATTTATATGTCACTTTTTATACTAATAATACTTGGTCTTGGACCATCAATCTGAATAATAAAAGATTAATCGGTTACAATTTCTCACTTTATAGAACACAGCAATGTTATAGCCGCTGTGTTTTTTTATGTCTGAATTATATCGCCTGGCATAATCGCCTGGCATAACAGTGGCTAGCGGCGAGCAGCCTTTAACGCTGGTAAAATTCGCCTGAATATGGATACTGGAACCTTTCAGCATTACAGGATAATATCCTCAGCGATTATTTTTTATGGATCAGCTTTAAACCGGCCGCACAAATAATGAGAGTAGCGATATAAAATGAACGAGACCGTCGAAAATGGCCTGCGCAAGAAGATCAATGGCATTACCAATGTCTATTACGAGGGTTACTGGATAAAATGCTATGAACCGCCTGTGGACAGCCTCATGGCAAAGAAACAACTGATCCAGTCGTTGACTCGCCGTTTGTTCAACCATATGGAACACGGCATTAATATCCCGGGAAAGTTGCTTGATGAAGTGCGTACCTATTACGAAACTGAGCAGGACCCCAGAAAAAAACGGGTAAAAGGGGCGATGCTGGCCGGTGCTTTGTTTAACCGTGCCGCCGACATCTTTACCAGTCTGGTCGAGCTGGAAGCCAAGGGTGTTGAAATACTTCCTGAGAATGACCTGATGCATACCTGTGGCCTCTGTCTTCGCGAGGCTCTGCAGTATGGCAAACTGGTGAAACACCGTAACGGTGACGAAGGTATCGATGAACTCTGGGGCGAGCCTTTCAAGGCTTTTATTATGCCAATTGAAGAATTCTACGAAAGCCGATACATTAAAATCGCTCTGACAATGAAAAACATCGATCAGGCGGCTGATTATATGGCCGGCTGTATCAAGAATGACCCTCGCTTCCCTGGGCTTAATCAGTTGATTATGAAATATGCGAAGGATGCCAAACGCAAGTGCGAAACATTGCGCACAGATGACGATATTTTCGATGTCTGGTCAAATTTTGTAGTCGCCAGTGAGGAAGTCACGGATTTCAGCCCAATAGAAAACACGGCCCCTGCCGGTCATCCGCTACTTGATGTGCTAGATGTCAAACATATGCTTGTAGCAGGTGTCAGGCTGATTGCATTTATCACCCGGGCGCGTACGCCAATGCCTGTCAGTACCGAAAACTTTTTGGACGAATGTAAACGCTACAAATCGCGGGCTTGTTGAAACACGATCAGTAATAAATCAAGTTAGTAATAACTCATGCCATGAGTGAATTAAAATGGAGTTGATTCATTTATTATTACTTGTCATCACTTGCCAGTTTATATTTGATAAATACACCGAGTAGCGTAATAACAGATAATAATATCAATGGCCCGAAAGTCGAAATATCTAACAGGTCCTCAAACGATGCCGATGTTGTTGCGTTATAAATGACATTTGAATATATATAAGACTTTATGGAAATGCCTAAAATCGCTGCAGGTATAAAGTGGCTAAGTTTGACGTTTAATATGCCTGAACTGTAGTTAACCAGGGAATGCGGGAATGCAGGAAAGACACGCAAGGCGAATAATGTAAAAAAATTATCCTGTTTATGCAGTAATTTATAAGTACGTGAGCTTTCTATTTTATGTATCCATTCATCGGTGAGACGTTGTGAAAACAGGTACGCGGTTATACCACCGAATGTGCCGCCAGCAGCAAGAATGAAGGTCGCCATGGCAGGTGGATAAAGTGGTGCCACAATCCATAGAAAAAAAGAACCCGCCAGTGCAAAGGTAAATAAAATCGTTTGCAGAAGAATGAGTATCAGAACCAGCCACCAATAATCAACATATTCTCTCGCCACGCTGAGCATCTTCTCGGCATCGAGCAAACCGGCAACTTCCAGTAATATTCCTGCAGTGATAAGCAAACTCACGATAAAAAGTTTTTTAATATAAGCGGGTATCATGTCTATTAAATAATCCGTAAATTTATTTTAAGTCAGCGCGATAAACAGGGTGCTGGAAAATGGCTAATTATTAGCGCTTGCCGCTTTCCCTTTATTTAAAATTATCAGCCTTATATTGTCATACATAAATAGTACTAGTCCACAGATGATCGTTCCTCGGTAATTGCTCCTCGACAATAGCTCCTCGGCAATAGCTCCTGCATTGCTCTACTACCGTCCATCCATGGACATATGCATTGCTCTACTAACGTCCATCCATGGACATATACGCATCCATGCGCCCACGACATTAGTGCTATCCCTGGACGTCAACGTAAATGAACGCAGATAAAAAATAATATTAATTGGGTGTCATCCTGAATGACAGCGAAGGATCTTGCCACGTGTATAATATATAGACTATTAAGATCTTTCACTGTCGTTCAAGATGACACAATATGATGTTTTTATTTGCGTCCATCTGTGAATAATGTATATCTTTCTAAGTTCGTTACTGGTCGGTTTGTCCCTCAGCTACTTTACCTGAATGTCTGCTTGAGCGTCTCTCTGTATTGGGTTTTACCGGTTTTGTCTGATCAAGCCCGAACTCAATATGTTATTCGTCAGATCATATCTAGACTTAAATATTAATTAACTATTCCTGAGACTTTTTATAGTATAGTCGTATGCTGTTAAACAGAAAAAGGTGATTGTTATGAAGCTGATCATTACAGCTAACGCTCTGCAGCTAAGGCTCTACAACTAACACTCTGGTTTATTCTTAAAGTGAGTAAAAGAAACCACTAAAACAGCAAGATGACTTCTTCACGTATACACTTTGTGCTTGACCATCCGTGGCGCTTTACTAAACGGGTGATAAACGGTTTTCGTGCAAACCAGGGTTTTCTGCTTTCAGGTGCCGTCGCCTATTACACACTTCTCACCATCGTGCCAATGTTCGCTCTTATTCTGGCGGGCCTTTCACAAATTCAGGAAACACAGGGGCTGCTTGATACCCTGCGAGAATACCTGGTGCTTATCACACCGAATCAGGCTGATGCGCTAATCGATCAAATCAGCACTTTTCTGCAAAACTGGAAAGTGGTCGGAATAACCGGGGTGCTAATCCTGCTGTTTTTCAGTTCACTGGCTTTTACTTCGTTAGAAAGTGCCATGTCGGTGATTTTTTTTCACCGTGTCGCTATCCATCGCCGACATTTTCTTATCTCGGCAATTATTCCTTATTGTTATATCCTGTTATTAGGTATCGGCATGTTACTGGTCAGTGCGGTGAGCGGCAGTCTGCATTCACTCGATGCCCAATCGGTAACAGTGATGGGGCACCACTGGTCATTTAGTGGCGTGGAAACCATTCTGGTCTACCTGTTCGGTATTATCGGTGAGATTCTATTACTGACTTCGCTCTACCTGGTGATGCCGGTTGGTAAGCTGTCTCTGCGTCACGCTTTAATCGGTGGCATCACGGCGGCTATTCTCTGGGAAATAACTCGTCACATACTGGTATGGTATTTCTCCACCCTGTCGCTGGTGAATATCGTATACGGTGCTTTTGCTACGGTAATCATCATTCTTCTCACGCTGGAGGCGGCGGCAATTATATTGCTGCTGGGTGCTCAGGTCATTGCTGAATACGAACGTATTGGCGCTGAATCAACAACGACACATGGATTACAGACTTAAACAAAAACAATCTGATATTAATAAATTAAAAATTATTTAGCATGAAATTCAACAATATGAAATGGTCTGTTATTAGCGATAAATTACGCTACAACGGTTTTTTTAAAGTTAAAGTCTTTACCTTGAAACATGATTTATTTGCCGGCGGTGAAAGCGTGCTGCTGTCACGTGAGCTGCTCGATAGAGGACACGCAGCCGCCGTATTGCCTTATGATCCGCTGCGAGATGAAGTGGTGTTAATAGAACAATTTCGTATTGGTGCAGGGCTGGATACATCGGGTCCCTGGGTGATTGAAATTATTGCCGGCTTGCAGGAAGCGGATGAAACAGCAGAAGAAGTCATTCATCGAGAAGCGATGGAAGAGGCGGGTTGTAAAGTAAACAGTCTGATTCCCGTGGCGCATTATTATTCCAGTCCCGGTAGCAGTAATGAACAAATACAGATTTATTTTGCGCGCACAGACAGCACAAATCTTGGCGGTATTTTTGGTGTCGACGAAGAAGGTGAGGACATTCGCGTGCATGTTGTTAGCAGTGCAACAGCCTTCGACTGGTTAGCGCAGGGACGCATTGATTCCGCGTTGCCTATCATAGCTCTGCAGTGGTTCCAGTTGAACAGAGATAAAATTCGCCAGCAATGGCTGGCAGAAAACTAACAGAATTTTTAGCTGAATTCAGATTTTAATCAATAAAAAAATATTTAATGCGGAAAAATAATTTCTCGGTGTCTTTTGTTTTCTGTTATAAATAACCACTGCTTATTACTCAATTGCTTATCGTTTGCGCCTGGATTGTTATATGAATCAACCTGTACTGGATACTTATCAGAAGGCATTTGCCTTCAACATGGACAATTTACCTTACGGTACGATTGCTGAAATTGGTGCCGGGCAGGAGACTGCACGCTGGTTTTTTAAAGTCGGTGGTGCAGCTGCCACCATTGCTAAAACCATGTCGGCTTACGACATGAAATTCAGTGATTCGATATACGGCCCCTGTAAACGTTATGTCAGCCGTGAACGCCTGCAGTCAATGCTGGATAAAGAATATAACCTGGTAATTGAGCGACTTAATGAAGCGCGTGGCGCTGAATCTACCTTTTATGCGTTTGCCAATACGGTTTCAACCTACAGTTACACGCAGGGAAGTGCCGGCCATGGCTGGCTGGGCATTCGTTTTCAAACACACCCGCAGGAACCGGCGTCGCAGATAGACCTGCACGTGGTACTCAAGGGTGAATCCAGTACACAGGATCAGACCACGCTCGGTATATTGGGAGTTAACCTGATTTATGGCGCGCATTATCATTATGCTGATCCGGTGACATTGCTCACCTCGATGATGGACGATCTGAGCTCTGAGTTGCTTGAAATTGACATGATTGATTTTGAAGGTCCGGCATTTGAAACGGTCGATAATCGATTAATGGCACTGTACCTGGTGAAATTCGGGATGACGCATGCCGCCATGTTTCAGGCGAATGGAAAGCTGGTTCAACCTTCGGAAGCGCTCTATAAAAAGTCCGTTCTGGTCGAGCGCAGCCTGTTTCGTCCACCAACATTGTTGAACATGAATATACTTGACAGTGCCTACGACGCCTTTATTAACGCGCCCAATGTCGACGCTGATGATGTCATTGTGTTGAGTGAAATGACCTTACAGAATCTGCGCGATCGCGATGAGGATCAGTTTTCCGAGGACATTAATATTGACGATTTTTTACACCGGGTGGAAATATTGTGCGCATTGGGCAAGAACGTGATGATTTCAAACTTCGGCGAATTCTACAAACTGTCACAGTATCTGTTCAGGCGAACCAATATGCCGATAGCCATCGCACTGGGTATACCGAACCTGCTGAATATTTTTAATGAAAAATATTATGAAAGTCTTGATGGTGCTATTCTCGAAGCTGTTGGTCGCCTCTTCGGAAAGGATATACGTCTTTATGTTTGCCCGATGCTTGATGACGGCGGTGAATTAATAACGGTGCATAATCTGAAAGTTCAGGATAATTTGTCTCATCTTTATCGTCACCTGATTGAAAATGGTTACATTAAGGCGCTTGAAACAATCGATCCTGAGCTTTTGTTGATCCAGTCAAAAGATATACTGCAAAAAATTCGCAGCAATGACGCTCTCCTGGAAAGCATGTGTCCCCGAGAAAGTGGTGACGATCATTACCGAGCGCGCTCTGTTTTATACCGAAGAAGAGTCAAACGCCTGATTCTGTTCTGATTTGGTTTCTTATTGGGTCGTCACCGTTCGATAATGCATTATCTTGGTGCGAATCTAAGCCCGTCAAAATAAACATCAATTAAAACTTTCTAAATTAGTGCAATAGACACAGGCATTTAATAAAAAGACAGCGTCAGTCCAGAACTGGAACGTTTATTGCAGTAATCACTTCAGATTAAAGAAAAACTTTTATTTTTGGGGTAGTTGATGGCAATTCGCGTCGCATTAAATCATAAAACTGAATACTGTTATGACCGGCTGGTTGCGATGTCGCCACATACCGTTCGTTTGCGGCCAGCCGTTCATTGCCGTACGCCAATACACAGCTACTCGCTAAAAATCTTTCCAGAAGAACATTTTATTAACTGGCAGCAGGATCCGTACGGTAACTTTTTTGCACGTATTGTGTTTCCCGAAAAAACCAGGCGTTTCTCAGTGGAAGTTGACCTGGTTGCTGAGATGGTGGTCATCAATCCCTTCGATTTTTTTCTTGAAGAATACGCTAATCATTATCCGTTTAAATATGAAGGCCGGCTGGCTAAAGAACTGGCGCCCTACATGGCCATTAATGCCAATGGTACTTTACTGAACGAATGGCTAGAAGGCGTAGATCGCTCGCGCGTGCAAATGAATGATTTTCTGGTGTCGCTGAACCAGAAACTGCATGCTGATATCGCTTACAACATTCGCATGGAGCCGGGTGTGCAGAAGTGTGAAGAAACGCTTTCGCTTAAACGGGGCTCATGCCGTGATTCAGCCGCGCTGCTGGTGCAAATATTACGTCATTTGGGTTTGGCTTCCAGGTTTGTCTCCGGTTATCTTGTGCAATTAAAGGCTGATGTGAAGTCACTGGACGGGCCGTCCGGAACCGAAGAGGATTTTACTGACCTGCATGCATGGACGGAGGTGTTTTTACCGGGCGCCGGCTGGGTAGGGCTTGACCCGACCTCCGGGTTATTTGCCGGTGAAGGCCATATACCGCTTGCCTGCACACCAAACCCGGTCAGTGCCGCCCCCATCAGCGGGGCCACTGACGAAGCCGAAGTTGAATTTTATTTTCACAATGAAGTGCAGCGCATTCACGAAGATCCCCGGGTCACCTTGCCATACAGCGAAAGCCAATGGCATGAAATTAACGCGCTAGGCGAAAAAATTGACACTGATCTGTTCGCAAATGATGTGCGATTGACCATGGGTGGCGAGCCGACATTTGTATCAATTGATGACATGGATGGCATTGAATGGAATACCGCTGCGCTCGGTGATAAGAAACGGGAACTGGCCGGTGATTTATTGAAACGTTTACAGCAACGTTTTGCCCCTGGTGCGGTCTTGCAATACGGACAGGGTAAATGGTATCCGGGTGAAGTGTTGCCGCGTTGGGCACTGGGCTGTTTCTGGCGGGCCGACGGCGTTCCTGTGTGGCATGATCCGCAATGGCTGGCACAGGAAGACAGTAAACAACAGTTCGGCGCCGAGCAAGCATTAAAGTTCGCCAAAAAATTAAGCCATTATCTCAATGTTGATGAAGCGGTGATACAGCCCGGCTATGAAGATGTTTATTATTACCTGTGGAAGGAAGGTAATCTGCCGAATAATGTTGATGCACTCGATAACAAACTGGAAGAACCGGTAGAACGTGAACGTTTACGTAGGTTGTTCGAAAAAGGCATTGGCGAGGTAACCGGCTATGTGTTACCGCTTAAATGGGATGCTACCGCCAACAATGCTGGCTGGTGTTCAAGGCCGTGGTCATTCCGTCGCGGACACATGTTTTTATTACCCGGTGATTCCCCTATGGGTTACCGCTTACCGCTGGATTCTTTACCGTGGACAGAAAAGCATAAACGCGAGACGGACGCCGAGCGTGACACCTTTGAAACACGCGCAGCACTGGGTGATATTTATGGTGAAGTGGCGCAACGTTATGCCGAGCCTGCAGTGCAGTCTGTGCAACAAAGCGGTTACCAGGAGCAGCATGTTGATTCGGCTGATGCACAGGGCATAAGCAATGTCATTCACACTGCACTTTGTATTGAACCCCGTAATGGACAGCTCTACGTCTTTTTGCCCCCGCTAACACATTTGGAACATTACCTGGACCTGGTGCATTCACTGGAAGCAACTGCGGCTGAACTGGAAATACCAATTTTTATTGAAGGTTATGCACCGCCGCACGATGCTCGTCTTAAGCGATTTGCTATTACCCCGGACCCGGGTGTTATTGAAGTCAACATTCATCCGGCACATAGCTGGAAAGAACTGGTAGCGACAACCCAGACCATTTATGAAGAAGCACGATTCTCGCGCCTGGGTACTGAAAAGTTTATGCTCGATGGTCGTCACACCGGCACGGGTGGTGGCAACCATGTAACGATCGGTGGCGCTACACCGGCAGACAGTCCGATGTTACGCCGGCCTGATCTTTTGCAAAGCCTGGTCACGTACTGGCAGCATCACCCCGGTTTATCGTATTTATTTTCCGGTATGTTTGTCGGGCCAACCAGTCAGGCACCGAGGGTTGATGAAGCGCGCGATGACAGTTTGTATGAACTTGAGATAGCGTTTCAGCAAATACCTGTTGGTGAAACACCATCGCCCTGGATAGTGGATCGGCTGTTACGTAATTTGCTGGTTGATGTCAGCGGTAATACGCATCGATCTGAATTTTGTATCGATAAGATGTATTCTCCCGACAGTGTTAGTGGCCGTCTTGGCCTGGTCGAGTTCCGTGCTTTTGAAATGCCACCCCATGCCCGCATGAGCCTGGTGCAGTTATTGCTGCTGCGCGCACTGATTGCACGTTTCTGGAAACAGCCTTACCGTAAAAAACCGGTGCGCTGGGGCACAGAACTGCATGACCGTTTCTTGCTGCCGCACTATGTCTGGCAGGATATAAGCGATGTTATCTGTGATTTGCAGGCCGCGGGTTATCCACTGAAGCTGGAATGGTATGCGCCGTTTCATGAATTTCGTTTTCCC
The DNA here is from genome assembly GCA_963768125.1 of uncultured Gammaproteobacteria bacterium. Taxonomy (GTDB): domain Bacteria; phylum Pseudomonadota; class Gammaproteobacteria; order SZUA-229; family SZUA-229. The sequence continues at coordinate 69,974 of CAVYHC010000037.1, forward strand.
CATATTGGTGATGTGACCTATCAGGATATCCAGCTGAAAATACAGACAGCTGTTGAACCCTGGCATGTATTGGGCGAAGAGGTAACGGCGCAAGGCACCTCCAGGTTTGTTGATTCTGCAGTTGAACGAGTGCAGCTTACGGTGCACGGCATGACCGATGACCGCCATGTTGTGGTGTGTAATGGCCGACGTGTGCCTTTACGTCCAACGGGGCGACGTGGTGAATTTGTTGCTGGCGTTCGTTTCAAGGCATGGCAACCACCTTCCGGATTGCATCCGATGATTGCTGCACATACACCATTGGTGTTTGATCTTCTGGATACCTGGAATAATCGTTCGATTGGCGGTTGTACTTATTATTCCAGTCATCCGGGTGGGCGGCATGAAGAAGCTTTTCCGGTCAATGCCAACGAAGCGGAATCACGCCGCATTGCACGATTTAAGGATATCGGCCATACCCCGGGGCAATTTACCGCACCGGCAGAAGAAACTTCACTGGAATATCCGTACACACTCGATCTTCGAAAAATAGACAAATGCTAAGAGGCGGACTGAACAGCAGGCTGAGTAGAATTTGCCAGTCTGCTGGCAATTGCGTAAAGTTAATGCTTCACGCTTATTAGGCAGCTATTTCAATTTTGGAACATAACACACCAGGTACTATCATCGGCGACACTGCAAGCTTGTGTCATGGTTATGAATCTTCTGCCAGTCATGATGAGATGTGTACGCCCGGCGGAAGCATTCGCTCGCATTGGCACTATCTTATGGGCGCGCTCAATGACATGGGCGGCCTTGAACTGCAGCGACGCCGGGATGAGGCATGGCGATTAATCCGTGAAAATGACGTTACCTATAATTTTTACGGTGAACCGGGCGGCATGGGCCGGCCATGGCAGCTTGATCTTGTTCCGCTGTTAATAGAGAGCAATGAATGGCGCAGTATAGAAAGCGGCATGATGCAGCGCGCAGAGCTGCTCAATCTTCTGCTGAAAGATTTTTACGGGCCACGTAATCTCATTAAAAAAGGTATTCTACCCCCGGAACTGCTTTTTTCGCATCCCGGTTTTCTGTATCCCTGTGCTAACATTCCCATGCCGGGCCCTCGCGCACTGACGTTTTATGCGACGGACCTTGTCAGGGATGCATCGGGACAAATCAATGTGCTGAGTGACCGCACGCAGGCGCCTTCCGGTGCCGGTTATGCACTGGAAAACAGGCTGGTTATTTCACGTGTACTGCCCAGCCTGTTCAGAGATTCGCACGCACACCGGCTGGCCAATTTTTTCCGTACCGCGCGCCATACATTGAACAGTCTGTCACCACGTGAAGGCGAAGAACCGAATATCGTTCTGCTCAGTCCCGGTCCTGCCAATGAAGCTTATTTCGAACACGCCTATCTTGCCAATTATCTAGGTTATACCCTGGTTGAAGGCGGTGACCTTACTGTGCGTGACAACCGGGTATGGCTGATTACGCTGGAAGGCCTGCGCCCGGTTGACGTTATTATGCGGCGTATGGATGACAGTTATTGTGATCCGGTTGAATTACGTGAAGATTCCTACCTTGGCGTGCCTGGTTTAACGCACGTAGTACGAATGGGTAATGTCAGTATTGCGAATCCGCTGGGTAGTGGTGTACTGGAAAATCCGGCATTACCCGAGTTTCTGCCCGCCTTATCGAAACATCTGCTCGGCGAAGAATTGCGTATCCCTTCCGTACCCGCGTGGTGGTGCGGCGTGGCGAAACAGCGTGATTATGTGCTGGCTAATCTGCAGCGTATGGTTATCAAGCCGGTACATCACTCGATTGGTTTCAGGTTCAAGTTCGGCGCTGAGATGTCGAAAAAAGCGCTTGAAGAATTAACACAGAGAATTAAGGCAAGACCTTATCTATATGTTGGCCAGGAAGTGATGTCGATGTCGACAGTACCGGTACTGGAAAAGGACGGCCTCAAAGCGCGCCATACGGTGCTGCGCAGTTTTCTGGTCGCGGGTGAAAATGATTATCACACGATGCCGGGTGGCTTAACGCGTGTTTCATCCAGCGATGACAAGCTGGTGGTATCTAACCAGGAAGGCGGCATTAGTAAAGACACCTGGGTACTTGCCACTGAACCGGAAAAACATATCAGCCTGTTGACAGAACGAAGGCAGGCAAGACTTGCGCCCGACACCGGTGGTGAAGTACCGGGACGTGTTGCAGACAACATGTTCTGGCTGGGCCGCTATGCGGAAAGAGCTGAATTTATTTCTCGTTTGCTGAGGCTGACACTGCAGTTCCATGAAACCGGTGAAGGTGCAGGCAGCAATGCATTTAAACAATTGCTGTTTGCAGTGAGTAACCAGACAAGCATCTATCCAGGGTTCAGCAACCCGTCTGCCGCTAATAAAACCGAGTGGCTGGAAAAAGAATTGCTGTTGGTTATTTCTGATAACAACAAAACAGGTAGTCTGGCACAGACACTGAAATCGCTGCTGTTATCAGCACGCTCATTACGTGATCGTTTATCATCAGATACCTGGCGTGTTATTAATGATATTGATGAAGAGTTGAGCTCATTAAGTAACATTACACCTGATCGTCTCATTGATGCGATTGATGAACTCGATAATCTGGTTACAGCGTTAACCGCTTTCACCGGACTCACGCTGGAAAATATGACGCGTGGCCGCAGCTGGCGTTTCCTTGATAGCGGCCGACGTCTCGAGCGTGCCTTGCAGATTACCCGCCTGCTGCAGTCGACCATGGTGCCGGTTGCCGAAGAGGAAGATGAGATCCTGTTAGCAGAATCGATGCTTACCATTGTCGACAGTCTGATGACGTATCGCCGACGTTATCGCTACGATATTAAAATTCCGCAGTTGTTTGAGCTGGTGATCTATGATGAAAACAATCCGCGATCACTGGCCTATCAGTTGAGCAGGCTGGAAGAAAATATTGCCGCTTTACCGCGACAGCAGGAATCAGGCAGTCGCAGTGAACTCGAAAGAGTAGCACTGGAAACCGCTACCCTGATACGTCTGGCCGATGTCACTCGACTTGGCGTGCCCGACGATAAAAGCGCACGGCGTGAGACACTGGATCACTTCCTTGATGTTCTTAATGCCAGGCTGCCCGCATTGTCCGATGCACTAACCGCAACCTATTTCCGCAGTGCAGCGCCGCCACATCAGCTGGTGCAGTTGCGTTCGAGGTCAGAATCATGAAATACCGCGTGACTCACAGCACTGAATATATCTACAGCGATAAAGTGTCGTTGTGCCATAACGTTACCCATTTATTGCCGCGTAATACGCCGCGCCAGAGCTGTCGAATGAGCGAATTAAAGGTTACACCGTTACCGGTTAGTGTCGATGAATGGAGCGATCTGTTTGGCAACCGGCAGGCGAGTTTCAGTCTTCAGCAGCCACACAGCATGCTGACCGTTACCGCCATCAGTGAAGTCGAAGTCGTGTCTAACGGTAGCTTACTGGATGCGGCATTTCCGATTGGCTGGCAACAGGCGGTTGCAGAGTTAAAAAGTGCAAAAGATGTAGAAACCATTGATGCCAGGCTTTATGTACTGGAATCTGATTTCATTGAATTCAGTAATGAGGTGCTCAATTACAGCAAGCTTTCGTTCGTTAAGGACAGGCCCTTACTGGAAGCGGTTGAAGATTTGATGCACCGTATCTTTAAAGATTATAAATACGATCCCGGTTTTAGCACCATCGCGACACCATTAGAAGAAGTCATTAAACATAAGAAAGGCGTATGTCAGGATTTTGCCCACCTTGCTATTGCCTGTTTGCGTATGCAGGGTCTGGCGGCACGTTACGTCAGCGGATACCTGGAAACGATTCCACCCGAAGGTGAGAAAAAACTGGTCGGTGCGGATGCCTCTCATGCCTGGTTCAGTGTTTATGTGCCTCACCAGGGCTGGATTGATTTTGATCCCACCAACGCGCAAATACCGGTTGAACAACATATCACCGTGGCCTGGGGCAGGGATTATGCCGATGTTGCACCGCTAAAAGGTATTGTTTTTGGTGGCGGCAAAGAGAACAAGCTTGATGTCGCGGTGGATGTCGAGCGTATTTAAAACCATTTCCTGCGACAATCTTTTACACTATTGTTAGCTTTAATTTTTATGGGCCAGTGGCATGTTGTTACACACAAGTTGTGATTTTACTTTTGAAATTCCTGAAGCAACACCGTTTGTGCTGATGTTACGCCCGCGCAGTGGCTGGTCACAATGGGTTTCGCGCGAGGAATATACACTGATACCGAGAGTTCCCGTGGTTGAATTCACGGATAATTACGGCAATCTCTGCCAGCGTCTGATTGCACCAGCCGGAACTTTTATCGTGCGAACAGCGGCTGAGGTCACGATTACGGATTACGAGGATCAGGCACCCGGGGCCGCATTCGTCGAGATTCAGTATCTTCCCGATGCGGTACTCAGTTATTTGTTGCCCAGCCGTTACTGTGAGTCTGATCGTTTTTGCCAGTTAGCGACCGAGATAACAGCCGGCCAGATCCTGGGTTATGACCAGGTCACGGCCATTGTAACGTGGTTGCGTAACACCATTTCGTATCAGCCGGGTAGCAGTAATGTCCCGGTGTCAGCCGTAGAAGTGCACGCTAGAGAAACCGGGGTTTGCCGGGATTTGTCGCACCTGGGCATTGCCCTGTGTCGCAGTCTCGCTATTCCTGCACGCATGGTAGTGGGTTATCTCTATGGGCTGGAACCGATGGACCTGCACGCCTGGTTCGAAGCATACGTCGGTGGGCGCTGGTATACTTTTGATGCGACACAGGATGAATTACATGGCGGTTATGTCGCGGTTGGTTATGGCCGTGACGCAGCGGATGTTGCTGTTTACACCCAGTTTGGACCAGCGGTTTATGCGATCGAACAGAATGTGAGTGTTCAGCGTATTAATGAAGCGGAAGATTAATAGTTTTTTAATGGGTTTGCTCTTTCCCAGCCGTTTTTTGTTACTTTCATTTAATCAAACAAAACCCCGCACGATGGCGGGGCTCATGGTATAACTATTCGAGGTGAAATCAATCGAGCTCGACTTCTTGACTACTTTGATTTAGTTCTTTTCATTGCTGTCCGGCCGAGGCAGGTCTGAATGCCATTCGTCAATCTCAACATCATCACCATTCTCTTTGAGAGTGAAATCAATGCCGGCGCAGAGTTCAGGGTGGTTTTTGCAAATATTTTTGCAGAGTTCCATTGCTGATGCGTTATGCTGTGTCAAAGCCATTTGCTTCACCACTTTACGTATTTTTTTATCTGTATTGGTCTTGTGTGTCGTCAGCATGAATGCAACGATAATCAAGATGATTACTATCACAAGTGCAGAAGCCGTTAGATTATCGAAATTCATTAATTGGACACCTCTCGTTTGTTAAGATAATTCCTGGTTAATATAATAGTGTAATACATTTAACCTTACAAGGCATAGCTCAAACTGCTGCAACTGGAGGAGCAGAATCCTGCTCACCAATAGTGTAGATAATACTGTTGCCTACCTGAACAGTGCTTTAATGTTTCTCCCAGTCCAGGTATAAATCAGGAACAGTTGCCCCTGCTTGCTATGCGAGCTAATGAAACGTTCACTCGGGAATAAACATCATTGCGCGAGAACATTTAGCCAGCAAATCTTCATCGGTTTCGTCCATCAAAGCGCTGTAAAACAGACTATGTTTATGGCATCCTAAAACAATCAGATCAATATTGAGCCGCTCAGATTCTTGCAATATTGTCTGAATTATTGAGCCTTGTACTAACAGCGCTGTGCTGTCTATATTTTTATCGCGCATACATTGTGCGAGATGCTGAAGAAAATCATGCTCATGATGAAACTCACTGGCGAGCTCACCGCGATACGTGTTGCTATCAATATTATAGGGTGACGGGTGTGTGGCCGGGGCAATATGCAGAATCCACACCTTGCTCGAAAATGCGCTTGCCAGCTCAAGGGTTTTTTTTACTATTGGCGATGCGATTGTTGTCGTCTCACAATCCTCAATTGTCATGAGAATATTTTTCACCGGTAGATCCTCCATATATCGGACATTCTGTTTACCCTTTACTAATCCAACGGTCGTTATACTTACCCGACCGGTCTGTATCGTATAAATTAGTAATAAAAACAGGTTAATTCAATTACAATCAAATGATATTGATTTGAATCAAGTCAGAGTGTTTAAATTGAGTCTAATAAAACTCAGTCTGGTTTACCGTTTCACAATAGCTGTTGCCGGTTGTTTATTCTTGTGCCGTTTAGTTTATTGCCTCAGTAAAGAACAGAGTAAATATTTTTTAATCTATTTAACCGTATAACGAAAAACACTAAGATAAAAAACCGCATGATCATGACATTGACAAAACTAAATCAGAGAGAGCTCGGAGCTAAGCATTATGTCTATAAGATCCTACTTTATGGCGAAGTTTTACGATGCCTCCATGAGAGGAATTGAAGAAGCCTGTTTTTCTTCCTGGCGCTCTGAGCTGCTAACAGGCGTGCGAGGCGATGTTTTAGAAGTCGGGAGTGGTACTGGAGTAAATCTTACATACTACCCAAATTCAGTTAACAGTTTGGTATTAACTGAACCTGACTTTCATATGCTTAGACTACTGAATGAGAATATAAAACAGTGGCAGAGCAAAAATATTAGAACAGAAAATTTTGCTGCCGATGACCTGAAGTTTCCCGATAACTCCTTTGACACTGTAGTATCAACTCTCGTGCTTTGCTCTGTTGATTCTCCAGAATCCACACTGAAGGAAATTAAGCGTGTGTTAAAACCCGAAGGAAAACTTTATTTTATTGAACACGTACTGGCCGCAGACAAACCCGGTTAATTAAATGGCAAAAGTTTTTCCAACCATTCTGGAAACATATGTGTGGCAACTGTCACTTAACACGTGATACAGAGCGCAATATCTCTAACGCGGGTTTTAAATTTGAAAAAATTGACAGGTTACATTCGACCGGAGGACTGCCTATCGTTTCACCTACAATTAAGGGGATTGCTTACTTGCTTTAAAAAATACGCAGCTTCGTTGTATAAGTCAGGATATGAGCTGACGGGTAATTTTTAAAAGCGATTCACCATAGATTAGGGCAGGAAGCCCGTAAGTACGATTCCAAGGATGGAATAGGTAGAGTCGAGTCGGGAATAGAGACCGAGAATAACGCATATGTCCATGGATGGACGGTAGTAGAGCAATGCAGGAGCAATTGCCGAGGAGCAGTTATCGAGGCACAGAGGGTACGGAGAAAAGCTTTTTATAGGGCATAAAAAAGCGACAGGCATAATTAAAATTACAAACCTAACCGAATACCGTCATGCCGGCATGCTTTTGGCCGGTATCCATCGCTCATATTGGCATTAATCCTGATAACTTATACTCACCTGATAAATGGATACCGGCATTCGCCGGCATGACAAAATAAAAGCTTTTCTCCGTGCCCCTGTGGTGAATCGCTCTTAAAGTTTTTGACTGCACACAGGCGCTTAACTTATTGGTATTACGGGTTTTAGGCTGAATGCAGACTTGCTTGTATGGTAATAACCGGTCGCTGATTGTTGATTCTTTGAAGTAATTTGAAATACCGGGGTTTATCCTGTTGGGCAGATTTCGGTATGCACATATTGGCATAATTAAGTAACTGCTGTTCCGTTATTGATGATCCGGCTTCGGCATCGTTAAGGTAAGTACGGTACATTTCCTGGCATTTTCCATGACTGCCAGCATGTTCATTCAACGCGGGTTCAGCTGAGGCTGTGCCGCTTAGTGCAAATAGTGGTAGCAGCGCGTATATAAATTTCATAACAACTCCATGAGTTTTTCAGGATTATACAAAGTATAGTTTGTGTTTTTATTATTTCCTGCTTATTCGTATAAGTAGTGTTATATGCCTTAATTCTCCTTTAATGATAGCTGGTTTGTGGTTTGAAATAAGCCATCAAGTTTATCGGCAACCCGGTTTTTTGTAACGGCGGCTTTCATGAATATAATAATGGATTCGAGTTCACCAATTGCGGCAAGCGGATCAATATTTTGTGCGCTTAATAATTCAATGACTTCAGCGCCGCAAAGTTCGATGAGAAAGTCATCGTTTCGTGCTATGCCTATGGCTAGTCTAATAAGATGTGGTGTCGTTGTATCGCCGCTTACGATAGTGATTTTGTTTGAAAACTTCCGCAACGAAACAATCCAATGTTCTTTTTCTGCATGACTGATGGCCCGGGTATTGATGCGCAGGAATAAAATAATAGAGTTTATATTTTTTGTTAATGTGCTTTTTTCAGTTTTCTCTAAACAACTGGCGGCTTTCAAATGGTGGCTGATACAATGCTCACATTGATATTATAGTGCCAGGCCTAAAGCGACATATTCTTATTGATTCAATTGAAGATGACTCTGCCATGTTTCCTCCCCATCGCTGCCGCTGAAAACAACCATATGTATTAGATTCATTAAATCTGAAACATGACGGGGAAAAATGTTATCTTGAAATACTTCAATGCTCATTAGTTACAACCTTTGAATCCAATATTTATCTTGTATGTTAGTTGATTCGTTTTGATTTAGTTCACTAATGAGCATAAATGAGCAAGGAATTGAGTTTGCATTGGTGCCTATTTTGTCACTTCTAACTCTGCCTGCATTTCCAGCAATTCTTCTTCGACACCGGCAGCATGCGTCAGTTCAGCGACGTTGTGTTTGGTGAAGAAGCCGTTGAAATCTCCAAAACGCTGTACGTACTCGATGATCAGCGATGAATGTTCAGAAGCGCTGGAGAAGATTTGTTTGAGGCCATCTTCCCTTGAGCCGATGACGTCGAGCAGGAAGTCTCTACCCTGAGAGGCGATTTGTTTGACCACGTGGTCAATATTTTCTGTCCCCTGATATTCGCCGTCGGCAACGGCGAGTGCAATATGGTGCAGACGCGGTCCGTAATTACGCACAAAGGTTTCGGTGGGTGAAGGTAGTTTTTCCAGATGATTGACGAAGTAGGGCGTATTGTTTGCGGTAAACACCTTGGCAGGGCTTTGCATTTCACTGGGATAGTGCACGTTTTTAGTGACGTTGGTTGACGAATTCTGATCATGAATATCATATGAGCCCCAGTAGTAGTAACTGGACAATGATAACCATTCGAGAATCGCCACTTCACGGTTCTGACTGTAGATGCGCGTTGCCAGGTGGTCGATGGGCATTATCAGGTTGTTAATGTGCAGATCTTCCTGCATTGCTTTGGCGGCCAGGTAAACTTCCTGTACGTCATTACGAATTGAACTGACGCCCAATGCATAAGTTCGAATCTGCTCAAGCGGCCGCTCCATATAGGCCACAATGTTATGTGTGTAAGGCGATGGTTTGCCAATTGCCAGGTTGCCCGGCATTTGCAGTTTTCGTATCTGGTCCTGCGAAAAGAAACGAAATTCACGCTGTTTCTGACATTCAACAACATCATGCAGGTTCGTAACACGCAAAATTTCGCCCATATATCGACTGTTAGGTTTACGCATGCCAATCGGGTAGACTTCATTCAGGCTGCGGAAGATACCGTGTATTGACGCATCCTTTACTTCCCTGACAATCAGATCAGGTGAGTTCATATCAATACGAAGTATATGTGTCCAGTGATCTTCGCTCTCGAGTGTAACGAGATAATGGTATGGCGTCATTAAAGCAAGTTCACCGATGTAACGGATAGAGTGTCCGGGATCGACGGTAATCATTATGGCGTCGATTTCGCGAACCATGTCAGTCAATCCACTATTGTCACGCTCCTCCAGTAAGCGCACCAGGTATTCTTCAAAGAAGTCCGTATTTAATTTGTCACCATGTCTCGGGAAAGATAAAGACTCTGTCATTTTATTACTGCACCTTATGCATAGAAATTATTGATAAAAATTAATAAACCGTCAATTTTACAAAGCAATTAGTACGCCATAATTTATCAGAGACACGTTTTTTTAAAAACCCCTTTTAACTTCGTGTGTTTGTGTAAAGGCATCATTTGTCTGCCTGTCTAATCAATAATAGAAATGCGCCTAAATAGAGCAGATGCTATGATTCCACACGCTATTTTGGTGCAATCTTTTTATATTTTTAGTGTGGGAAATTACTGGCAGGGTGATTCTGCAAGGTTTTGAGATTTGTTCTACATTGGCACGTACCTTGCTATTAAAAGCATAATGAATAAGTAATTAAAATTTGGCTTTAAATGGCCTGATAATAATGATGACAATGGCGTCTAAATAAAATGGCAATCAACTGGAAAGATTATTCTAGTAGCGATAACTTTGATGAATTGATCACACCGGGCGGCCGGGCGCGAATGGGTGCCGGCAAGATGGTGCAGTATTTGCGTGGGCTCAGCGATGAAGAGTTGCGTGAACGCCGTGAAGCCGCTGAACTGGCCATGCGTGTTATGGGCATTACTTTTACTGTCTATAGCGAAGAAGGTGATATTGACCGGGTCTGGCCCTTTGATATCATCCCTCGCATTATCACTGCACGTGAATGGCAGAAAACGGATGATGGTTTGCAACAGCGCGTACAGGCATTAAATATGTTTATTGCCGATTTATATGATAAACAACAAATTATAAAGGATGGTGTTTTTCCGAAAGAAGTCCTTGAGCAATCCGTTAATTTTCGCAAAGAATGCATTGGTATAAAACCTGCCCAGGGTGTCTGGGCGCATATTTGCGGTAGCGATCTGGTACGCGATCATCAGGGCACAATGTATGTGCTGGAAGATAATCTCAGGGTGCCATCCGGTGTCTCGTATATGCTGGAAAACCGTCTCGTTATGAAACGTATTTTCCCTGAATTATTTGAAGACTGCAGTATTTTACCGGTTGATGGCTACTCGACTCGACTGTTTGACATGTTAGCATCTTTATCACCCAGGCCGGCAGACTATCCCACCATCGTGGTACTGACGCCGGGAATTTTTAATTCTGCTTATTTCGAGCACTCTTATCTTGCGCAACAGATGGGTGTGGAACTTGTCAGCGGAACAGATTTATTTGTTGGCGATGATGATTGCGTTTACATGCGTACCATCAATGGCCGTGAACGGGTTGATGTCGTTTATCGCCGGGTAGATGATATGTTTATGGATCCGGAAGTATTTAATGCCGATTCGATATTGGGTGTTGCCGGTATTATGTCAGCCTGGCGAAAAGGTAATGTTGCAATAGCCAATGCGCCGGGAGCGGGTGTTGCTGATGATAAGGTGGTGTATGCCTACGTTCCTGAGATGATCCGTTACTATCTTGACCAGGAACCGATATTACCAAATGTGCCTACCTACTTGTGTATGGATAAAAAACAACGTGAATACGTTCTTGCCAATATTGAAAACATGGTTGTCAAACCGGCCAATGAGTCCGGTGGCTATGGCATGATGGTAGGGCCTGCTGTGAGTAAAAGAGTACATAAAGAATTCACTGCCCTAATCAAAAAAAATCCACGCAATTATATTGCGCAGCCAACACTGGCGCTTTCAACAGTGCCAACCTTGTGTGATGGTAATGTTGAACCTCGCCATGTGGATTTACGCCCCTTTATACTTTCTGGCGAAAGCCGGCACGTAACTCGTGGGGGTTTGACGCGAGTCGCGTTACAGAAAGGTTCACTGGTGGTTAACTCATCACAGGGCGGTGGTAGTAAAGATACCTGGATTGTTGAAACCGGAGGTAAATAACAATGTTATTGTCGAGTGTTGCTGAACGCGTTTACTGGTTTTCACGTTATATCGAACGTATTGAAAATACGGCGCGAATGATTTTAGTGAATAACAATCTGTTACTGGATATGCCGCGCAATTCCACTTTAGGCTGGGCGCCATTAGTTTCTATCACCGGTAAAGCGGATGTCTTTTATGAAAAACACAAGGAAGCAAATGAACGTAATGTCATGCGTTTTCTTGTTATGGAGCCAGAGAACGACAGCTGTATGCTTTGTTCACTTAAATATGCCCGTGAAAATTTACGTACTTCCCGAGCAATATTTCCTCGTGCCGTCTGGGAAACGCTGAATAATTTATTCAATTACGCCAAAGACAATAAATCAGCTGTTTTAACACGACGTGACCGCTATAAATTTTTGAGCCATGTCATCGATTCCTGCCACCTTATTTCAGGTAAGTTATCGGCTTCCATGAGTCACGATCAAATTTATGAGTTTGTTCGAATGGGGCGTAATCTCGAGCGTGCAGATATGACCTCCCGTGTTATTGATGTTCGTGCAGAGAACCTGTTGCCAAAACATGATGAAGATCTCAAGCCCTTCGATGATATACAGTGGAAAAGCGTGCTTGACTCACTTGCGGGTTACCAGATGTATCGTCGTTATGTGCATGTGCGGGTTAGAGGCGTAGAAGTATTACGTTACCTGCTACAAGATGAGTATTTTCCTCGCGCAATTAACCATAGTCTTGCTCAGGTTGAACAGTGTCTGCGAAACCTGCCGCTAAACGAAGCCCCGCAATATGCACTGGTGAAAGCGCAGCGTATGGTGAGAAATGCGAAAATCGAAAAAATCGTGCATGATAATTTGAATGATTATATAAACAAGTTGCAGTTAGCGTTTATAGCCATTAATGCGGAGCTGACATCAACCTATTTTGAAGGCAAGGAAATCTCAACGCCGGTGTATCACACCGAACCTGCTCGCATAGCATCTGCCTAAGCCTGGGTTTGTGTCTGTTACTTTGTCTAACGGTGATTTACAGGGTACATTTCTAATTGAGAAAATAAAGCCCCGGTCCTGCATGAAAAACTAATTTTATCCGCGAAGGTAGCTCCTGCGCTCCATGCGCCCGCGACATTAGTGCGTCCATGCACGTCAGCGCTAACAGCGCGAAGAAAAACTTTTTAAATTATATAGACTGTCGCACCTGTTATCATAGCGTATGCTAATGTTTTGTGATCATGACGCTAATTATTGGATTGCTATCTAAACCAGCCAAAAAAAACACGAATTCAATAGCGTTATTTTGCGTTCTTTGCGTTCTCGGAAAAATACTGCTTTTATTTGCTTGTATTAGCTCTCTTCCGTTTTATTGAGCAAGTGGATTTATCTTTGTATCAATACTCAAGAAATGCCATCGCGTCATCCAGGCCTGCTTTAAAGGCTAAAGCGGTTTCTTTGTCTAACAACATTGATATTTTATTTTTGTTGCAGTCGGTTAGATGTACGTAAAGTCTGTCCTTACCTGAAAAGTCGCTGACATAAAGTTCAGCCAATGCCATTTGATCATGAACGGCTTCAGCATGATCATTTGTTGTTGGGATGTCTTTTTCAAAATATATTGTTGTTGCCATAATCTTCCTCGAAATTAATTTTTTTACAGGTTTTATTATAAGCCGGCTTTTGTGGATGAACCTGCGACCAGGTCATCATTTATTCTACTTTATCAGGTGATTACATCCGCAGTTGTACGGCCGGTGAATTTTTCTATTTCTGCGATTGACGATGACAGTGATATAAGGCTACTGAGTAACTCTTGTGGATCGTTCTCCAGCTTTGCCGGATCTTTTTCCGGCTGTTCGATGTATACCCGTAACGTTGCGCCTTCGGTGCCGGTGCCGGAGAGGCGATAAATAATGCGTGCGCCGTTGCTGAACAGTATACGTATGCCCTGATTGCTGCTGATGCTGTTATCGACGACGTCGCTATAACTAAAATCATCGCATAACTCGACGCTGTAGCCTGCGAAGTTTTGTCCACAAAGCTCGCCGGCACGGCTACGCAATTGCTGCATCAGTGCATTGGCGCCATCGGTTGCGACACCTTCATAGTCATGACGGGTGTAAACATCGCGGCCATATTGTTGCCAGTGCTGATGAACAATGTCAGCCACGGATTGTTTACGTACGGCAAGGATGTTAAGCCAGAACAATACGGCCCACAGACCGTCTTTTTCCCGTACGTGATCGGAACCGGTGCCGAAAGACTCTTCACCGCAGAGCGTAATCCTGCCGGCATCGAGCAGGTTGCCGAAAAATTTCCAGCCGGTCGGCGTTTCATAACAATCGATACCCAATGTTTCGGCGACGCGATCAACCGCCTGGCTGGTGGGCATGGAACGCGCGACGCCGGCAAGGCCTTTTGCGTAACCGGGAACCAGTGTGGCATTGGCCGCGAGTATGGCAAGACTGTCGCTGGGCGTGACATAGATATGGCTGCCGAGAATCATGTTACGGTCACCGTCACCGTCAGATGCCGCGCCAAAGTCCGGTGCTTCGGCTGCGTTCATTATCGCCACCAGTTCTTTGGCATGCGCCAGGTTCGGATCGGGGTGTGCGCCGCCAAAATCTTCCAGCGGTTCACTGCGCAACACGGTGCCGGCAGTTGCGCCCAGTCGTTTTTCTAAAATCTCGCGTGCATAGGGACCGGTGATGGCATTCATGGCATCGAATCTCATGCTGAAAGTGCCTGAGGTGAGCAGGGCAGCCATGGCTTCAAAATCAAACAGCTGCTCCATTAAATCCGCATAATCAGCAACCGGATCAATGATCTCGACCAGCAAATCACCAACGGTTTGCTGGCCGATACTGTCGAGGTCAATATCGTCTGTGTCTGCAATCGGGTATTGCTTTATTTCACAGCTTAGCCTGTAGATCGCTTCGGTAATTTTTTCCGGCGCCGGTCCGCCGTTAGCGGTGTTGTATTTAATGCCAAAGTCAGCATCCGGTCCGCCAGGATTATGGCTGGCAGAAAGAATAATGCCGCCAAAGGCATTATATTTTCGGATAACACAGGAGGCTGCCGGCGTTGACAGCAGCGCGCCCTGGCCAACAATTAGCTTGCCGAAGCCATTGGCTGCCGCCATTTTCACAATGAGCTGCAGCGCCTCGCGATTGAAATAACGGCCATCACCGCCCACCACAAGTGGCTCTCCCTGAAAGCCGTCGAGCGCATTGAAGATCGATTGCACAAAGTTCGCCAGGTAATGTGGCTGCTGAAAGACTTTTACTTTTTTACGCAAGCCGGAAGTGCCCGGTCGCTGATCAGAGAAAGGCGTGGTGGAAACGGTATTTATTTTCATGTGATTTTAGGGCGTATCAGTTTGATGAATAGTTAAAAGTCATGAGAATTTATTCTCAGCTGCAACATTGTAGAGCAGAGTGTTTGTTTTTACTATTAACTATTTATCTCCATGGATGGAGTGTATGCTGAGAATCGTCATCGTGACACGGATGCCACTTAGTAGAGCAATGCAGGAGCTATTGCCGAGGAACGATTCCAGCGAACTATTAGTTATTCACTGCCCCTCAGTTGTCCATCAACACCCGCTCATCATATTCCGCTTCAAAAAACAGTTTGTGTTTTGCTTCTTCCTTGGCAAGGCCAAGCAGTACTTCTTTAAGGTGGCCTTCGGGAATCTTCGCTGCCATATCGCTGTAAAGATTATAGGCAGCGCGTTCTTTTTTCATGGCAATAATGAGTGCATCCTGATAGCTGATTTTTTCACTGGCGTCGACCTCAACCAGGTAGTCAGAAATTTTCAGATCCAGCACTTCCTGTTCCGGGGTCAGTTCATGGTCACCGGCTTTTACATCGAGCAGTCGTTCTTTATGGCTCTTTTCCTCTTCGGAAAAATCCAGCAGTATTTTTTTCATGCCGGCAGTTTCTACACTTTGTGCC
Source organism: uncultured Gammaproteobacteria bacterium (assembly GCA_963768125.1). Taxonomy (GTDB): domain Bacteria; phylum Pseudomonadota; class Gammaproteobacteria; order SZUA-229; family SZUA-229. The sequence goes on from CAVYHC010000037.1 coordinate 85,653, forward strand.
AGCTCGGCATAAAAGTCGGCGGCCTGTTGTTCCTGATCGATTGCGTAATCTAATATTTCATCAACAGTGTTCATCTTATTACCCCACTAATTTTTTTGTTTCGGGGCTGTTGTATGCCTCCGGGTTTAACATGCGGTCGATACCACGCGCTGCGTGATGACCATCTTCGATAGCACTAATGGCATCGGCCGTCTGGTTGGCGAAATCGCCGCCAACAAAAACTTTTTCCAGTGTTGTATGCTGGTATTCGCCAGGTGTGAACTTGCCCCATTCGATGGCCAGTTGTTCGTGCATCTCTTTTGAAATGTAATCGAGATTACTGCCCTGGCCGATGGCCGAGATGATGCTGTCATAGGTTTCAACATGCATACGGTCTTCCTGCAATACCGGGCGTGGCCGTCCGCCTTTAGGATCATCGACCATTTCGGCTTCACCCCATTTTATTGAAACCTGTTCAGCGTTATCCGCCTGCATTATTTCAACCGGAATTGCCTGTGTCACAAGATGGCAGTTTTCTTCTTTGGATTCGCGAATTTCATCCGGGTCAGCCGGCATCTCGCTGACACGGCGCCGGTACAGGATAGTGACGTCTGCGTTAAAACGTCTAGATACCCGCGCCGCGTCCATCGCCACGTTACCGCCGCCAATCACCGCGACTTTTTTACCGATGCCCGGGTCTCGCCCGCTGGCAACATCCGCCAGTACCTGCAGCCCGGACAATACACGCGGGTGATCTTCACCGTGAATACGCATGTTGGACGGCACAGACAGGCCGGTGGAAATAAACACGGCATCGTAGTCTGCGATTAATTGTTCGAACGGAATATCTTTGCCGACGCGGGTATTGTATTTCACCTCAACGCCTAATGAGACGATGTAATCAATGTCTTTATCCAGGTCGGCATCGGGCAGACGGTAACTTGGCACGCCGTAACGTAACATGCCGCCACCGCTTTCATGCTCTTCGAAAACGCTAACCGCGTAACCTTTCTGGCGCAGGTAATAGGCCGCACTCAGACCGCCGGGGCCAGCGCCGATAATGGCAATCTTTTTACCATTTTCAGTAATCTGCTCGTTAAGAATGCGCTGGTAATCTTTCTTCTCAAATTGATCAACAATAAAGCGTTTTAACCAGCGAATGGCAACCGGTTCACCATCAATGCCAACCGGGCAGACCGTTTCACAACGACGTGTGCAGATGCGGCCACAGGTTGCCGGGAAAGGGTTGGTGCGATACATCAGCTGCAGGCCTTTTTCATAGTTGCCATCGCGGATGCTATGAATGTAATCGGGTACATCCATGTGCGCCGGGCAGGTGGCAACACAAATACCGCATTCGACGCAGCGGTCCGCTTCCTCTTTTGCCTGTTGTTCACTGTAACCTTTGGCAACTTCTTCAAACGATTGCACACTTTCTTCCGCTGGCAGCATGTCCATTTCAATACGCTTGTGCGGAAACAGGCGATAACCTTCTGCGCGCCGGTAACCCAGTTCATTATCCTGCCAGTGTTTATCGTCGACACCGGCGGTAAAGTGATAATCACTCGGCTCCGTGGTAAGCCAGGTATATTCGTTGCTCATGCGCAAGGAACTGGCGGTACAGATATCGACGCACAAGGCGCACCAGCAGCAGCGACCGTAATCGAAACGCGGGCGCAATCCGCTGTCGCCTTCACGGCCGGCGAATTCTGCAACTTCGACCATGTCAATCGCTTCGTTCTGGCAGATGGTGTGGCAGCTGCCGCAACCGATGCAGGTTTCAGCGATGTTAATATGAAAGCCGCGATAGGCAGCAGCGCCGGGACGCTCGGTTATCGGGCTAATCGTGGTGTAGGGTTTCTCGAAGGCACGTTGCCAGACAAAAAAGGGTGAGAGCAGGTCTTTCAGATTCATCATATTTATTCCTGTTATCGCTCAATCTCTGGTGGATAGCTGTGCAATGAAACCATCAGCCCGGCAATGTCTGCAATGTTGGTACCCACCGCAAGGCGTTCCATGACAGCAATTGCATGCGTGTAACTTGGACCGCGAACGTGAACACGGCGAACGAATTCAGTGCCATCGGTAACCATAAAATAGCCGTACTCGCCGCGCGTACACTCGGCCTTAACGTAGGTCTGGCCAGGTGGGATTTTCCAGTGCAGCATATTGGGCATGTTCGCCTGAAAAGGACCATCGCTTGGCATACGGTCAAGACATTGACGAATCAGGTCGATGCATTGACGGGTTTCCTGCAGACGCAGGTAGGCACGTTCATAGGCATCTGAATCGCTGCCGGTAATAATGTCGAAGTCGAGTTGATCATAGCTCAGGTAAGGTTCGTCTTTACGCAGGTCGCGCTTGATGCCACAGCCGCGTGCGTTGGGGCCAACAATGCCATAAGGATCGATCATATCGGGTGTAATAATGCCGAGGCCTTTGGCGCGCATTTTGAATACGGTGTTGTTGTACATTACTCGCTCAACCTGGTCGAGCATTTTTTCTGCATTGTCCATCACTTCGCGGACACGGTTATCCATACCGTCAGGCAGTCCTGCGCGTACACCGCCGGGAACCATGTACATGTGATAGATGCGGCCGCCGGTCATTTCTTCGAACAGGTCGAGTACATGATCACGAACCGCTATTGTCCAATTGGGAACAGTGTATAAACCGAAGGCACCGCTCATACCGCCGATCCACATCATGAAACTGGCAAGACGCATCATTTCCAGATTTAAGGTGCGTATCCATTGCGCGCGTTCAGGCACTTCGATGCCGCCGAGATTTTCCAGCGCCGCCGCATACAGGTATTCATTGAATGCCGGTTCCGGTACGGCGATGCGGCAGACCACGGTAAAATTCTGGATGAAGCTGCGATGCTCCATCAACTTTTCAAAACCGCGGTGCAGATAACCGACATGGGTTTTGCAATCGATAATGGTGTCGCCATCCAGTACCAGTTCCAGTGCCATGTTACCGGTGATACCGGGATGCTGCGGTCCCTGCCAAATTTTGACGTACTTGCCCGATGCCATATCGATGGGTTCGGCCTGGGCAAAATCCAGTGAGGCAGCGTGACCGGTTAATACTGGCATTATTCATCACCTCCGCGCGTCGGGTAGAGTTTTTCTTTCATGTGTTCGCGTGGTTGTTCACTGTGGCGGCCCTCACGATGGCCAAACTGTTCTGAACTGTATTTCTTGGTATTAAACTCACGGCGCATCGGCGGAATATCATCCCAGCCTTCGAGGCAGAAATCTTCGTCAAGACGCGGGCTACCGGGAAATTTTATGCCGTACATCTCTCGCAGTTCGCGCTGATAAGTCCAGGCCTGTGCCCAAAGCGTATGGATAGACGTCATCGTGGCATTTTCGCGATTGATGTCGACTTCCACACCCAGTGTTCGTTTTTTATCATAATTGTGCAGCATATAGACCAGGGTGAATATGCCGTCTTCGATATAATCGATGCAGGTCACAAAATTAAGGTGGCTGAAACCTTCACGGTCACGCAGTTCACGAATTAATCGTTCAGCATTTTCCTTGTCCACTTTAAACGTGGTCACTTTTGCTTTACGCTCGGTGATTTCGTTGATAGCGAAGTCGCGTTTTAGTCTTTCTAATAATGCAATCATAAATTTATTACCGTTTATACATTTTTCACTGTTAACTACCAGTTGTAGTCAGGCATATCCCAATTCTTTATCACTTTCTTCTGGTTTGTTTTGTAGTAGTCAAGATTGTTAATGTATTTATTGGCACCGTCACAGTTGCCGGCTTTGATGTCATCCTGCAGTTCCAGAATAGAGGCGAGCAGGGCCTCGGGACGTGGCATACAACCGGTGACATACATGTCTACCGGCAGGTAAAGATCGAACTGGTTGATGGTGTTGTAACTGTCAAAATACATGCCGCCGTTGGCCGGGCAGGAGCCTAAGGCAATAATAAATTTAGGCCCCTGCATCTGCTCGTAACTGCGAATGATACGCTTCAGGGTTTTTACCGAAACGTAACCGCCAATGACAAAAACCGATGACTGGCGCGGTGTCGGCCGGCCGGCAACACCAAAACGGCTGGCATCAAAACGTGCGGTCATCAATGGCCGCAGTTCGATTGAACAGCAGCCGGTACCAAAGGCCAGTATCCACAAAGAATTGGCGCGCGCCCAGTTGGCAAAGTCTTCCACTGCCTTGATCGAATAAGGTTCATACGGTTTTGGGCGGGCATCGCTAAACAGCAGCCGTTCATCTTCTGACAGTCCTGCGTTTTCCAGTTTTTTATCTGTGGACATGTTCAGATTCTCCTGCGGGTATAGCGCTGAAAGTAATTATTATTCATCAAGAAAGCACCATCTGTACATAAACGATAGACATAATACCGATCAGGGTCGGAATCTTGAAGAAAAAGCGAATGCCCTGATCGACGCGGAAACGGGGAAAGGCAACGCCAACAACAATGGCCACCATATAGATGAGAAATGTTTTAATCATTAATTCGGGAAAACCGGTGGCGCCGCCGAAAAACAGGTTCATAAATAACACTAGCTTGGTTGCACCAAACAGGGCACGGTTAATTTGCATTAAACCAAGATAGGCACTGTGGAACTCGGTTGGCGGTCCGATAGGAATTTCCTGTGGCGCGAGATAAATGTCAAACGGTGAATAACCTGCCATGCCTAATAAGGCCAGCATCGCTGCCAGTGTGGCGACCCAGTTAGTGACCACGGTCCAGTTTTGCCAGCCGCCCTGTTGTGCAGCGATAATCTGGGTGATTGACAGGGTGTCGTACTGAATGACAATGGAAATGACCGCCAGCACAAACGGCACTTCATAGGCTGTCATCTGCGATAAGCCGCGAGCGATACCAATAGCACTGTAGGGATGGCCACTTTCACCGGCGCCCAGCGCCATGCCCAGCTGGCCAAAAAACATGAAGTAGATCACCAGAAACAGGTCACCCGCCATGGTGAAATTAGAAAAGGTTTCACTGCCGTAGATAACCGGAATAAAAGCCAGTGTACCAATTCCGCCAGCAATACGAAAAACCGGGCCGAGGTAAAACATGACGCCATGACTGATGGCAGTGCGTTTAAAAAATGTTTTCAGAATATTAATGAATGGCTGCGAGTAAGGGATACCAATTCGGCCCTGTACTTTGGCAATAATGCGTTCAATGAAAGCCCCCATCAGCAAGCCGTATGCGGTGACAATCAACAGTGTTAATGAGAAGTTGCCAATCTTGCCTAACCATTCGACCAGGTTTAACTCGCTCACAGTGTTAACCCTCCATTGATCAGGAACATGGCGACAAAATACATAATAATGAACAGTGCATAGGTCTGTCCGTTGCCGTTATAAAAAACACGTAATGAGGAAGCCAGCGTGTGGCTCCATTCAACACTGGCCTGCCAGAATGCGGTGGCTCTTGGTCTGACAAGAAAACCGATGGCACGATCATAGTGTGCATAAAAGTTATAGGCATAATGCGTTTCTTCTGGGCGGCGCGGACGCTCGGCAGCAAACACGATATTGAACTGTTCGACTTTTTGTATTTTCAGGGTGGTTGAAATCAACAGCAGAATAATGAGCGGCAGCATCCAGACACCGGCAATAATCGCCATAATCAGCGGTGCATTCCAGTGACCGTAGTGCGCCAGCATCGTGGTGCCTTGCCACACCAGTGTATTTTCGATCCACGGATCGATAGCTGCCGATAAGGGATCGAGCAGCAGTTTAGGATAAGCCGAGATCACCATGATGCAGGCGACCATGACCACCTGCGGCACCAGCAAAATAGCGGGTGCTTCGCGCAGCCTGGCATGTTCCAGTTTACGCTGACCAAGAAACACGGTTTGCAGCAGGCGGAACATATAAAGGAAGGCAACGGCGCTGGAGAAAAATGCCAGTGCCGCAATCCAGTACCAGCCTTTATCCATCAAGGCATTAAATAACATCCACTTACCGCCGTAACCGGATAACGGCGGCACACCGGACATGGCAATGATTGCAATCATGACAAAGGCAAAGGTGAACGGCATGTTTTTAATCAGGCCGCCCATCTTGTACATCAAACGTTCATTGGTGCGCAGTATGACACCGGCAATCGATAGAAACAGGATGCCTTTGAAGAGAAAGTGATTCACCGTTATGTACATCGCGGACACCCAGCCGAGGTGATTCATCAAGGCGATGCCAGTGACGATATAACCGAGTTGTCCCATGCTGGAATAGGCCAGCAGGCGTTTGATGTCTTCCTGAAACACGGCCATCAATGCACCGAAAGTGGCTGTCAGTATGCCTGCCCAGCCCAGAACATAGGCTGCATTGAGGCCAATGTCAGAATGGACACCAAGCTGGGCAGCGATAATAAACAGGCCGAAAATACCGGCCTTGCTGACCACTGCAGACAGTACGGCAGTAAAGTCATCGTCTGCTTCACCATAGGTATCCGGTAACCAGACATGGACACCGAAGCCACCCATTTTAATAATAAAACCAATAGCGAGCAGGCTAAATATAATCGTCATCGAGCTTCCGCTAGCGCCAAGATCGGCAAGCAATAAACTGCCGGTTGCGGCGAAAGCGACAGCGAAACCGGCAAGGATAAAGTAAGCCGAAGCGAGTGAGAACAACAGGTAAGTCAGTGCTGGCTTGACACCATTGCGCCCCAGTGTAACCAGCAGATAAGAGCTTAACGTCATCAGCTCCCAGCTGAAAAAGAACTCAAGAGACGTTTGCGCACGTAACAACGTTGCCAAAGATAACAACAATACCGCGAGCATCGGATAGAAACCTTTGCGCACATCATCACGGTACATAGTGCCAACACTAATTAATAAACCACCGCCAATTAACAGGTAGCTGAACAACTGGTTGATGCCTTCAAGATCATAAGTTAGAAAATAGCCGCCGGCGGCAACAGCGACGAGCATGGGCAGTTTTTTAAAGCGGCTGTGCAGGCCATCAATTAACCACAGAGCCAGTCCGACCAGCAGCGGCAGGAACATAAGCGGGCTGCTTTGCTGCATGAACATGGCCATAACATAACCGCTTGCAAACAGCAGTAAAGCTGCTATTGCTATCGGCGCGATTTGCCAGGCACTGATAACAGGCTCGGTAACAGTCGTTTCAGTTTCATCGCTCTGCGCCTGGCGTGCATAACTAAACCAGCGGAATAAATAGGCGGCTTCGAGTACGGAGCCCAATAGAATGACAACAATCCAGGCATAGTGGGCCGCACTGGCCAGTTGCATCACCAGTGCCCATTTTGCCCAGAATCCAGGGAAAGGCGGCAGACCAATCAGTGCAGCGATCATGATGCCGAGTAGCACTAATAATCCAGGCCGCCTGGCTATGGCTGACCAGTCTTTAATATTTGTACGGTTTACCATGCCTGCAAGCCAGAATAATCCGGCTTTGGCAAACAGGTGGTTGATGAACAGGCCGCCGACGATGATCGGCAGATGCACCTGCAGACCTGACTGCAACAGCAGTGCCATCGCCAGGGTCAGTAAACCCATCTGGCCGATGGACGAATAACCGAGCAGCCGTTTAGTGTTTTCCTGTTTCAGGCCAATGATATTGGAAATAAGAAAAGTCAGGCCGCCGATGAACGCGATGCTGCTCAAATAGTCAGTCATTAGCGGTAACAGTTTGTAGAGTGCAAAAAATACACCGGCGGATACACCGACAGAAATCAGTGAGGCTATTCCGCTAGGGGCTGTTTCGTAAACGTCGAGTCCCCAGCCGTTTGCCGGGTAAGGTTTAAGTTCGATCAGCAGGCTGGTAAGGAGAAACAGGGTTGCGACAAAACCGATGGGCCCCTGAATCAGTTCATGGTGTGCAATGATGTCATCGATGTTCAGCGTACCTGTCTGGTAGTAAATGAATATAGTGCCGAGCAGGAAAAAGGCAGAGGCGATTGACGTTGCCATAATGTATTTGAAACCGGCGGCCAGTACGCTGCCGGTTCGATCCATGCCGATCAGGGCATAGGTAGCAATCGAGGTGATCTCAATAAAGATAAACAGGTTAAACAGATCGCGGGTCATTATCATGCCATTAATGCCCATGACTAATATCAGGTACAGCAGCAAAGCGGCAGCGTGCTGTTTTAAGGTTGGCAGATAATGCCAGGCGGCGAGCAATGCAACGCTGTTGACAGCGAGCGCGAAACCGCCTTCAAATAGACCAAAACGCAGGTTGATTGAAAACGGCGAAGCGATGCCGGCGGTTTCAATATCAATGGCCGGCGCACCGTTAACTATAGCGAGCAGATTGACGCCGGCAATAACAACCATCGCGAGCAGTGATAAACAGGAATACCAGTACCGCCGAGCCACGGTGTGCGCGGTCAAACAGCGGAATTAAAAATCCAGCGCCTAGCGCAAGTACGTAGATAGCTATGGGATGTAACAGCACGTCGACCATATTCGTGGTTACCATTTCGACTCCGTGCATTCATCAATCATCAGCGTATTGCGTGCTTTATGAATGCGTACTGCAAATGACAGCATTACCGCGGTAACACCGAGACCGATGACGATGGCTGTTAGCACCAGCGCCGACGGTACCGGGTCGACGACACGGTTAACCGCGTCGGCAATTGGCACGGCATCATTAATAATGGGTGCGGTACCACCGGTGACGTAACCGATAGAAACCATGACCATATGGATGCCAGTGTCCATCAGCGAAAAGCCAATAATGATTCGGATAATATTGCGTTGCGTCAGCATGCCCCAGAGGCCAATTAATATCAGGCCAAAACCGCTGCATAACACGATGAGAGAAATGGGGAAGTCAGTCAATATATTCATAACGGGCCGGTGTCCTCTTTGCGAAAGCGATCGAGCACCGCACTGAGTTCAAAACCGACCTTGAGGCCGACGAGGGTATAGATAAGCGGAATCGCGCCGGCGCTGAACAGGTCACCATAGTTGCCGAGGCTCATAAAACGGTTGTCGAGAAAACCATCGGCAACGATGACGCCAAGGACGCCGACAACAACATAACTGAAACCGGATAACGATTCGATCATGGCAATCATTAATCGACTAATGTGTGATTCTGGCAATGCCAGCAGCAGGAACATGGTGCCGGAAGCGATAATCGCGCCACCCTGAAAACCGCCACCGGGTGACAGGTGACCATTCATGAAGACATAGATACCAAACAGGATAACCATGGGCAGTAATAGTTCGGTCGCGGTTTCGACAATTTCACTGGCGGCTTTGTGTTGCATCGCGTTCTCTTCTGCGCGGTCACCTTTGTCGAGGTCTTCATTAACTAAATCTTTAATGTCCTGTTTGCGCCGGGTGCGGCGCAGCAGCAAACCAACGCCAGCAGCGGATATAAATAATACGGTCACTTCACCCAGGGTATCGAGGCCGCGGTAAGTGACCACAACAGCGGTAACAAGGTTGGGCGCGCCAAGTTCCTGCGGACCTTTTTCAACGTAGTAACGACCGAGTTTGGACAGCGACGTGTTTTCACTGTAGTTCGAGGCGAGATTAAAAAAGATCATCGCCAGTAAAAGCAGCATCATAAAAATAAAAATTCGTTTGATCATTCCGCAGCGTCCCGGGTCAACTGTTTAGCCTCTGTTGCTTCATTAGCGGATTTTTTATCGGCGGCTTCCTTGGCCTCAAGCTGGTCGATAAGCGTTTCTTCTGCTTCGTGAATGCCAATGGTATGGGCAGCACGCGCCAGCGCATGCGACGATACCGGATTGGTTAACATGACGAAAAATATCAGGATGATAAGTTTCAACGTCCAGCCAGGGTGTAAAAAAGCCAGGCCGATTAATATCAGTATGGTGCCCAGCGTGGTGGCTTTGGTGCCGGTCTGGATTCGGTTATAAGTATCCGGCATGCGCAATACACCAAGACCTGCTGAGAACAGGAAGAAGCTGCCGCTAATCAGAAACAGGTTGCCGATGAAATCGCTGATTATGAGGCTCATTCATCGACCTCACTGCCGCTGTTTTTATTCTGCGTCTTACGAATGGCATAAAGAAAAATCATGGTTGTCAGGCCTGAGCCGATTGAGGCTTCGGTCATGGCGACATCCGGTGCAGCCAGCACGACATAGACTACGGAAGCGAACAGGCTGGCAAGTCCAGCACTGATAACCGCACTCAGCATGCTGTCCAGTAGCACCGCGAGCAAAGCACCCACCAGGATGCCAGTACACAGTACGATAGTCAGTAAGGTTAAAACAGGTATAGTCATCACGAAATCAGATACCCCTTTCCAGGTAACGGGCGACAGCGAGTACGCCCAGGAAGCTAAGCAGTCCGTACACCAGTGCCACGTCAAGATAAATGTAGCGTTCAGCCTGGTGTGCCAGCAGCGCAATCAGTGCAATGGTGACGATGGTCAACAGGTCGATTGCGACTACACGGTCGACGGTGTGCGGTCCGATAACCAGGCGAATAATACCGAACACAATGCTGAAAAAAATCAGCACAGCAGAAATGATAACGGTGATTTCAGTCATGCCAGTCTCCGTAATAAATTTTCAGCGATTGCTGCTTAATCATCGTGGCTCATCCATAGATCACCTTCAGGTATTTCTCGAAGCGGCCGGCAATGGCTTCTGTGGCGGCCACCGGATCAGTGCTGCTGATGTTTATCCAGTGAATAAAAAGCGAATCGTCTTTTATGTCAACTACCAGTGTGCCTGGTGTTAATGTAATGGTGTTGGCCAACGCCAGGCGACCGATGGGTGATTTGAGCCTGGTTTTGATTTCAACGATGCCGGGTTTTATCTGGATGCGAGGTGAGAACACCAGAATCATGACACTCAGGTTGGCTTTGATTAATTCGATAAAAAACACAGCAAGATACATCAGGTAATAAAAAATGACTTTGGGTGACCAGCGAATAACACTGTAAACACGGGCAAATGCTGCAAAAGCCAGGGCGATAAACGCGCAAATAATAACACCGGCGATGACTGTATCTTGCGCGAGTGTATTATTGGCTATTAACCAGATGATGAACAGGGTCAACCAGAGGTTGAGAAATTGTAGCGGTAGGTTGTTTTTACTTTGCACTATAAAGACACTCTGTTCATTTATTGATCGCAATAAAAATTAAAAACGTTAAGGGTTACGATCCTGCTGCGGATTAAGCCGGCGCCTATGTTAATCAAAACCTTTGCATATATTTATGATCTACATCAAAATATATGTCTTAATGTCATGTTGCAGGTCTATGAGCAAATGACTGAATGCACTATTGTTGAACGTGTTGCGCTAACTGAGTGCGTAATGACAGCCTTATTTCAATAATACTGTCATTACCAATAGACATTACAAGTCTTATGCCAGTTTTTCCGCTTGAATAATATTAAGCGGATAAATTATAGTATTGTTAGTTATCAACTAACAAGCGTTTCAGTTTTAGTTTCATCGCTGTCACAGAATGCTGGGTAAGTTTGAATGATTTCATGGTAAGTAATTAATTGGCTTAATCTTTGCATTTGTAAATTTAAGTAAATAAGTAAATAATAAATAAGTAAATAAGTAAAACGTGCATGACATGAAACCATGTTCAAAAAAATTTTATAAGAATTAAAGAGAAACAGGAATAATGGAAAAAGCAGATATCGGCCTTATCGGGCTAGCAGTAATGGGGCAGAACCTGGTGCTTAATATGGCTGATCACGGCTACCGTGTCGCGGTATATAATCGCACCACCAGCAAGGTCGATGAGTTTATCAACGGGCCGGCGAAAGGTACAACAATCATCGGTGCGCACAGCATGGAACAACTGGTCGCTGCACTGGCAGTGCCGCGCAAGGTCATGCTGATGGTAAAAGCGGGTGAGGTGGTGGACCGCTTTATTGATCTGCTGGTACCGCTGCTGGAACCGGGTGATGTCATTATCGATGGCGGTAATTCACATTTTCCAGACTCCACGCGACGTACTGCGGAACTAAGAAAGAAAGGTCTGCGTTTTATTGGTACTGGCGTTTCCGGTGGCGAAGAGGGTGCCCGTTACGGGCCTTCGATAATGCCCGGTGGTGACCCGGAAGCATGGCCATTAGTTAAAGATATCTTCCAGGCAATTTCAGCAAAAGTGGATAACGAACCCTGTTGTCAGTGGGTCGGACAGGATGGCGCCGGGCATTTTGTAAAAATGGTACACAACGGTATTGAATACGGTGACATGCAATTAATCTGTGAAGCCTATTCCTTGATGGAAAATGCACTGGGCATGAACTGTGACCAGATGCAGCAGGTCTTCAGTCAATGGAATAGCGGTGTGCTTGATTCCTATCTGATCGATATCACAAAAGACATTCTCGCTTTTATGGATGAAGACGGTGAACCACTGGTTAATAAAATACTCGACACGGCGGGCCAAAAAGGCACCGGTAAGTGGACCGGCATCAGTGCGCTTGATCTGGGTGTGCCATTGACCTTGATCGGTGAATCGGTGTTTGCTCGGGTACTTTCTTCATTAAAAGATGAGCGGGTGCGCGCCTCTGCCATCCTTGGCTCACCGGCAGTTGCTACGCGAACCGTTGATGATGAAATAATTAATGCACTTCGTGACGCCTTGTATGCATCTAAAATCATTTCTTACGCACAGGGTTTTATGTTGATGGCAGAGGCCGCCAAAGAATACGGCTGGGATCTCAACTACGGTGAAATTGCCCTGATGTGGCGTGGCGGTTGTATTATTCGCAGTACCTTCCTCGGTAATATTAAAGAGGCTTACGACAATAATCCTGAGCTGGAAAATCTGGCGTTAGATGCCTTCTTTGCAGCGGCATTACAATCAGCAGAATCGGGCTGGCGAAAAGCAGTGGTTTTGGCGGTAGAACATGGTATTGCGGCGCCTGCATTTGCCTCCGCCTTGTCCTATTTTGATGGCTATCGCAGTGCGCGCCTGCCCGCCAACCTGTTACAGGCGCAACGCGATTATTTTGGCGCGCATACCTATGAGCGTCTTGATAAACAACGCGGTGAATTTTTTCATACGGACTGGACCGGCCATGGCGGCAAGATCGCATCAACAACGTATGAAGTGTGAGATTGCCTGCAGGTGTTTGCAGCATCTTTTAAGTAAAGCTGTAATCAACGCTCTGCAGATGAATCGCCTGTTCATTGATGTGTATCATTAACGCTGTCGTTATAGCCTTATATGATCATTAAGTAATGACGAGTCGAGTCTGCGCTGCGGCTATATGACGATTGCGCAGTCGATTGTCAGGCATGCACACAACAATAAAAAAACGCAGCGAAAAATTTGCGCAGTGTGTTAGGTCAGCGATGAGTTCGATCAAACACGATTAGATTGGGGGCAATTATGTTTATTAAAAAAACCGGGCGCTATTAATGCACATTATTGCTGCCGATGTTGGTGGTACTAACACCCGCCTGGTATTGGCTGACGCAAATGAGCCGGATAATGTCTTGTATGAGGCGCATTATCTTTGTGGCGAATTTGACAGTTTTGAGCCTTTATTAAAGACTTTTATGCATGACAGTGGCTCTGTCAGTGAACCGATTGCAGCGTTGACACTGGCTTTACCGGGGCCGGTAGATGGCAGCTATGCACGTTTGACCAATCTGCCCTGGACCATTGAAAAACAGACATTAAAAGATACCTTCGGTATCAAGGATGTTCACTTTATGAATGATTTTCAGGCCTCGGCATTCGGCGCCTGTTTACTGGAAATAAAAGATCGCATTGTGTTAAACCCGGGCGGCGGTCTGAAAAAAAATACCACCTGTGTTGCGGTAGGTGCGGGAACGGGTTTGGGTCTTGCCTGGGTGCAGGCTGAAAAGGAAGCGGTGCAGGCGCATGCCACAGAAGGCGGCCATATCGATTTTGCGCCTGTCGATGAAACCCAGATACGGCTATTGCAGTTTTTGCTTAAGCGCCATGAACACGTGTCTTATGAGCGGCTGCTCTCCGGCAGTGGACTGGTGACTTTATATGAATTTTGCGCGGAAAAGGACGCTCAGGACATCGATGCACAATGGGTTAGTGCGCAATCAGCAACGGATGAGGCGGCAGACAGAGCCTTGTCTCTTTTTGTGCAGATTTATGGTGCTTATATTGGTAACATTGCGCTATTGTTCCAGCCCTATGGCGGCATCTACATTACCGGCGGGATTGGCGCAAAGATATTAACCAGAATGCAGTCTGAAGAATTTATTTACGCTTACCTGAACAAGGGAAGAATGCAAACTCTGGTGGAAAAGATAGCTGTCTATCTGGTTACCAATGAGCGAGTAGGCGTTCTTGGCGCCTTGTCAGAAGCAGTAAAAATGCAACGGGAATCAAAATGACCAAAAGTTCGAAAACACAGTCTAAAAACTACCGCTATTACATTGATGCAAACGCCGGCTCTGATCTGACGCGTAAAACGCTGGTGCTTATATTGGCGGGCGGTGCAGGATCCAGGCTCAAAGGTTTAACCAAATGGCGAGCCAAACCTGCGGTACCTTTTGGTGGCAAGTACCGCATTATTGATTTTGCATTATCCAATTGTGTGAATTCAGGTTTGCGACGCATCGGTGTATTAACACAATATAAATCACATTCATTAATTCGACACCTGCAGCGAGCCTGGGGTTTCATGCGTGCTGAGATTGGCGAGTTTGTAGAACTTATTCCGGCACAGCAGCGTGTCGATAATGAATGGTACCGGGGCACGGCCGATGCGCTGTACCAGAACATGGATATCATTCGTCGTCATGCACCGGATTACGTCATCGTTCTCGGCGGTGATCATATTTACACCATGGATTATTCAAAGATGCTGTATGCGCATGTCTCCACCGGCGCAGACCTGACGGTAGGCTGTATCGAGGTGCCTCGTTCGGAAGCATCGGATTTCGGTGTCATGTCGGTTGATGAAAACTACGTTATAACCAAGTTCACTGAAAAACCGGAAAACCCGGAATCGGTACCGGACAAACCGGACAAGTCGCTGGCATCGATGGGCATTTACGTTTTTTCCACCGCCTACCTTTATGCCAGTCTGATTGCCGATGCGGAAGAATCCGGCTCGGCTCATGATTTTGGCAAGGACATCGTGCCAAAGAGTATATCGGTCTGCAATGCGCGCGCCTATCCGTTTGCGGATGAAGATGGCGAAGCGGCTTACTGGCGTGATGTGGGCACGCTTGATTCTTACTGGGCGGCTAATATGGAGCTGTGTGAAGTTGAACCTGAGCTCAATCTGTATTCACGTGACTGGCCAATCTGGACTTACCAGACCCAGCATCCACCCGCCAAGTTTATATTCGACGACGATGAAGTGCGAGGTCAGGCGATCGATTCACTGGTGTCAGGCGGCTGCATCCTTTCCGGTGCCCGGGTCAAGCGTTCAGTCATTTTCTTTGCCACTGAGATTGAACGTGGCACCATTATCAAAGACAGCGTTATATTGCCCAAGGTATCAATCGGACAAAACTGCCGTATTACCCGGGCAATAATCGATAAGGCGTGCCACATTGAAGATGGTACGATTATCGGTGAGGATCTTGAGAGTGATCGCAAGCGTTTTTATGTCACTGAAAGCGGTATTGTTCTGGTTACGCCGGAAATGCTGGATCAGCATCTCTACGTTGTCGATAAAAAAATGCTGAAGGCTAAATAGTTATAATGAGTACTGACAATACATGCAAAAAAGAAGAAGAAACAGCCGCTTAATTTTGTTTTGTGCTGGCACATGCACCAGCCCTGGTACCAGCAGGGTATTGATGGTGATTACAAGCTGCCCTGGGTTTACCTGCATGCAATAAAAGATTACGAAGACATGGTGGTGCACCTCGAAAACCACCCGAAAATGCATGTTGTGGTGAATTTTGCACCGGTACTGCTGGAGCAGCTGGATGATTACGCCAGGCAATTGAAAAACTGGCTTGATACGGGCACGGCAATGAATGACCCGATGCTTAATCTGCTCGCAGGGGCAACGCCCATTCCCGATGCGCCAGTTGAACGTTACCAGTTGTTATGCGACTGCCAGAAAGCCAATGCGGAAAAAATGATCGACCCTTATCCTGAGTTTAATCGTTTGTTGAAACCTTTTAAATATATGTTTCCAGACGGTAACTGTGATGATCTGGATACCGGCTGTATGCAATATTTAAATTCGCAGTATTACATTGATGCGCTGGTCTGGTATCACCTCGTCTGGCTTGGCCATGCCTTAAAACAGACGCAGACTTCCAAAGACCTGATCAAGAAAGCCAAGATGTTTGAGCAAACGGATCGCCGGGCACTGTTGCAACTTATGTATGACTGTATATCGACACTGATTCCTCGATACAGAAAACTTGCCGAAAGCGGCCAGATAGAACTTTCCATGACACCTTATGGCCATCCGATTATTCCGCTGTTGAATAATATGGATAACATTTCATGTGCCCAACCCGACGCACCGTTACCGGAGAATAAAACCTATCCTGATGGCGTGGCCCGATCTCGCTGGCACATTCAACACGGCATCGATCGTTTTCAGCATTACTTCGGCATGCGGCCGCAAGGTATCTGGCTGTCGGAAGGTGCCATATCAGAAGATGCGATAGCGCTGGTTGATGAGTTTGATTTCAAGTGGACCGCATCCGGTGAAGGGGTCTGGCATAACAGTATGAAACTCAGCAATAAAAACTCTACAAACAAAAAAAGGATGCATGAAAAGTGTGAGCTTTTTCATCCCTATGTATTAAACGACTATAAAACCAAACTGTTTTTCCGT
The DNA here is from genome assembly GCA_963768125.1 of uncultured Gammaproteobacteria bacterium. Classification (GTDB taxonomy): domain Bacteria; phylum Pseudomonadota; class Gammaproteobacteria; order SZUA-229; family SZUA-229. The sequence goes on from CAVYHC010000037.1 coordinate 102,364, forward strand.
GATGACGGCCTGTCTGACATGATCGGATTTGAATACAGTAAAATGAACTCGGTAGACGCGGCCAATGACCTGGTAAAACATCTGGTCAATATTTCAGATTATCTGGGTGAAAGTGCTGACAAACACGTGGTTTCCATTATTGTAGATGGTGAAAATGCCTGGGAGTATTACCCGCATAATGGACACTATTTTCTCAATCATCTCTATAAAACATTATCTGAGCAAACCGATGTCATTAGCACGACTTACTCTAAGCTGAGCGACAAGGTTAAAACGCAAGAACTTGAAGATCTGTGTGCAGGCAGCTGGGTGTACGGTTCATTTTCAACATGGATAGGCGAGAAAGACAAGAACAAGGCGTGGGACCGGCTGGTCGAAGCAAAATTTGCTTATGATCGTGTTATAGCGACGGGGAAATTAAGCAAAGATCAAACCGAGAAGGCCACCCGCCAGCTTGCCATTTGCGAAGGGTCAGACTGGTTCTGGTGGTTCGGTGAGAATAATTCATCAGACAGTGTCAGGGACTTCGATATTCTGTTTCGCCTGCAGTTAAAAAATCTGTACCAGTTACTGCAGCTTGAGTTACCCGATAATCTTGATGAGCCGCTGTCAATTGGTGGTGGCCATGCTGAAAATGCCGGCACCATGGTCAGAAATGTATAATGACCGCGACCTTATTCGTAACAAATCATTGATGACTGAGCAAACTTTTGCAGTCGCATCGCCTGAGCTGAATACACGGCGTGCTGGCATCCTGCTGCATCCAACTTCATTACCCTCTGGCGTGCTGGACGATGATGTCGAACGCTGGCTGCAACTGTTGTCTGATGTCGGCTTCAGTATCTGGCAGGTGTTGCCCTTAGTCGAGCCACAAGGAGAACTGTCACCGTATCAAAGTGTTTCCGCATTTGCGATGAATCCAGTGTTTCTGCCTAAGTTTCCGCCAGTTAATGAAAATGACCGTTTTTATACCGAGTTTTGCCAACAGCAGCAGTTCTGGCTGGATGATTATGTCCTGTTTAAAGTATTGAAACAGCATTTTAATGACGCCAGCTGGCATGACTGGCCGGATCAATGGAAATACCGTTATCCGCAGGTTTTACAGCGGGCGATGCAGCAATATATAAAACTGGTTGTTGAATTGAAATGGCAGCAATACCAGCTGCATAAACGCTGGCAGGAAATAAAAGCGAAAGCAGCAGACCTGGGGGTTTTATTGTTTGGTGATTTGCCAATCTTTGTTGGTTTTGACAGTGCCGATGTGTGGGCGCATCCGGAACAGTTTTTGCTGGATGCAAACGCTGACATGGCAGTTGTTACCGGTGTTCCGCCCGATTATTTTTCAGAAACCGGGCAGCGCTGGGGAAATCCGCATTACGACTGGGAAGCCATGCAAAAAGACGGTTATGCCTGGTGGAAATCCAGAATCAATCATCATCTGCAACAGTTCGATTTACTGCGTATCGATCACTTCAGAGGGTTGGAGGCGGCATGGATGATTAATGCTTCATGCGAAACGGCAATCGATGGCTACTGGCAAAAAGTACCCGGTGATGCATTGCTCGCCAGTTTAAAAGAGAGTTATCAACATCTGCCCCTCGTGGCGGAAGATTTAGGTGTTATTACGCCAGAAGTAACCGCCCTTAGAAAGAAATATCATTTACCGGGCATGTCGATTTTGCAATTTGGCTTCGATGAATTTGAAGATAATCCACACAAACCGCAAAACATAACAGAAGATACCGTTGTTTATACCGGTACCCATGATAATGATACGACAAAAGGCTGGTTTAACAGTCTTGATGATCAGGCTAAACATTACGTGCTACAAAGTTTAAATCTGCTGGATAAAGTTGCTCATGACGAGTCTGCCGTTACCAATGCAGCGGACCTTGTGCTTGAAACATTGCTGGATAATGCACTTAACTCGCGGGCGAATACCTGTATTTTTCCGATGCAGGATTGCCTGCACCTGGGTTCTGAAGCGAGAATGAATACGCCCGGTACGATCACGGGAAACTGGTTATGGCAGTTTCAGTGGCCAGTGCTAAATAGTAGTTTAATAAATGAAATGCGCTTACGTCTAAAAAAAGCGCAAAGGTTGGTTAATACAAATGGTTGAAGCATTAACAAGAATACAGCATGGCTGGCATCATGACCCGTTTGAATATCTGGGCATCCATCCAGGACGGCCCGGATATATAGTGCGCGCCTTTATGCCATCGGCAGAAAGTGTGGAGCTTGATGGCATTGGGCCCATGACAAGGTTAGAAGGCAGCGATACCTTTGAAATAACCATCAGCAAAGCACAGAAAGATAGCTTGCCGTCACACTACCGCCTGTGCTGGATTGAGAAAGGTTCAAAAGAATCTCACGAGATTATTTCGCCCTACAGTTTTCAGCCCATACTCAGTGATTTTGATCTGGATTTGTTTACCGCAGGAAGACACCTGCATATTTACCGTTTTCTCGGTGCACGACTACAAACCATTGATGGTGTTGACGGCTGCCTGTTTGCCGTTTGGGCGCCTAACGTTAAACGTGTCAGTGTCATTGGCGACTTTAATGGCTGGCATGGCCTGCGCCACCCCATGCGTAACCGTGGCGGTTCGGGTGTATGGGAATTATTTATTCCAGGATTGAATGCCCTGGATAACTACAAGTATGAAATTCGTACCCATAACGATGAGATTTTGCAGAAGACGGATCCGTATTCACGATCAATGGGTGTGCGCCCGGACACGACCAGCAAGATACCGGTGACTGACCGTTATGCATGGAGTGATCAGGAGTGGCAAACACAACGTGAAAACTGGCAATGGCTGCATGAACCCATGTCGATCTACGAAGTTCACGCCGGCTCGTGGCGACGGCATGATGACGGCAGTTTTTTAAGTTACACCGAACTGGCGGAGCAGCTCATTCCTTATGTTAAATATCTGGGTTACACCCATATCGAATTTTTACCGTTTACCGAACACCCGCTGGATGAATCCTGGGGATACCAGGTCAGCGGTTATTATGCGCCAACGGCCAGACACGGCAGTGCGGATGAGCTGCGTTACCTGATAGACACGGCACATAATAATGGCATTGGTGTCATCCTGGACTGGGTACCGGCGCATTTTC
>CAVYHC010000038.1:0-7638 GCA_963768125.1 uncultured Gammaproteobacteria bacterium
AATCCATCGAGATCTCGCATATCCCAGAAAAATGCTTTTGCAATGACGATCAATAACGCGATGATCCCCGCCTTTTTTGCATCACTATTATTTCTGTATGCGCCATAAATCATTATTGCGACTGACATAAGAAGCCAGACCAGTGAATAGGTATACAGCTCGCCTTCTTTAACCGGCATATTCAATCTGATACCAGCATTCCATAAATGCCTTATTTCAAGCGTCGCAAACAGATAAAGACCAGCCACACTAATCACGCCAGCAACCTTTCTCAGATTGGCAACTCGCTTATAGATGACAAGGGCAAGCACGGCAGGTAAACCATAGCCAATCAGCAGTAGGTTAAACAGCGGTATACTGCTAATGCTCTCTGAACTCCAGAGTGGATTATGTTGCAACATATTGTAAAAAATGAACAATACGGCAGCAGCAAAAATATGCAACATCGCCATGCCCCGGTACCACCTTTTAAAACTCGTCAGGTAATTTGATTTCCACTCGTAAATTATACCAATGGATGCCCACGAACAAATGTAGATTGATGCTTCTGTTAAAGTAAACTCTTTTACAAAGATATCACCACCGTATAACAGGTATCGTGTAAATACAGCCAGGGTCAAAACGAGTAGATGCGCTGAAGCACTATGCAACCATACCGTTAATTCAGGCCTGTTTTGCAATTCTCTTGATGCAACTACGCATGAAAACAAGCACCCTGTATAAGTCAACAACAGGGTAAAGCTGCTGACATCGTATAAAACCAGCCATGGATTAAATGTCAGGCGTACGATAACAAGCAGCAACATTATTTTCATAATAATCGGCAGCACGGGCAGATGAATCTTTTTGTCTATGTACGCCAGACCTATCAGCTGCACGGCTAAAACCAACGTTAGTGTCACCTCAGAGAAAGCAAAGAAACATGCCGTTGCAATCGCTGATTGCGATGCGATTGCGAGCGCAGCCTCCACTTCAACTGGCTGTTTTCGAGCATGCCATAGCGTTAGAAGATAGGCATATATCCCGCCTATCAACAAAACGGGCAAAGCCCAGGATAGTCCGTCCTTCGCCCCGGATATTCTCAGGTAGGCTAATACGATTGCAATAAGCGGCATAAACAATATATAAGATGCCCAATAGCCAGAGTTTTTATTATGAAACAACTGTTTACCGCCTATTACAGCAAACGCCGCAGTAATGACGATAAGCATGATTATGTAAGAAGTCTTAAGATCAGCAGACATAGCTTCGATGACAATTTTCCAATCGCTAAAACTGATCTCCATAGAAAACAATTCAACCACTATTGGCAATAAAGTAATAAACGGTATCAGTCTCAATACTGGAAGATTATTTCTTGCTACAAGAGCCGCTACAATCGGCAGTAGAACTACCGCTGGATAACTTAACTCATTCAGAGATTCGACATGAAGAAGGACCATGTTGGCAACAGACAAAGCGACAAAGACAGCTGTTATCTGATGAACAACATTTCTTCCTGAAAATTCTTCGATATCTAGATGTCTTAGCTTCAACCCGGAAAAAGATAAGGCAACAGCAGCATAAGCCAGTGCCGCAATATATAAAGCACGTAAACCCTGCGCCTGATCAGGCAGATCAAGCGACAAAACAAACCAGCTCAACGCTCCGACCCAGGTTCCCCACCACAGCCAACTACGATACATATACCGCTGTAACCATAAGGAAGAACAGGTAACGATAAAGCTGTATAACAAAGCAGCTTCAATATTATTGCTACCCGTACTGACCAGTATCGGAACAAGATAGGCACCCAGCAACCCCATAGCAGCCATTAGCGGGCCATGTTTGAGTGCCAGCAACATCGAAAAAGCCGACATCAGAGCCATACAGGTAAATGCTGTTTGTGCAGAAAAAAGTGAATAAACATGAAAGCCGACGAGCAAAGCACTATAAATAACCAGCAAGCCAGACGCCACAAAAGCCGCATGCACTCCTGCTTCACGTCGGCCACTTCGTCTTAATTTTTCACCCGCAACAATTAGACTGGCACCAAAGAGCAAGCCTAAGGCAGTACGCGCGGATGGGCCGAGCAAACCGTGTTCGATAGAGTACCGCACCAGAAACACACCAGAAAACACCAGACAAACACCTCCCAGGATAACCATCCAGTACTGTTGAATGAGAGCTGTCCAATCTATGGCAGGTTTTTTTGCAATGTGAGAAGCATCTTCAGCTGTAAGCCATGCATCTTGATTTCTGTCAGATGCCTGTTCTTCAGTAGCAGGATCACTGTCTAATTCTGTTGCTAATGCCGCTGAGACTGGTACTACCGGTTCAGCGAATTCACTATTTTCAACATTAGCATTTTGTTGAAAATTGACGCTGTTTAGTTTGCGCTCAACATCATGAAGACGGTTTTGCAGATTTTTTACTTTTATATACGATACCAGTCCAAGTACCGAACCGATCAAGAAGGCAAGAGGAATGAGGGCAAATAAAATAACTTCCATATCAACTTACGCGAAGTGACTCAGAAATAAATCTGATAATAACGATAAGAGTTGGTTAAGCTCAATGTCTTTCATGATTAATACTAATCATTTACCATCAAAGCCATTAAATACTCTGAGCTTGCTGGTTAGTATCCAGCCAATGTACGATTTGCTGCCAGTCTTCATGGTCTTTTTCACTGGCTTTTGAACCTAACTCATGTATACCAAGGCCACATTCAGAGGCTTTGTTATAACTCTGCGTTTCCCTGAGTTTGGCGATGACAGGGATATCCAGAGCATCGAGAAACTTTTCCAGTGCGCGGAACGAGAGTGTATTGGGTTTGACCCGGTTACAGACAATGCACAGGCGAATATTTTTAGGTTTAACTTTGGCTATCAGGTACAGATCGCGGATAAAATCTGCCGTCGCATGGGTATCAATGAAGGAAGGCAGTACCGGAATAAGAATAGTATTGGTTCCACTAATCTGGTCAATCATATTCAGCCCTTTTAAACCCGCAGGCGTATCAACAATGACGTACTCGGTGCCTACTGGAATCTGTAATCGCCAGCTCTGTGTGACAGGCCTGTTTGTCGGATAAGCTGCTATGCCATTAATTTCGCTAACCGCTCCAGTTCTATGACCGAGCCAGTATGTACTGGACGCCTGCGGGTCGTAATCGATTAAGGTAGTATTTCGACCACGCGAAGCCAACGCGCTTGCCAGGTTGGTGGCAATAGTGGTTTTACCACAACCGCCTTTCATATTGATCACTGTAATTCGCTGCATGTGTATTTAAATGGTTTATACCCGCGCATTCTGAAACTGGTCTGATAACACCGGTTTCTTTAAAGTTCACCGTAAAGTGTAGACCATACTGCTTAAGAAGCAGGTTTAAAGCGCAAGAATTATAAAGTGTAAAAAAGGGGCTGAGGTGAAGCCGCTGCCTTTATCGCTAGCCTTTAGGCACAATAAGGCAGTGGGGATGCAAAACGTGTTTGGCGTAATAACCATATTTTTCCTGCGATTTTAGGCAGTGTTCCGCTTTGAAAGGACAGCTAAAGTCTGGATCGACATTTTTTATCCGTAATCTTACTTTTTCTTCAATAAGGGGGTTGTCATAACTATTACAGTTATTGCCTTCGTCCCAGGTTCCATCGATATAGTCCGACAAGTCAAATCGAGCATTGTATTGCCAGGCCTTAACTATTTTCCTGTGTTTAATAGAGGAAATAATCTGTATACCACAGTTTAGGTATGGCCTGTTAAAGAAGTTAGCAATCACTCCTTTTAACGGATCATTTTCTTTGAGTAAAACTTTATTCCAGAAGCGCCAGCCATTAAAGTTAGCAACAAGATCGGAAAAGGAAAAAATACCCGTGGTGCTATAACCAAATTTTCCCGCTTCCTGCTCCTTTCCCCACGCCAGTGCCTGCTCAATCGTATTATTATCATAATGGGTTAACTCAAAGTATTGCCAGCCCTCAGCAAAAAAATGGCCCATTTTATCGAGTCCAACGAGATGGCCGTTGATATTGACGACATCACTCAATTCCTTAAGGTTCAGGGAAAACCCTTCGATATAATTTATATCCCGATAAATAGAATCGTTTAGTGATAAAGAGTAACTTTGCCTGCTCAGTAAACTGCGTAATTGAGTGTCGAGATCGTAACCCTTCAGTCCCCAGGATGCGGTATAGGACTGGAAAATGGCTTTTCTAAGTTCGGTATAAAGCACCTCTTCATCACAGAACTCGTCTTCTTTTAAGGCTTCAATATCATCCTGTTCTGCATTGGCTTTTTGCATGGCCTCTTGCATACGCTGATTAAAAATTGCGTTAATGATTGCCAGGCTATTATCAAGCTTGATATTTCTTGGGGTTACACTGTCAATTTCAGCCGCAAAACCAGCTTGAAATACAAAAGGACTTATCAAAATAAATAAGATGAGTAGCTTTTGCATATAAAAAAAGAAAAGGGACGAATCTATTTTAAAAAACTAAAAAAAGATCCGTCCCCTTAAGGCCTGAGTTCGTTGAATGTACTCTAAACTCAGTTATTCTTTGCGCCCTGGTCAATCCACAATTTGATGATTTCAATTTGTTCCGGGGTAAGGGGATCAGCTCTGCCTTCGGCCAGTGATAACTCACCGTGTGGTGGCATATGAATCTCCGGGTCAGCCTTATGAGAAACGAGTCGATACAGCGTACTGGATACACTGTCACCAGCGACAACAACCGGGCCGAATTTCGTACCTTGCATAAGACTATTATAATCGTCTACGCTAAAGCCACTTTTCTTCGAGCCTTCACCGCTACCGGTATGGCACTGCACACAGCTGCTTGTCAGAATGGGCTGAATATCTTTACTATAACTGACCTGTTGTTGACTGCAGCCGGTAGTAAAAACCGGAATTAACGCAATTATTATGACACTGAGTATATGAGTACGCATATCTTTCCTCTAAAATTACAGATGTGTTATGGCCAACTGCCACACCCACCATGGGTATACAGCCTGGGGCAATGCTTTAAAATAATTTTACCACGGTCCTAAATTTTTCTTTATTGATACAGGTCAATTTAAGCATGACATTGAAACAGGGAAATAAAACCTGCACGCTCAGCCATTAGCCCGACCATTTATTACATCATTTTAACACGCCGGCCAAATGTGTCCACCTCTGCCCAATCAGTGAATTCCATTACTGTTTTTGGGTCAGTGGGGCCTTTCGTGATCCACATAATGAGCCTGATTATATGCCGGTCCAGGAAGCTGTATTTCGGGTAGTCGATTTTACCGGCGAAGACAGCCAGCTCCTTAGGCTGCCAGGGTGATTTTTCCAGGAATTTTTTTATGTAAGGGTTCGTTTCCGGCCTGTTCTTCTCAGGTTTGCGCGCAACAATATTGACAGAGAAAAAGGCGTTAGGCTTTCTGTTGAGAACGTTAATATTCTTTTTTATAAAACCGTAAACCTGTGGACGATGTTTACCATAACGGATACTTGCACCAATAACGATTTTATCGAACTGCTCCAGATCGGTAAGCTGCGCATCATTTATAGAAACCAGAACTACCTGGTGTTCCTGCTGCTTCTCCTGCTGCTCAATCACAGACTGCAGTCGTTTGCAGATTTTCAGAGTATGGCCGTCAGTGCTTGAATAGATAATAAGGATAGTTGCCATTTTTATTCTTCGGCATGATTGAACGATAGTGTTGTTGATTTCAACAGGAAATAATAATATTAAAAACGTAGATAATAATACAGTATAAGTAATCTATCGATATTAATAATAACGTTATTAATTTTTAATTGTCGCCGCCTCTTTTACTGAATAATAATTTAATTCAGAATCCAGAATAGCTTCAAATGCATCAGCTGGAACAGGTTTGGAAAACAGGTAACCCTGAGCAAAATCACAGCCGGCGTCTGCCAGCATTTTTTTCTGCCCTTCTGTTTCTACACCCTCTGCAATAACTTTTAAATCCAGTGTATGCGCCATCACAATAATGGCATTACATAAGGTCATATCATTTACATTCGTTTCAAGATTACTGACAAATGACTTATCGATTTTAAGGTAATCAATGTCAAATTTCTTGAGATAAGATAGTGAGGAGTAACCGGTACCAAAATCATCAATAGCTATCTGTATGCCGGCATCACGCAACCAGTGCAATTTATCGATAACACCCGGCTCAGCATTTAGCAGCAATCCTTCTGTGATTTCAACAACGATATTTTTTCCTGAAACATCAAGCTCCTGCATATACGTTTTCCATTCTGATATAAACACATCTGTTTTTATCCTGAATTGAATGGGCGACATATTGATACTCACCTGAAAATCACCTGAAAACTGATTGCACCACTGCTTTGTCTTATGTGCCGATTGAGTAATTACCCAATCACCGATATTATTAATCATCCCGGTTTCTTCCGCCAAAGGAATAAACTGATCAGGACTAACCATGCCTCGCTCAGGGTGATGCCATCTGAGCAGTGCTTCAGCCTTGATAGTACGATCGGTTGTTAAATCGATGATAGGCTGGAAATAGACTTCAAACTGATTGTCGTCCAGGGCGCTGCGCAAATCATTAGTCAGTCTTAGCCTGTTTTGAGCCGCATCCTGTAATGATTGCGTGAAATAACTATAACAATGACGTCCTTTTCTCTTGGCAGCATACATAGCCTGGTCTGCATTTTTAATCAAGGTATCGATGTCGCTGCCATCATTGGGATACAGGGTAAGACCGATACTGCCCGACATATGAATAATTTCATCACCAATAAAGAATTCCTCTTCCAGCTTTTGCAGAATATTCTGAGCAACCGCCTCAACATTACTGTCATCGTGAAGCCTGGACAGAATAACGGTGAATTCATCCCCCCCCAGCCGAGCAACGGTATCTGAAGTGCGGACACAGCCAATAATTCGCTGCCCGACTTTTTTTAGAATCTCATCACCGACATCATGACCCAGCGTATCGTTTACTTCTTTGAATTCATCAAGATCAATCAGCAGCAATGCCATTGAACGCCTGTCACGATCCGCCCTGCCCATTTCCTGCGCCAGGCGGTCATAAAACATGTTGCGATTAGGCAAATCGGTAAGCCTGTCGAAATTTGCCTGCTTCCAGATCATTTCTTCCGACATTGCCCTTTCAGTTATGTCATCTACCAGCGACGCGACACCCGTTACTTTACCATCCGCACCTAATAGTGGTGTGTTGTACCATTCACACAATATCGCTCGCCCGTCTTTTGTGGTGTTTTCGTTTTTGCTATGCGTTCCACCTTTACCCTCGATCAATTGATTCCATACTTCAATGACTTGCTCGCGCGCCACCTTCGGTAATATTTTATCAGTCGCATGTGGTTGCTGCATTTCTTCTTTGCTGTAACCAAATATTTCTTCTGCTGCCTTGTTCCATGCAACCACCTGGAAATCAGCCGTCCATTCAATTACGCCAAGCGGTGAATGTTCACGGTGGAATGCCAGGCGCTGATGTGAAAGGCGCAAAACTTTCTGTGCAGATTTAAGCTCTTCTTCTGCTGCACTTCTCAGATTTATTTCACGCGATAAACGATAATTCCAAAAAGCGAATACCATCAGCAGAGCTGCAAAACCCGCAATGACCTTAAAAACAAAGCAATCAGTA
>CAVYHC010000039.1:0-28786 GCA_963768125.1 uncultured Gammaproteobacteria bacterium
AAAGCTCCCTGCAACATCGAAGAAATCGAATACATCATCAGACCCTGGCACATAACCGAGAATTACATTCATCAGCCCACCGTCGATGATTACATCACCACCTACAGTGAGCGTATCCATGTCTAGCAAGCTGTTGACCTCCAATTCGAGGTCCGCGCCGAATAACAACAGGTCGTCATCTATGGTCAGATTACCGGTACTCATTCCTGCCTTTATCCCACCGCTGTCACCTCTGAGTATCCCGTCAACCGTACCCGTGCCCATGAGGGTAGCGCCGAGCACTGTCACGTCACCGCTCAGCACGCTGCCATCTCCCAGAACCACCGTTCCGGAGAGGAACTCGCTCGAACCAACCGACAAGGTATTGGCTATGGTAAGTGCGCCCACCCCCTTCTTTGATTTGTAGTTTCTCAAAGTTATCGAACTGATCTCCGTCCATAGTTTGGTTAGCTGACAGGTCAGCGATAAGCGTATCCATATCATCTCCGCCATCAACTACACCGCTTACAGTTCCACTGCCTCTCTGGGTAAAGGTATCGTTTCCTTGACTTAACCAGACGCTACCATTGATCACACCTTCATTAGTGACCTCGTCATTACCTGCACCGCCATCCACCGCCACTATCGGAGCCGTCAACACACCAGAAGCAGAATTCGTCAGTGCAGCGCGTTCGCCAGAGAGAGTTGATAAACGTACAGCTGCTGAAGTCTCATGACTGACAAGTATTACCCCCGAGGTTGTTTACAAGGTTCCTCGATACACTACTACCCGTTATTTCTATACCATCTGCCCCTCCTTCCTGGGTGGTAATGCCGCCGCCAGTCCCATTTGATACTACGAAGCTACCACCGGACAAGTTGATTCCGTCGGCACCTTCTCGCGTCGTCACTATAGAACCATTGTTCGTGATGTGACTGATAACGTTGAGGTCTGTTGAGCTCAGCGAGATACCCGTGCGTCTTCAGAGAACGTGCTGATGGGGGTATTGTTATTATTAATCGTGGCGCCGTTACCTCCAACTGAGATGCCCATGTGCCCGGCCCCGAGCCCTGCTATACCAGTCTCCAATCACGCCATCGTTGGTGATAGTCATGCCATCGCCTGTCACCGAAATCCCGTCCCCCGCAGAAGTGGTGATTTCATTATTGTTGGTTAATGTGCCCTCACCCAGTGCGTTTGCTGTCATTTGCATTCCAATTGCTGCATCACCGGTAGTGACGATTGTGCCATTGTTTTCTATAGTCCCAAAATCTCCTTCTACTCGGATCCCTGATGAATCACTACCCGCAGTCGATATCTCACCTGAAGCAGCATTCTCAATAATGTGACTGTTGCCGCGAACAGCTATGCCCGGTGAGCTATTTCCACCAGTCTTAATAACCCCTTCGTTGATGATGTCCCGCTCGCCCAGGAGACCGGTTCCAAGGACACCAATAGCCGGTGAACGGTTACCCGTGGTTTCAATAGTGCCACCTAAGTTGGATATTGTCCCTGAGTCCCCAAGTACACCAATCCCAACGGCTTGAAACCCATCGGCGACAATTCGATTCGTATTGAGGATAGTGAATCCATTACCTTCAATGCCAATTCCTTCTGAATCTTCGCCAGAAACCAGAATTTCTCCAACACCCGCATTAGTCACTTCAGCACCATTACCCTCGATAGCGACACCTACTGCAGAATCACCAGAGATCGTCATTGCTCCGTTATTGACTACATTCGCGCTACCGCCTTCAATGCCAATACTTTCTGCAAGATCACCAGTGGTCGTAATGGATCCGTTATTGGCCACACTCGCGTTAAAGCCTAAAATGCCAATACTTTCTGCACCCCGACCAGAGGTGACAATACTACCGTTGTTGGTTACGACTTCATTGCCTCCAAACATTCCAATTGAGACCGCGCCCACCGCAGAGGTGCTGATCATGCCATTGTTTGTGACCGTTTGAAATGAGCCCTGCGGAAGGCTGATAGTTATAGGATCGCGCAGTGGCGCAAAACCACTTACCACGGCACCTGTATGCACGATGACCGAGAGCCCATTAAATGGTGGTTCAGGGGACACATGATCGGGAGGAAGCTCTGGTATAGGTTCACTCGGCCAACCGTCCGAATCCACACCCGTACAATTAATGGTGTTGGGTACATCTATAAAGATCAGCGGGCCGGGATCCTCTCGGCAGTCTGCACGAGCTATAGTGCCCCAGATAGGAGTGGCAGCTATGAATAGCCAAATTGAAATGCATCGTAATTTAGTGGGACACATAACACCTAATAAACCTGAATTACATATCATATTACCTTATCTCTATTTTGTTCATTTGATCTTTATTACAACGAAGGATTCATTTGGAATAAAAACATTGCAATATTCATGCCTTATTAAGAAAGTATCAAGCTATCAACAAGATAACAATATATTAGTATTTGCTTGTTTTTTAACGTGTAAGGGTTACTAGACAGAATTGTAAACTTAACCCAAGATACCGAAAGAAATTCGACAACTGCTGAACGGCTGTAATGGGTCGATTTCGGAAGTTGAACCAATAATTACGTACGTCTGCTTATGAGTAGTTTGAGCCATTGCCGACTCAGGGTATATCGAAATCAGTATATCAATCTGTCAAGTCTGAGCTACTACAATTAAGGGAATTACGGGGTCAGGCCTTATTCATTTTCCTACTTCTATTTACTCTGACCGAAGTGCTCGCTGGAAACGTTCATCTAATGCTTTTTGCAGCTTTGGTTCCGCACCTGGCATACACAACCAATCGAGTTCCAGCTTCTCTAACCACTCGGCACTATGCTCTGTTTGCTGACCCAATCCCGATTTATTCATCTGTTCCAGCTGATATTGCATACGCAAGGTTTTATCTTCAGCAGGGCTTTGCGCACCCTTCGCTATTTCTAACTGAAGGCAAAGCATTCTGCGTTCTTTTCCGATTGCATCTCGATCTATAGCAGCCTGTGCTGAGTTTCGACGCTTTTCTATACGGCGAGATAATACGGCGTCATGCAGTTCTATCGCATCCCATTGTTGCGATATTTCCTGAAGTTTTTCTGCCGGGGGCGATTCCCCCAGTGCCTCCTGCAACAGGCAAAGGTCAGCTCTCTGTCGAAGCGCATCTATCTGCTGGGCGTGTTTATTCTTAATTATCCGAGAACGACATTCATCGAACTGATCGCAGGCTTTACGGTAATCACGTTGAATACTTTCTGCCATTTTTTCCGGGAGCTGCCCGGGTGCCAGATGGCGACGTGGTTCAGGCCTATGTGATTCTGAGCGATATGATTCGGAACCGTGTGTTTCAGGCAATTGTAATTCAGGCAGTTCGGCGTATTTAACTTGCAGAGCAGAAAATAGCTGATCAGCCTCTGCTAAATTTTTTGCCGTTCTGGCCAGTTGTTGAATAGCCTTAATAATATCCCTGTAGGCATTGATCTGTTGATCGGTTTTCTCTCTTTGCCCATGGCGAAGTTCCTGCACTTTGTTGAAGACAAGATCACCCTGTTTTTTGAATTGTGTCCACGCTTTTTGATCTTGATTGCGCCTGGTAATACCAACCTGCTTCCACCTTGTTTGCAGTGATTTGAGCTTTGCCAGATTTTCCTCTTTGGCCTCTGCTTCAGCTAGCGCCTCAGCCTGCTCAATCAGCTGATGTTTCAAGCGTATATTTGCTTCATAAACAATATCGAGTTTGGCTGTCACCTGGTCCTTAAACGTTAAAAATTGTTTCCATTGTTTTTGACCCGCACCACGTTCAACATCTTTTATACTGGCAAAGTGATCACTAATACTGCGCATGGAAGACTGCACCGCCTTATAGTCAGGATTGTTGTCCCAATCGGTTGCTTCGAATAGTTCCTGCATCTGTACAACATATTGCTGTCGTTGCTCCAGGTTGGCTTTACAAATTTTATGGCGCTTATCAAAAAAGTCGGCACAGGTTTGGTAAACTTTATCAGCGGCCAGTTTAAATCGTGGCCAGTACAATTCTGATATATCCGAGTTGCCGAGAGTTTTCCAGTGTTGCTGGAGAACCTTCATCTCGCTTGATAGCTTGTCGGGGTGGTGCTTGCAGGAAACAAGATGTTCCATCGCTTCACAAAGCTCAATATACTTGGGTTCGGTGGCGAAATTTTTCCAGTCACCCATATCACCCAATGTTTTTCTGGCTTCTTCGAATCGTTCTTCAAGGGCAGCACGGTCTTTGCCTTCAAACTGATGGAGCCCTTTTTCGACTCTTTCACAAAACTGTTTGGCTCTGGCCAGGTTGCCGGCGCGGGAAAAACGAAAGATAGAACTGATTTTTTTATGCAACAGGTCAAGTTTTTCCTGCCGTTCGGCTACAGACGCCGCCTGCGTTTTTCGCCAGTCTGTCAGTTGCGCCTGTAGTTCAGTCGCCACTTGCAGTTCACCATAGTCAGCAGGCCATTTAAGATTTTTTAAGGCTGCGTTCAATTTCTGACTATTTTCGGCCAGTGTCTTAGCGTCTTTGCTTTGCCTGGAAGCTTCAGTTTCATCTGATTCTGCCCGACTCTTTTCCTGCAATATGTCGGCCGCCTGAAGCACTAACTGGACCGCTGATTGCAATGCGCTGAGCATCTTCTCGACTAACTCATGTGTTACCCGTTCTGGCGGGTTGTTAACGGCTAATTGCTGCCAGTCGGCGCTGAACTGATCTAACCTGGTTGACGTTTCGGAGAGTGTTTCTATAAAGCTGGTGAGATCCCTGCCTGTTATGTCTCGCCGAAAAGCGTCGAGCTCATCATACAATTGTTGCTGAGACTGCCGAGTCTGTTCAATAATGTTTTGTTGTTCAAATCGAGCATCGATAATCTGACGAGCCGTTTGGTAACGCTGATTCGAGTCTGGATCTATGTCGAAATCAAGATTATCCCAGTGCTGTCGGTGAACCAGTAGTTTAGCTTTAAACTCAGCCCGCCAATCACGACTGACGAGATACTCAACTTCTTTAATCAGTTTTTCTACCGTTGCTAAATTCTCGGCATGCTGTCGTTCCTGCCCTTTGAATTCATCTATTTTTGTTTTAAGTATGCGCTCAGCATTTTTGTCTTTTCCGCGCAGTATCTTCCTTGCGGACTCAAGTGCTTCGATGTTAGTTTCGACATTTGCGAGCCTTTCTGCGAGCAGCTGTCGCGAGTCCGTATAAACGGTTAGACGCAGTACTTCAACAAGTTGATTCTCGGGTAAACGTTGCATGGCTTCAGTTCTAACTGAAGATAACTCAGCATGGGCGGCAACGCGCACAGTCAATTCGGGATACTGCTTTAACAAATCGCGGTATTGCTCTTGATTAAGCGAACAGCCTGCAGACATTAATTCATTAAGCCTTTTCTCAGCTTCTGCACGTACCGAATCATTATCGTGTTTAATCGACATTTCATGCAGTGTGGCGGCAGACGTTAACTTCTGGATTGCCGCAATACAAATTGAAATATCCGCATCATCAGCCGCCAGTTGAACAAGTATCTTCTGTTTCTCTGAATTTTCGCTATTCATTGCAGAGATAGCTTTCAGGCGTTTCTCAACTGAGCTGCTTTTCCAGGCTGGTTTAAAAAAATCGCCTAACATATTTTTCCATCTGATTGGTTTTAGCGGGAGCACTTCCCATGTGTGCTTTATTTTAACTCGGATATTTAATAGGAATGCAGTTGTTGGTGCTATGTTTTTTTAAATATCGGCGAATCGAGCCCGTTGGGGAATTACGGGGTCAGGCTTTACATTTCACATGTAAATGGTAAAGCCTGACAGTGTTGCGTTTGTTTATTGTGAATAACAAAGAGATTGCTTGATTGAGATTTTGCATCTACAATACCAATATTAGGTATTATTTGGTATACGCGAGGTATATTTCTATGGCCAAGAATACAAGCATTTCTCTAGGTCCTCATTTTGATGAATTTATTACCGAACGAGTTAAAGACGGTCGGTATGGTTCCGCTAGTGAAGTTGTTCGTGCAGGTTTGCGCCTGCTTGAAAACACAGAAACCAAACTTGGAGCACTTCGTGCTATGTTAGCTGAGGGTGAAAAGAGCGGATTTGCAGATTACTCTTATGAAAAATTAATTAAAGAGCTTGATAACGATATAGATTAAACAAAATGAAATCATACATGGTGACAAGGAAAGCCCATGCAGATCTAATTTCGATTGGACAATATACTGCAAAGAAATGGGGGATTGATCGAAGGAACAGCTATCTAAAACAGCTGGATAACTGCTTCATACAAATAGCCAGAAATCCTGAGTTAGGTACATCTTGTGATTATATTGCTAAAGGCTACCGTAAATTCCCACAAGGTAGTCACCTCATTTTTTACAAGCAAAGTACTGAAGGTATCATTCAAATAATTCGAGTTTTACATAAAAGTATGGATGTTGAACTTAGGCTTTGAACGTTACGTGCTTACCATAGCCTGTAGAAGTAACAGGCTCAGGCCCTACGATTTAATCTGCAAAACACTGACAGCTGCCTTTTTCGTGGCCACACGGTAATATCATGTAATTTGACTGGTTGCCGATGGTCTCTTTTAAGGTATTCCAGTACTCTGCTTTGTCGGTACCAAAGGTAAAGCTCAGCATCACTCTTAAGGTATCTGTTTCAGCATAGGGTTCGGTCGCATGCTCAAAACCCTCGCCAAATATTATCGCTTCGTTCATTTTATATTGATAGGTTTTAATCGCTGATGAAGCATCTTTATACAGTCAAGTTACCGTGTAACTTATCGAGATCAAACAGTGGCGTAATCAAGGTGTAACCATTGGCACCATCAACAAAATCCTTGTGCCATGTTTGCCGATCCATTTTCTTGCCGACCACAAAAAAGCCACAATACACCTCGATATGATCATCAAAATCGACCAGCTCTTTAATATCATCCATGACATCTATCTCATCCATAAATGCTTTGAAGCGTTGATAGGTGTGTGCATTGTTACTCGATATCCACAGCAGTGGTGCTGTGCCGTAGGAAGACACATGAAACTGCAATTCTTCGAGTTTTAGCTGGATATTTATCTGCTCCATGCCGGCAAATAAATACGCATACCCTTCTCTGCCTAACCGTTCTCTTAAGGAACGATCAAACATTGTGCGTAGCGTGTTTAATATAGAAGAATCGAAGTTTACCGTGTAGGCATTCAATCCGGGCGCAATCTGTTTGAGATGTTTCATTGTGACTATCGTGAGGGTGTTATGGCTAATCTAACTGCGTGCTAATTCTGAGCTTTAAGCTTACAGCAATTAAAGATTATTTCACCTGGCTATCTTCTGCCGAACGCCCTTCTTTATACACATTTCACGGGTTCTGGGTTTCACGTGATTAGGCCTTACAATTTACATTATGTGAAATGTAAGGCCTGCCTCCCTGCTCTCTTTAATCCAGACTATTAAATGCAAATTTAAGCTTTAGCTATCTTTCTCAGGCGGTAGATGCAGCCGATGATGGTTAACACGCCGATGGCCGCGATGAAGCCCACAAAAATACGAGCTGAGACTGGCTCGTCGAGATTAGCTGACATTTTAAGCGTCATCGCCAGGATCACCTGGTACCATATACCTACACCGATGCCAGACCAGAGCACCCAGCGCGGCGAGTCCGGGCCCCAGATACCGATGGACCAGGCGACCAGATAAGGCACGAAGAGTAATCCCCACCACATTGAGAGCCCGGTAGTGCCACCTAAACCACCCTGCGCACTCAGCAGCCACAATGCTGTTACACCGAAAAGTATCAGAAAAAATACCCACATCCGAAAAATGACTATGCTGCGCTGCTGTCCGCCAAGACAGCTGCCGAGTACGACCAGCCCGCTGCCGGGCAGGATGAGAAGTGAGCCCTCCATGGGGTCGATAGCGCCGATGAGCATGGCCAGGTTTCCTGCGATGAGCAGAATGCGTGCCCAGGGAATAGCTGTATTCATAATAATCCCTCAAATGACATATTGGTGGAATGATCATTTGTTTCTCGACGATATAAGGCGTGATGGAAAAGCGCAATCATTTTTATTTATCACTGAAGTGTACTATGCTTATCTTTAATGCATTTATTATTCTCTGCTCCAGTACGCTATCCAGGCCGTTTAATTTGTAAATCATCTGATTTAGGAGGTTGTTTTGACCGAACTTCAGTCTGACGAAAAACATAATCCCGTTATTAATCAAGCCAATACAAAAAACTTTGCTGGTTTTTGGGCAGGGATTTTTTTCATGATATCTTCAGTCGCACTAATCATTCTGCTTTTGATGTTTGTTTTCGTATGGCAACCAATCTGGACCGAGGGTTTCAAGGACTTTCACACCATTAGCACCGCAATAGACAAGCTGGATATAACAGCCCAGCCAGCGTCTGAGACGGTTCCGCTAATGCTGGCAGAAATGAATAAAATGAACGAGAACATGTTTGAAATGAATAAGACTTTGCTTGAAATGCATGAAATGAGTAAGACGATGCACGAAATGCAAATAACGATGCGGGATATGGATGAGTCTATCGGTCATATTGAAACAATGACGCCCAATATTGAAAAAATGACCTATTCCGTTGAGCAAATGACAATGGTTATTTCGACCGAAATGCCACGATTGACCTATTTGATGGGTCGAGTCGGTAACAAATTACCGAATATGGATTTTATGCCATTTAATTAGCGCTCCATTAACTAGAACTGCATTAACTAGCAGGCATCAATACAACGTTGTTGGCGTACTAACAATATATTCCAGCGGAAAAATCGGGGTCAGGCTGAAACCCCCGATTATTCATTGTTCGAACTCTGGTTTATTGAACCATCTTCCAGCTGCCATCCTGCTGACGGCAGGCTGTTCCATATAAGTCTTGTAATTTACCGCCGATGGTGGCATCAAGTGTGAACTCCCGACATGGACCTTCCGCTACTTCGTACGTTTTAACCGGTGTGATGGTGTAGTTATAGCCCGTGTCAGGGTTCTTCCAGGAAGAGGCCTGATTGGTGCGGTTGTTTTCCATTATCATAGATGTGCGTATACGGTCCTGCTCATCCATGTAACGGCCCATGGTGGAGCCAATAGTTGAACCTGCCACCGCACCAATGAATATTGCCAGCGCTCGGCCCGAGCCCCGACCCATGGTTGAGCCTACTGCCGCGCCTAACGCCGCGCCCGTCAGTCCCCCGGTTTCCTCTTTTGTTGCACAGCCATACAGGCCAGAAACAGTGAGTGCCGTAATAACTGTAGCGGTGATTAATTTTTTCATGTTAAGTCTCCTTTTTTGACGCTGATACGGTGCTTTGGCAGGTCTATTATAAATAGTTAGTATACATAAGATATTATGTAGACCGTGAATTTCGCGTTGCGTTCAGGTATTTTAAGGCAGCAGCGTCGGTGGCGGACAAAGGCAGTATTGTGGGAACAACCATCGGCGCGGTGCTGGGTGGCCTCGGTGGCGCAGCGGTAGAAGAAGGCATTACCCGCCACAGGGTCAGGCCCTAAGCTTCTCACTGGTCCGACCCCTGTCACTTCCAGGAAAAAAGCCCTCATTATGAGGGCTTTTTATAAGTTGTGAAACTAAACCACACCACTTAATTTTTGCTTGAACTGGGTGCAAGCCTATTGTGTTGTTGTGGCGGGTGCAGGCGCATATCCATAAGGTGCATAACCATAACCTGAACCATATGGGCCATAACCACTTAATAACCATAACCTGGACCGTAAGAGCCATAACCGCCATAGGGGCCATAACCACCATAACCATAACCCGGACCATAAGGGCCATAACCACCGTAAGGTCCGTAACCACCATAACGATAGTAATCATCGTCGTCATCCCAGATATCTTCAAATTCTTCCATCCAGTAACGAGGGTCCCATTCATCATAGGGGTTCCAGTCGCCGCCCCAGTCATCATTTCCAAACCAGGCAAAACTACTTGTTGCAGCCAGCAATAAACTTACTGCAATAAATAATCGTAATATTGATTTCATATTATTTACTCCGTCATCAGGGTTTATCTTGAAAATAAAATTTTATGACAGTGTTTTAAGAAATTCAATATCTTGAAATATTACGTTTGGGGTACGTGATCAGATATTTTTTAGTAGAAATTAAAGGTGGGCAAATCAATCGAGTGTGAAGCCATTGCTTCGTTATTTAATCCATTGCCGTATAACGGTTCTACCACGGTGCGTGTGCCCGGGCTCGAAGCGGGTTTGCGAATGACAAAGACAGCACTGCGATCGCTGCTAACGGAATAGCCTTCTTATACCAGTTTATTATCCACGAATGGGTGCATTTGCAGATCCTTTAACTAAACTAATTCCATGCATACAGGCTTTTTTATCGTGATAACCATCATCTGAACTCGCAATGATCCGGTTATTTGCTGAATATAAACGCCATCGCCATAGATTATCATCATCTTTATATATGTAATAAAACATGGAAAATCCCTCTCAAAAGAAGTTTAAAACATATCTGTTTAGCTATACGCATGATAACTCAGAGTGGGGTTTTGAAATCCAGGCTGAGAATGCAGAAGATGCTAAATTACGGGTTTCAAAAATGATCTACGCCAAATATGATGGCGAATTAGCTATGAAAATTCCCGCTCAACTCGGTCTACTTCCGCGCTTTTTTGTCATGCTACTAAACTGTCCAGGTGCACTCCTGCGGTTATTTTCTACTCGCTAAACTGCGCTCTAACAACATACCATTTTAGTTAGTCGTTTTCCAGTACGCCTTATACTCACCCGGTATCGCCAGATGGTTGTAGCGTGCTCGCTTGAGCAGCACCATGTGTAAATTGGGGACAGGCTACGATTGCTCGTTGCTCGTTACAGTCCACCACCCCAGCGATATTGCCAGGCAAGCAGGTAAGCATCGAAATCAGTACCCGTACGCGTCGAGACTCCGGTGTTGGCGGCCAATTTAATTGCGTTGTATTTATTAACAGGTATGGCGAGTGTCAAACCGAAACGCCAGTTATCCAGTTCGTTATCTTTTTCTATACCATTCACTGTGGATGTGCCGCCGGTATAATAGGTAGCGTCTGCAGCTGCCCATAAACCACGGCTAAAATTGTAAACTACATGTCCCTGGGCTGAGTATATCGGCGCTTGCTCAAGTTTCTGGCCAGCAAAAAATTCAGTATTGTCGGTATAAAACGCAACTGCAGCCGCGCCTTCTACTATCCAGTCGCCCATTGCCTGCGATATGCCAAGCTCTGGTTTAAACACCCACCGGTGGGTGCCAATGTTTAATAATTTTTCCTCGTCATATTGACCCAGAGGCGCGGAAATTTTAATGGTGGCACCAACAATAGTGTCTTGTTTATATGTTTGAAATTCATCCAGTGTTAGCGCTGGAGCGCCACTGAAATTAACGGAAAAAACAAATGTAGGATCGGCAAAACCCCTGACGTTACGTTCTCGGTATGCGCCATCAAGAAAGCCGTTTGCGTCGAGTCCGGCATAGGGCATCACGATTCCAAACTTGGCCGACTTGCCTTGAAAGTCAAATGAATGTGCATACGCCATCACAGCAATATCCACTGCCGCACTGGCGCCCTGAATAGGTATGGACGGATCGAACAACAGGGCACCATTAGAATGCCCGTAACCCAGCAGCAGAAAATTCATGCCAATGGGCACATTCGAATAGATCCGCGGTTCCATTTCCTGTGCACCGGTACTGCCAGCAAACGACCAAATCAGCAGCAAAACAGACCATCGCCTCAGGTTGTAACATAAAACTTTAAACATAGGGCGGCTGCTCTCTTTAATCACTGCTTCATAACATTGTAGTCATGCTATGGATGAAGAGTATTATAGTCGTCATGCCTCAACATATTAACTGTGAATAAAACGAAATTTTTGAATAATCGGGGACTCGATCACTGCTCCTCGACAATTGCTCCTCGGCAATTGCTCCTGCATTGCTCTACTACTGTCCATCCATGGACATATGCATTGCTCTACTACTGTCCATCCATGGACATATGCATGGCTCTACCCCTGCATCCATGTAGTCGTGTCCCCGATTGTTAGGCTGCGTCATAGCCAAAAGTGTGAATTAACTTGCAGTCTGGATGCATATCCTTATTATTGCTAGAGCATACGGCGTTATTACTGGGGGATAATTAATGCGTATTCTTATTATTGATGACCATCAGCTTTTCATCGACGGTATTCGACGCAGTATGAGCTCGCTGGATGTGGATATCTTTGAAGCGAATTCGCTGGGTGATGCTATTCTATTCATGAAATTGCACACCGATCTTGATCTGGTGTTACTTGATCTACACATATTCGGCCTGGATGGTCTTTCGATAATTCGACATCATAGGCCACATCCGATCTGTCCACCCCTTGTTATTATTTCAGATGATACTGCTCCGCGTACTATTCAGGCGGTACTGGACAAAGGTGTTATGGGCTTCATCCCTAAATCCTATTCGGGAAAGAAATTTTTCGATGCTTTACATACTATTTTGGACGGGGAAATATACATACCGGAAATGAAAAAAAACCCCGTTTCTGCTTACAGCTATAAGCCCAGTTATAACAATGTTACCCACGGTAACGGCATTACCAAACGATAAGACCAGGTGCTAGAATTACTGGCAAGAGACCCTAAGCTTCTGTTCAATATTAAAGTTCCGTTGTTTTGAAGGTAAACGGCAGCGTCAGCGATAAATAGGGTGCAGAGCACGTTTAATTATCTGATTTAATACTTGGTCTGTGCCCTGTTGTTTCGATACCATATCCACATGTCACAACAGATTACTATCCGCTTTTACGAAGAACTCAACGATTTCTTGCCGCAGAACCAGCGCAAGACCGATTTTAACGTGGCGTTAAAAAAAGCAAGATCGGTGAAAGACCTCATCGAATCAATCGGTATACCGCACACAGAGGTCGACCTGATTATCGTCAATGGTAAATCCGTCGATTTTAACTACCCGGTTCAGCCGAATGACCACATAAGCGTCTACCCGGTATTTGAATCATTTGATATTTCACCGCTTCAGCATTGCCAGCCACAACCATTACGTAATACCCGGTTTGTGCTTGATGTACACCTGGGCCGGCTTGCCGCGTACCTGCGTATGCTGGGTTTCGACACGCTCTATAAAAATGACTGCGATGATGAGACCCTGGCACAGATATCTGCCGAGGAACATCGCATACTGCTCACCTGCGACCGCTTACTGCTTATGCGTAAGCAGGTGAGCCGCGGTTACTTTGTGCGTAACAGGCAACCTCAGCAGCAGCTTCTGGAAATATTGTCACGCTTTGATTTATACAACAACGTAAAACCGTTCACACGCTGTATGCACTGCAATGGCAAAACACATGCCGTCAACAAGCAGGCAATAGAAGCACAGTTATTAGCGAAAACAAAAAAGTACTACAACGAATTTTTTCAATGTGATTCGTGTAACAAGATCTACTGGAAAGGAAGCCATTATTTGAAGATGCAAGAAATGATTAAGCGCGTTAAAAAGACAACCGAGGCTAAAGCATTCGACTGACTGCTGCCGCTGGCAGGTTCAATTTTATGTTTTGATGCTACTTTCTTAGTTGGATTATATATTACGAAATCAATTTTTAGCCGTACCGATTGTGAAGACATGCCTGTAATCTTTCCATATAAAGACCATGCCTAAAAAATACAAGTTTAGTAATAATGAGAAATTCCATTCCACGATGTTTTCGCTTTCATATGTTTTAGTATTAGTGACAACTAAAAAGATGCTAATAGCGGCAATAATTAACATCAATAATGAAATAATCAATTGATACTGAAGTACCACTGGTTTTATCGAGACGTCTAGCTTCTTGTGCAAAATATTATAATGTTGTTTTAGCAATAAGAACTGAGCCAATGGCGTCAATGTGAAATATAACATGGCACCAATGCGGCGCATAAAACGGTTGAATTCACCGGTTGTGCCTAAAAAATCAATATAGATAAGAAGAGCAAGCGCACCGGTCAACCCCAGCCAAAAAATGATTCGAGCCATTTTTGTGGTATGGCCATGAAGGAGCTCTAACCAGCTTTTTGAATAGATCCAGAAACACATCAATAACACGCTGTATGTCATTACCAATGCACGGTATAGAAATATTGAATTACCACTGCGCCCTGCCCGGCTGATCGAGGTACAGCCATCAATGTATGGCATGCACCAGGGGATCAATCCTTCGAAGGCACTCTGTAAATATGCGCCATTAGAGGCAAGCAGAGGGAATATGATTACGAATATCGCCAATGTTCTGGGCTGCATTTTATTTTACCAAAGTGTAAGCGGACTAAATTTGTTTGGAACAAAGATATTAGCAACATCCATGTCACTCATCTTAACAGGCTGCCATAAACAACATAGCATTCAAAATTGATCCGATCAATTTTAGTAGCATGAGTGTTTTTTACGAATGACCCGTAGGGTGACTAATTTTGTCAGGAACAAAATTGAATGGCGACAAGCCAGCCTGCAAGGCAAATTACAGGAAGTAATTTGTAACAACAGGGAGGTGATTCATAATCTAACCGGATTCCAGTTCGATTCAATTCATATGAACTCAAGCTATCAGGTAACACTGTATAAATATACATATGAATGGTAAATGGTGCCCAGGGCCGGATTATTTTTGTATGGAACAAAGATAGCATGAGTGTTTTTTACGAATGACCCGTAGGGCAAATTACAGGGAAGTAATTTGTAATCTAACCGGTTTCCGGTTCGATTCTACTACATATGAACTCGCGCTATCAGGTAACGCTGAAATATACATATGAATGAAAAATGGTGCCCAGGGCCGGAATCGAACCGGCACGCCCGTTAAGGCGAGGGATTTTCTTACCAACTACAGCTTTTGCTGCTGCCAAAATAATTTGGCATTTGTGGTCTGGACTTTCTCTTCACCGTGCTGCGAAAATCTCACAGGTTAGGCGGGTGCCGTCAAGTCTCTACACGTTCCCGAATATTATTCGGGCTTCGCTCGGGATTGCCACCATCATTACATGCTGAGGTTTCCCCGAATTTGACACCATTCACACCAGTAGTTTCCAAACTGGGTGCTCAAATTTTTAAGTCCCTTGCGTCTACCAATTTCGCCACCTGGGCAGATGGTCTTGTTTTACTGCACCCTTTTTGATTTGTTGCATCTAGAATAAGTAGCTCTTCGAGCTACGGTCTACCACAACGCCACCTGGGCAGATGGTCTTGTCTTACTGCACCCTTTTGATTGTTCATTAGAGTAAGTAGCTCTTCGAGCTACGGTCTACCACAACGCCACCTGGGCAGATGGTCTTGTCTTATTACACCCTTTTTTATTTGTTGCATCTAGAATAAGTAGCTCTTCGAACTACGGTCTACCACAACGCCACCTGGGCTAACAGAATGGTCTTTTACATCCAACGGGCGGCAGTATACAGCAACACTCTATAACAATGAATACAGTAACTTTAAATAAATTAGCTTTTGTGGCGTACGGTTATGGGAAACGGGACAACCGATGGCTTCATTGGCGCAGGAGGCGCTAACTTATCGTCAAGTATGCTGTGTTATACGCCATATGACTTGCTCTCAACTTCAGCATCTGCTTGTGTTAAAATGGTGTACTAATTTTTGGGGTGGTATTTTGTTATGAAAAACATATTGTTGCTGGCGATTCTGGCACTGCAGAGCTCCCCTGCTATGGCATATTCAATTTCCCTGTTTCGAGATGAAGACGGCGTAAGAAACTGGCAGCATCTGGCTAATTATACCGGTGGCACACTGCTTATTCTGCTATCGATTGTGACCATTTATCTGTTTATCGCCCGTCGCAAAATTTACCAGGTGAACCGTGAATTGACCGCTATTCGAAATGAACTGGAGATGCGGGTTCTGGAGCGGACGGCCACGCTGGAGAAAGAGGTCGCGCAGCATGTCATTACTGCCGAGCACTTACAATCGTCCGAATCCTATATCAAAGATATTTTAACCTCGATGCCGTTGATGCTGGTGGGCCTGGATAAAAATGGCCGCATCACCCAGTGGAATAAGCAGGTTGAAGAGGTTTCGGGAATATCATCAGAAGATGCACTGGGTAAAACGCTGTGGGAAGCTTATCCACAGGTGACTGTTCTTCCTGAGCATGTGCAGCAATCGATCGAAGAAAACAAAATTATTCATCTCAAGCAGAGCCTGCGCAGCCTCTATCATTACGATATTACTATTTACCCGTTACAGGAAGCGGAGGCCGGCGTTGTTATCCTGGTCGATGATGTAACCAAGCAGACCGCGGCTGAAAGCCTGTTGATTCATAATGATAAAATGTCATTTATGGGCGAGCTGGCTTCGACCATGGCGCACGACATCAACCTGCCGCTGCAGGCGATAATGATGGACCTGAGGCGTTTCGAGCGGCTTATCAGCGATCGCAGTGTTAGTGGTGCGGCGCAGGGTTCCGATGAAGGTCAGTCGCAAACGCTGAACGCTATCATCAATGACATGACGGCCAAGGGTAAGCAGGTATCGACCATTATCACTAATTTACTGGCCTTTGCCCGAAGCCGTAATGGCAAAAGGCAGATGGCTAATATTGTTGATGTCATGGAAAACACTATCAGCCTTGCTAATAAAGTCGTTTCTGTCTCGGATGACCTGCCATTTAACCAGGTTACGCTTGAGCGCAAGTTCGAAAAAAATCTGCCCTTAATACCTTGCTATATCACGGAGCTGCAGCAGGTTTTCCTCAGCCTGTTTCGTCATGCCTGTCATGCCCTGGTACTGAAAAAAGGCGGTGATGATTTCGAGCCGACAATTAAAATTATTCTATCGATGAGTTACGACAATTTGTGGATAAAAATTCAGCACAATGGACTGGGACTGACCGCTGAAGAACAGATGAATCTGTTTGAGCCATTTTTCACCGACAAATCTACAGCAGAAGATTTTGATGCTCGTCAGCGTCTTTCTTTCTCGTATTATATTGTGACCGAGCAGCATCAGGGCAATATGGCGGTAACTTCCGATGTTGAACTGGGGTCTACTATCCATATTCAGCTGCCGATCCGGGAATGATGGATTAACGGTTTTGCCGCAGAAATAGAAATAAAAAAGGCTTAGCATTCCTGCTAAGCCTTTTTTAATTTGGAGGCGGGACCCGGAGTCGAACCGAGGTAGATTGATTTGCAATCAACTGCATGGCCACTTTGCTATCCCGCCATTGTTTAACTACTGGCTCGCCTGCTCAATTATACGCAGATATACGCTGAAAAAATCAAGCCTGACCTGTTATTGTTTTATAGTCTTTCGACTGTAAAACGAAAAAACCCTGTATCTAAGTTGATTAATACAGGGTTTATCGTAATTTGGAGCGGGAAACGAGATTCGAACTCGCGACCTCAACCTTGGCAAGGTTGCGCTCTACCAACTGAGCTATTCCCGCGTTGCTTTGTAAGCAGCCCGCTATTCTAGCGATGCCGGCGTTTCTGTCAAGGTAAAATTAGCATGTACGACAGCTAATTGCACGATTAGTCTTAATTACCGGCGCTTAATGTCGGCCAGGCGGACTTGAGATAAACAATCATTGACACCAACGTTAATATTGCTGCCCATACCAGAAAGCCGGTGCCGAAGTGATAGGTGTCTAAGCCAAAAAGATCCTGACCGTAAATCAGAAACAATAAAGCAAACATTTGCGCCACGGTTTTTGCTTTACCGTAAAAGGATACGGCGACAGCATCGCCAACGCCCAGCCCCGACATCCATTCACGCAGTGACGAGATAAATATTTCACGCGAGATGATGATTAAGGTGGAAAACAGTATCCAGTTGTTTTCCGGATGTTTTGAGACAATGAGCAATAAGGCGGATATCACCATTAATTTATCGGCCAGTGGGTCGATAAAGGCACCAAGCGCGGATTGCTGATTGAGCTTGCGTGCCAGGTAACCGTCAAACCAGTCGGTAATGGCGGCAAACCAGAAAATAAAAGTGGCCAGTGCGGGCCCCCACGAATACGGCAGGTAAAACAGCCGTGATAAACACGGGGATTAAGATCATACGAACGGTAGTGATTGAATTGGGTATATTCATAAATTAATCAGTGGCATGAAACCGGTCGTATATCTCTTGTGCCAGTTTTTTACTTATGCCGTCTATTCTAGCAAGATCTTCCACGCCTGCCTGTGTTATTCCCTGCATTCCGCCAAAATGTGTTAATAAAGTCTGTCGGCGTTTCGGACCCAGGCCGGTTATGCCCTCGAGTGGCGATGTGCGTCGTTTTTTAGCCCGTTGTGCGCGATGGCCGCTGATGGCAAAGCGATGCGCTTCATCGCGCACCTGCAGGATTAAGTTAAGCGCAGCAGATTCGATAGTGAGATACAGCTCGGGTCGGCCGTCGCTGAAAATCAGTTTTTCGAGGCCGGCTTTACGGCCTTCGCCTTTGGCAACGCCGACCAGTAATACCGAATTTATTTCCAGTTTTTCAAAAACCTCAATCGCCTGTTTCAGCTGACCCTTGCCGCCATCGATAAATAATATGTCGGGCAACTTTTGATCTAAATTCTTATTTTTATCGTCGTTGGATTGAATCGCTTTAGCCGGCCGAAAACGCCGTTCTAATGCCTGTTTCATGGCGGCATAATCATCACCGCCGGTTATGCCGGTAATGTTGTAGCGACGGTAATCGGTTTTGAAGGCGCCTTCCGGGGTAAAAACAACGCAGGAAGCTACGGTTGCCTCACCCATGGTGTGGCTGATATCAAAACATTCCAGGCGCACCGGTATTTCATCGAGCTGCAGCACTTCCTGTAAAGCTTCAAAGCGGCTGAGCAACCCTGACCTTGATATAAGCTTTGTTTTCAAAGAGTTATTTGAATTATTTAAAGCCATTTCTACCCACTTGGCACGCTCTCCCCGCACCTTGCTGGTGACTTTAACTTTATGTTTTGCCTGCTGGCTTAACACTTCGGCTATCAGGCTGCTCTGTTCCAGGGCGTGTGAAACAATAATTTCCCCGGGCACGTCGCGTTTTAAATAAAACTGCGGAATAAACGCGGTAAGAATTTGCTCCGGGCTGAGTTCTTCGGGCAGCGAGGGGAAAAAACTGCGGTTGCCCAGGTTAAGGCCATTACGGATATAAAATACCTGGACACAGGCCTGCCCTGCTTCGCTACTGCAGGCAATAACATCGATGTCGCCCTTGTCGGCACTGACATGCTGTTGTTCGGTGACTTTGCGCAGGTTGACGATCTGGTCGCGAAACACCGAGGCTTTTTCAAAATTATGTTTCTCTGCCGATTTCTCCATGTCTTTCACCAGTTCATTAATCACCTGCTCGCTTTTTCCCTGTAAAAACAAAATCGCATGATTAATGTCTTTGCCATAGGCTTTTTCTGAGATGTAATTAACACACGGCGCGGTACAGCGTTTAATTTGATATTGCAGACAGGGGCGTGAACGGTTGGCAAAGGTACTGTCTTCACACTGCCGAATTAAAAACATTTTTTGCAGCAGGTTGATGCTTTCTCTTACCACGTGCGCATTGGGATAAGGCCCCAAATATAATCCCGGTTTCTTGCGCGCGCCTCGATGCACAGCAATGCGCGGAAAAGCCGATTTATCGGAAATGAAGATGTAAGGGTAACTTTTATCATCTCGCATCAGCACGTTATAACGTGGCCGTAATTCTTTTATCAGGTTACTTTCCAGTAACAGGGCTTCGCCTTCGGTGTGGGTAACAGTGACTTCAACGTCAGCAATTTTAGATACCATTACCTGCGTTTTTGGCGACAGCCCGGTCTGGCGAAAATAACTGCTTAAACGATTCTTCAGGTTTTTTGCTTTACCAACATAGATAACCTGCTCTTTGTCATCGAGCATACGGTAGACGCCCGGTTTACTGGTGATGTTTTTCAGGAAAGCGGCAGAATCAAACACAGCGCTGGACGCTTCTTCCGTTTCTTTTATAGATACATGTTTATCTGCTGGTGTCATGCGGTGTAGTTTAACTTACCGAGGAAGTTGTGAAAAAAAGAAATTTTGCCGCGAAGGACGCAAAAGACGCGAAGGTTTAAAAGCGCATATGTTTATTTCATTATTGTAGGGAGCGCTGTGCGCACCATGAGGAACCATTTTTGACTATATTCCGGTGCGCGCGGCACACCCTACTGTCATCCTGGACGACATGCTTAGATGATCACTAATAAATTGTTTTCTCTGTGTAAAAAACTCAAAATGTTTTGTTTTCTTCGCGCCCTTCGCGTTCTTTGCGGATGATAATGTTCTGTCTTTGAAACTAATAAAAAAATAGTCCGCGAAGGACGCAAAAGACGCAAAGGTTTAAAAACAAAAACATCTAATTCATTGGAGGGTGTGGCATGCGCACCATGAGCAACCATTTTTGACTATATTCCGGTGCGCGCGGCGGACCCTACGGTTGAATGGCAGAACATTAAATGTACGCGAATGAAATATGCATTAATATTTGCGTCAATTTGCGTCCTTCACGGCAAAACAGCTTTTTTATTTGACCGGCAGATTGTTTTCGTCAAGTACACCGTGTTTCATTGCCAGGTGCAGCATTTCGATATCAGATTTTACATCGAGTTTTTCGTATAAGCGCATACGGTAAGTGCTGACGGTTTTTGGGCTTAGGTTTAAAATTTCAGAGATTTTCTGTGTTTTTGTGCCCTGTGCGATCATCATTAATATCTGGGTTTCTCGCATGGACAGAATATCCATCGGGTTGCTTTCACCCGGCAGTACCGATAAAGCCAGTTGCAGTGCGATGTCTCTGGCAATGTAATGCTTGCCGTTATGCACATCATTAATGGCGGTCATCATTTCTTCAACGCTATTGCCTTTGGTGAGGTAACCGCTGGCGCCGCCATTGAGCAGCCGTCTAGGCAATGGGCCTTCATCATGCACAGTAACGATTATAATGCCGACATCAGGCCAGGACTTGCTGATGCGCTGTGTTGCACCTACGCCGCCAATGCCGGGCATATTAACGTCCATTAAAATGACATCAACACTGTCTTCATTGTCACGACACCAGTTAATCGCATCTTCACCGCAACACAGCGTATCAACAACGGTTATGCCCTGTTGCGAACCAAGCAGACTTTTAAACCCATGGCGAACCAGCTCATGATCATCAACGATCAACACACGAATTTCAGAATTATTTTTGTTTTCAGTAACTTGTTGATTCATTGAGAATTAGATTAAATTTATTATTTAGCCCAGATTGTACCAGAGATTTAAAATTTCCACATTTTGTAGGGATATTTGAGTAATGAAATATTGTAATAACGCCGATCTTCGCTGACTTCATTAGCAATCCATTCCGGTATTTCAACGGTTTCATCGAGACTGCCCAGTTCTACCTCAGCCATCTGTAGACCACTGTTCTGCCCTTCGAATATATCTATTTCCCATAAATGGGACGCAAAAGGCACGCAGTACCGTGTTTTTTCGATGACATCGCCATCACATAATGTGGCTAACATCTGCTGCGCATCGGGCAGCGGTATTTCATATTCAAACTCCTGCCGCAGCATTGTAAGGTCGACACTTTTTATGTTGATGTTAGCCTGTTCATTACTGATGCGTATGCGCACGGATGATTTTTGCGACTCTTCCAGACCGCTTTGCAGATAACCCTGCTTGATACGGTGTGTTTCAGTTACCAGCGGTTTCCAGTTTTCGTTTTTCAGTAAAAACTTACGCTCTATTTCGATGCCCATTAAATTCCCGTAATTGTTGTTTGCGTAAAAACTAAAAGCTAATTACCACAGAGGCACAGAGGGCACAGAGTTTTGTTTTGTTAAAAGCAGCTGCGCTGCTATTAACAATTAAAAAAGTTTTTCTCTGTGTCCTCTGTGTCTCTGTGGTAATTAGCTTTAATTTTTTGACACTATAAATTATCGATGCCTGTATTTATACCTGAATGGTCGCTATTGTCTATGCTGCTTATTATTTCATGGTAGATTATTGTCTATGACGGCCTATTTCCAGCTTGACGAAAACATTGTTCACCTCAACCATGCGGCGGTAGCGCCCTGGCCGGTGGTGACACGCGATGCGGTGATTGCCTTTGCTAAAGAGAACGCCAGTATTGGATCGCAAAATTATAATTTGTGGATGAAAACTGAGCAACAGTTAAAACATAAATTAGCACAATTGATTAATGCGCAATCGGCTGATGAAATTGCCATTTTAAAAAACACCTCGGAAGGTTTATCGCTGATTGCACAGGGCTTAGCTTTTAAAGCAGGCGATAATATTGTGGTGCCGGCTGAAGAGTTCCCATCCAATAAAGTGGTCTGGCAGGCGCTGGAATCAAAAGGTGTGACTATTCGATTCATTCCTGTACAGGATGTGGCTGAACCTGAACAGGCGCTGATTAATGCCATGGATGCTAATACCCGCCTGTTAAGTTGCAGCTCGGTGCAGTTTGCCCGTGGCCTGGTGCTGGATTTAAATGTGATCGGCAAGGCATGTAAACAACATAATACCTTGTTTTGTGTTGATGCCATTCAATCACTTGGCGCCATGTGTTTTGACGCTCAGGCCTGTGGCGCTGACTTTGTCGTTGCCGATGGCCATAAATGGATGTGCGGCCCGGAAGGCACGGCTTTATTTTACTGCCGTCAAGCGGTGCAACACGAATTACAGCTGTCTCAGTACGGCTGGCATATGCTGGCAAACGCCTTTGATTTCTCAGCCCAGTCGAATGGTGCACCGCTGGCTGAACGAATAGCCAGTGATGCACAACGTTTCGAAAGCGGCAGCCCCAACATGATGGGTATCGCTGCGCTTAATGCTTCACTGGGACTATTGCTTGAGATTGGTATCGAAACGATTCAGTCTAGATTACTTGGCAATGCCGCTTATTTGTTAAAACAGCTGGCCTTAATTAGCGATATAAGCATCGTAAGCCCAACACACACGGGGAAATACGCAGGTATTGTCACCTTCATAAAAAACAATGTTGATAATGAAAAACTGTATCAACACTTGCAGGACAATAATGTGATTTGTGCCAGTCGAGGCGGCGGCATACGTTTTTCTCCACACTTTTACACGCAACAAAAAGACATGGATAAAGCAGTGAAGATTGTGCATGACTTTCGTGCAGTAAAGACAAAATATGCAGGGAAAGCAGTGATCGACTCAAATATGGGCAGATATGGCCTTATTCTATCCAAATATTCATCAGATGGCGCATAATTAGACTAAACTCGTTGCTATCATGCAGCTGATTTGATGAATGCAGAGCAAGGATACAGGTCCAGATCAATTTCGCCGTTCCAGCGATTGATGAAATGTGTATCAAACAATAAGGTCCTAACGGAGTTTTATGTTTCGCTTTGAAAGATTAAGAAATTATGTGTGGAACAAATTTGTTTCCTGGCTTACCCGCGAGTCGTCAAATTATAGTACGCCATTAACCAGTTTTGAGCGTTTGCGTTATGAGCTGCGCCCGGGTGATGTATTGCTGGTAGAAGGTCGCTCAAACGTTGCTGAAATTATCAAGTCCATTACCCAAAGCATGTGGACACATTCAATTTTTTATATTGGCCGCCTGCATGACATCGATGACCCTATGTTACGCGATCATATTCAAAAATATCGCCATTGCAGTCCTGATGAACAATTAGTTATTGAAGCGATATTAGGTAAAGGCATCATTGTCACAAACATCGAGTTTTATGATGGCGAACATTTACGTATTTGCCGTCCGCGAGGAATCACTCGTAAAGATTCTCAATCCGTTATTGAGTATGCCATTAAACAATTGGGCACGGATTATAACGTTCGCCAGATTATGGACCTTGCGCGATTTATGTTTCCCTACTGGTTTTTACCCAAACGCTGGCGCTCTACCTTGTTTGAACATAACGCCGGCAGACCGACAAAGACAGTTTGCTCAACCATGATGGCGGAAGCCTTTGCCAAAGTTCGTTTCCCTATTTTTCCGGTATTACGCCAGAATAAAGATGGTCAGTTAAGTTTGATACGGCGCAACTCTAAATTAATCACGCCACGCGATTTTGACCTGTCGCCTTATTTTGATGTTATTAAGTACCCAATACTGGATTTTGATGAATTGGGCATTTATCGAAAATTACCCTGGGATGAAACCAGTGTTCACTCTACTGCGATAGGTGAAAGTTTGTATTTTAATTCTGATAATAATGACTCGCTGACACCGGTTAAAACCGTCGACACGATAAAACCGGTTGCCGATAAAGCAGTATCAGACAATGAGCTGAGCAGTGAAAAACTGGTCGATGAAGATGAAAGTGAAAAAAACCAAACGGATAACAATCAAGTTGCAGAAGAAATAACAAACAAAAAAGCCAGCAATTGAAAGCAGTTATTGCAGAGTGCGCTGTGCACGCCGAAACTAAATAATAAACGGATAAACTGGGTACGCAAGGCGCACTCTACGTCAGTCAGCATGAATAGCTGGAAGCAGACTGCCATTGAATTTTTAAACTAATGTCGAATATAAATGTCTGTGTTCTTATTACAAGATCAGAACACTTACTGACTATTCTCTAATTTATAAAAGGAAACAGCTAATGATGTGGACTGGCTTATTAATTTTAACCTTACTATTTGCAGCTTATTTTCGTTTGCCGCTTTTAGTCTGGTCGTTAGTGTTAACCGCGGTACTCGTCGTCTTTAGTGTTTTTTCTGAGGCCGAAACATCTCAAAAATATTTCACCTGGCTTATTTTCGCCGCACTTGTTGTGCCTCTTAATTTAAAACCCGTTCGTCGCAACCTGTTCAGTAAGGCTGTATACAAGCTGATGAAAAAACTCATGCCGACAATTTCACAAACCGAGCAGGATGCACTCGATGCCGGTGACGTGTGGTGGGAAAGCGAACTGTTTAGCGGTAAACCGGATTTTAGTTTTCTGCAAAAAATTCCTAAACCTGCTTTGTCTGAAGAAGAGCAGAAATTTATAGATGGTCCTGTGGAAACATTTTGTGAAATGCTCGATGACTGGCAGATCACACATGTCGATTATGATTTATCACCAGAGGCCTGGCAGTATGCCAAAGATAACGGTTTCTTTTCTTTAATAATCCCCAAACAATACGGCGGACTGGATTACTCTGCTTATTGTCATTCGCAGGTAGTCATGAAAATCGGCAGTCGCAGTGGTTCCGCCGCTGTAACCGTGATGGTACCCAACTCATTGGGCCCCGGTAAATTATTGATGACCTATGGCACCGATGAGCAAAAAGATTATTACCTGCCAAGACTGGCCAAGGGCATCGATATTCCCTGTTTTGGCTTAACCGGACCTGACGCGGGCAGTG
Organism: uncultured Gammaproteobacteria bacterium; assembly: GCA_963768125.1. GTDB lineage: Bacteria > Pseudomonadota > Gammaproteobacteria > SZUA-229 > SZUA-229. The sequence continues at coordinate 25,339 of CAVYHC010000039.1, forward strand.
ATGCAGGCGCTATGCCAGACACCGGTGTTGTCTGTTATGGCAGCTATGAAGGTAAAGACAATGTTTTGGGCGTGCGCTTAAATTGGGCAAAACGTTACATCACGCTGGCACCGGTTGCGACCTTGCTCGGTATCGCGTTTAAATTATATGACCCGGAGCATTTGTTAAGTGATAAAGAAGATGTCGGTATTACACTGGCGTTAATTAAACGTGAAACAGAAGGTGTTGAGGTTGGACGTCGCCACTTCCCTGCCAATCACGCGTTTATGAATGGACCGATACGCGGCAAGGATGTGTTTGTACCACTGGATTCGATTATTGGCGGCGTAGATTATGTTGGCAAGGGCTGGGCCATGTTGATGGAATGCCTGGGTGATGGCCGTGCCATTTCACTGCCTGCGCTGGGCACCGCTGCCGGAAAAATGGGCGCAAAATATACCGGCGCCTATTCACGTATTCGTCAGCAGTTCCATACGCCGATCGGCCACTTTGAAGGCGTTGAAGAAGCGCTAACTGAAATAGCCGGCCAGACTTATGCCATGGATGCATCCAGGTCACTGGTTGCTGTTGCCTTAGACAGCGGCGTTGTTCCTTCGGTTATTTCTGCTATCGTGAAACAGCAGGTAATGGAGCGCATGCGCCAGATAATAAACCACGCCATGGACATTCATGGCGGCCATGGCATATGCATGGGGCCGCTTAATCATCTAGGTCGGGCTTATCAGCTAACCCCTGTCGGTATTACGGTAGAGGGCGCCAATATATTAACCCGCTCCATGATTATCTTTGGCCAGGGTGCAATGCGCAGCCATCCTTTCATATTAAAAGAAGTAAAAGCGGTACATAGTGAAAACCAGTCTCAGGGCGTTAAAGATTTTGATCATGCTTTGTTTGCACACCTGGGTTTTGTCATTAGCAATGTTGTTCGCTCTTTCTGGTTTGGCCTGAGTTATGCAAAACTGGTTAAAACACCTGGCGATAACGACACCCGCCATTATTACCAGCAACTGGTGAGAATGAGTTCGGCCTTTGCATTGATTTCTGATTTCTGCCTGGGCGTGTTAGGCGGCACACTCAAACGTCGCGAAAAAATTTCCGGCCGTCTTGCTGATGTGTTATCTAACTTGTATATAATGACTGCTGTTTTAAAACATTATGAAAACCAGGGCAGCCATAAAGAAGACTTAGTGTTACTTAAGTGGGCCTGTGAAGATTCCTTATATAACATCCAGACAGCGATCAAAGGTATTATGAAAAATTTACCGGTACCGTTTATCGGCGCAATAAGCAACCTTATTATCTTTCCACTGACCAAACCCTATCAGCGGCCCAGTGATAAGCTGGGCCATAAAGTCGCACGTTTAACACTAAAACAAAGTGATACGCTCGACCGTCTTAGTCATGGTGTATTTAACAGTAAAGATAAAGACAATGCGACCGGACGAATCGCACATGCCTTAAATTTGGTGCTTAAAACTCATGATCTGCAGCATAAGTTGCGTGATGCATTTAAACACGGTCGCCTGAAAAGTCGTGACCGCGATGCATACGCTGAAGCCAAAGATAAAAACATTGTTACCGAGACTGAATATAATTTATTGCTTGAAACAGAAGAAGCCGTACAAAATGCCATTAAAGTGGATGAGTTTTCATTTACGTGGCTGGCAGATAGAAACACCGTAGTGTGTGGGCACGGATGGCAGCTCACCGTAAGGTACACCATGCGCATCATGAATTAACGAAATAAATAGCGAGAAAAATTATGAGTAACGAATGTGCGCGTAAGGTTTATATTGTCGATGGCAGTCGTACGCCGCAATTAAAATCACGCGGTAAAGTCGGTCCGTTTTCGGCAGGTGATTTAGCGGTTGCCGCAGCAAAACCTTTATTACTGCGTAACAACTTTCCGCTCGATGCATTAGATGAAGTTATTCTTGGCTGCATGATGCCGGGTGAACGCGAAGCCAATGTTGGCCGTGTCGTTGCCTTGCGACTGGGTATTCCGCAAAGCGTACCGGCGTGGACCGTGCAGCGCAATTGCGCATCGGGTATGCAGTCGGTTGATTCTGCTTTTAAAAACATTCGAAATGGTGACGCTGATTTAGTACTGGCTGGCGGTGTTGAAGCGATGAGCCGTGCACCTGTATTACATAACCATACCATGGTCAACTGGTTAGGTGACTTTATGCGTGCGAGATCGATAGGCCAGAAATTAAAAGTAATCAGCCAAATACGTGGCCAGCATTTAAAACCCATCATCGCACTAATTCACGGTTTAACCGATGATACCGTCGGTTTAAACATGGGTGAAACCGCTGAAATTATTGCCGACAAATTTGGTATCACACGTAAGCAGATGGATGAATATGCAATGATCAGCCATCACCGTCTGGCAAAAGCGCATGAGGCTGGTTATCTCGATGAGATAGAAGTGCTGTATGACGATAAAGGCAATTATTATGATCACGATGATGGTGTAGCGCCCGGATTCAACCGTCGAAAGCCTGGGCAAGCTGCGCCCGGCATTTGACAAGAAGTATGGCAAAGTCACCGCGGGCAATAGTGCGCAGATTACTGATGGTGCCTCGTGGTTATTACTGGCCAGTGAAGATGCAGTGAATAAATATGACCTGCCAATAATCGCATCAATTTCTGACAGCCAATGGGCAGGACTGGATCCTGCGGTTATGGGAATGGGACCGGTTCACGCGATGACACCCATCATGCAACGTAATCAATTAAGCATAAACGATATCGACTACTGGGAAATCAATGAAGCCTTTGCCACACAGGTCTTAGGCTGCGTTAAAGCCTGGCAACAGGATGAGTATTGCCAGAAAAATTTATCACTTGAAAAAGCCATGGGTGAAATCCCCTATGACAAGTTAAACATCGACGGCGGCGGTGTCAGCTTAGGCCACCCGGTGGGTGCCAGCGGCGCGCGTATAATTTTACATTTATGTAATATTTTACAACGCACTGACGCCAAACAAGGCATGGCCAGTTTATGCATCGGCGGTGGTCAGGGCGGCGCTATGTTGATACAAAAAGAAACTAACGCTAAAACGCACACTGAATCTACAACCAATGCCGAGGCGGCGTAATGTCAGATCATAAGAACTGGAATGTCGAAATTGACGATAACAATATTGCCTGGGTACATTTTGATACACTGAATGCATCAGCGAACTTATTATCACAAGCAGTAATAAAAGAACTTGAGGAAATAATAAAAGGCTTTGAAAAAAATCTGCCCAAGGCTGTAATTATCCTTTCTGATAAAAAAGACAGTTTTATTTTTGGCGCTGACATTAAAGAATTTACTGCTTTAGAAACGCAGCAGCAGGCACTGGAATTTATGCACAAGGGCCACGCATTAATGAATCGAGTAGAAGCCCTGTCCTGCCCGACTGTCAGTATGATTCATGGCCTATGCTTCGGTGGCGGC
>CAVYHC010000040.1:0-8912 GCA_963768125.1 uncultured Gammaproteobacteria bacterium
AGAGTAAAAATTTCGTAGTTTAAAAAAGTGTACGCCCTGTGTAAGTCTGGATATGTCCACGCAGATAGCATATTGAGTTCAGGCTTGATCTAACATATAAAAAATAATTTTGCCGCAACTGTGATAGTAAAAAATAGATGCACTGATAACGCCTAAGATAAAATCGTCTTTATTAATTGTTTATTGAGTGGATTACCGAAGATGGAGCCAAATGGGAATCATAAGAAAGTACAGGCTTCTTAGTTTATATATTTAAATTTATGTTTTGCTAAGGAATCTGGCGCATTACATATTTGCATGAATAAATATTAGTTATTTCTCAATAGCGGCTTGAATATAGGTAATCATCATTCTCGTGACTGGATAGAAAACAGGTTTTATGTTTTGTTTATCATCCACTGCAAATACGCTACAGCTTCATTTGATTTTTCTGCAGGCGACATTGGTAAAAAGTCCCCTTCCACTGTTGGTAGATAAGATCCTTCTTTTATTTCTAAAGCTAATGTTCCTGACTGTTTACTGACATATGAATGCCAGGTGTTTGGCGGTAGTTCGACTACACGTGTCGTTGTCGAAGACATTTGAATTTTATCTATAACATCACCAGCATCATTAAATATCAGTAAGGAAAGATCACCTTCTAAAAGGACAAGCAGCTCCCATTTGTGTCTTTGCGGGTGACGATGCGGCCTTATGTAAGTGTCTGGCTCAAAGGCAAGGAACAGACGCTGCACATCTGCATCGGGTGATTCATGAATATTCAAATTTGTTCGCAAGCGTTCTGTGCTCTGCGCTATAGCGGAAAGTGAGCGAAGGTTTTCAGCGGTGTATTTTTTTAACATAATTATATTTCGTTTTTTTCTGCTGCGCACTTATGATTAACAAAAGCCACGCCGATTAAAATAAGAAAAATGCCGGCTGTTCTCTGCCAGGAAAACTGCTCACCGATCTGCGCCCAATATATCGCACCCAGGTAAACAAGAATATAAGTAATGCCAAGAAATGGATACGCAAAACTTAGCTCATATTTTATCAGCGCAAATATCCATGAAAGCATTGATACCGCGTAACATGCCAGGCCAGCAAGCAGCCAGATTAGAACCGTATTATTTTCGATGATAAGCTGCAATACAGAAACATCCATGGCGCCCACCTCATGCAGACTGAGCTCTACCATACTGGCTTTCATAAATAGCTGGGCACAGGCAGACAATACAATCGTCAAAGCCAGAAGGAACACCGCATTTGAACTAATCCTTTTCATGTCTGTGCCAGCAATGAAATGCCCGCAATAATAAAGACAACACCAAGCCAACGGTTCCAGGGGATGAATTCTTTCAGGTAAAAGCGCGCTGACAACAGCACAACCACAAAACCCAGGCTGATAAACGGGAAAGCCTTGCTGACGTCCATCATGTAAAGCACGGCCAGCCATATAACAATGGCCGAGGCCAGGCAGATAACGGCCAGTATTATTTCCCATTGAAACAGCGCGTAGAAAATCTGCGTTGCGTTCTTTGCATTTTTCAGCCCGCGGTCAGCGCCCAATTTTTGCAGCACCTGGCCGACGGAGGTAAGAGTAACAACAAACAATATTAGAACGTATTCCATTGATTATTAACCTTCGCCATCGACTGGAATATACCAGAGCACAAATTTACCCCAGCGTGACTGCTGTGCCTGCGCCGGCATGATCGAGCTCATAAAAACATCCGCATCCGAATGATGAACAACAACCATGTTTTCTTTGTTTAAGTGACCATTGATAAATTGTTTTAAATTGTCACCGACTATCAAGCGATGATCTGAATCTGCAAAAGAAAGACCGTGTTCTGATTCCCCAGCCCCGGTCATATAAACGTCTGTACGTTTGTAGCTCCAGTTGACTGCGTGAATCATAATGTCATCCGACAAAAGGATCGTGCCTGGAGTGATTTTATCGGCGTGCTTCAGCAAAAACTCCATGGGCATTTTACTTTCTGCAGTACGTTGTGGCATAGCGAACGTTAACACCAGCATGACGCCAGCGACGCTCAAAGCTGAAAAAACCAAACGTTTGTTTGCAGAATTATTTTTAATCGCCAGCAGCAAAAAGATAAAGCCGATAACAAACGCCAGTGTCAGTGAAAACCACTTCCAGCTTTCATTCTCGTTCCACACCAGTTTGCCGACAACACCCGTCTGTATTAAAACCAGCAGCAGCGCAATAACAAAAAATATAATTGCCGTGAGACCACTCGTCCATTTAAAGCCGGTATTTTTTATGTTCTTTAAATAATTTTTCATACCAACTGCCAGCAATATAGCCAACGGCGCTAAACATGGAAGAACATATGTTGGCAGCTTACCGCGTGAAATAGAGAAAAAAACAAATGGCATGAGAAACCATAAGAAAGCGAATTTTGAAATTTCCTTATGCTCGTTTTCTTTTAATAAGCCTTTTATTGCCAATGGCAATTGCGCAATCCATGGCAGCATTAACAGCGGCAAATACATTAAGTAGAACCAGATGGGTTCACCGTGCTGCGCATCTTCACTGGCAAAACGTTTAACATGTTCTTCCCAGAAAAAATAATGCCAGTACTCCGGCTCCTGCAGATGAACCAGTATCGCCCACGGTGCGACCACCAGAACAGCGGCCAGCAAGGCAATCCAGCCCCGGGTAAATAACTCCGTCCAACGGCCCTGCCAGATAACAAAAGGACCGATTACTACCGCCAGCAATACAAAAGCCAGAAAACCTTTGGCAAGAAATGCGGCACCACAAAACGCACCGAGCAAGACCAGCAGCAGCAAACGTTTTCCAGGGTTATCTTCGTTGTGAGAAAAATAGAAAGTGACAAAAGCCGCGGTAAGTAAAAAACTGAAAACCGAATCCAGGATATTGATCGTGCCGATTAGGTAAACGCCCAGCATGCTCAGGTAAATCATGGCAGCTACTAATGCGGTTCCAGTACGCCGAGTCAGTCGTTGCAGCAATAAAAAAACCGCCAATGCCGACAGGCCGGCAGATAACGCACTCGGCAGACGCATGGCAAAAGCGTTATCACCAAATAGCTGCATGCTGATTCCTGTCACCCAGTAACCCAGTACTGGTTTTTCAAAATAACGCAGGCCATTGAGGTGTGGTGATACCCAGTTTCCGCTGCTTATCATTTCCTGCGGAATCTCAGCGTAACGCGCTTCATCCGGAATCATCACCGGTCGCACGCCAAGCGGCAGTATATAAATTAGCAGGTACAGCAGAAACAGGATTGCTGCATAGGCTTTCCAGTTGATAACTGAGTCTGGGTTATGATTCATAGTTCAAAGGATGCCTGCCAGCACACCCAGCCTTCACGGCCAGGCAGTGGCGCTGTTTTCACGGAATCAATCGGTAGTGAATTAATATCATCTGGCAATAACTCGATCATAGGAACAAAAGAGATATTTCGTTCTTTTGCTTTTTGTAAAAATTCATCGAACATGTCCGCACAGACGATACCTTCAACTTCAGCATGGATGGTAAGAATGTTCAGCTGGCCAGGCTTGATTAAACCAAGCATGAAATCATTATAATTTTCGGCATTGATGCCGTCCTGCCCGATCACTTCATCATAGGTTGGCAGAGTGGCAGGAATCTGAACTGCATACTCCTTGCCATCTATAAGCGGGCGAAACATACGGTCACCACGACAATCGCTGTTATACAAAAAATCAAACCGGTTTTTCTCAACAAGCACCTGCAGCATTGGCTTTCCAGCCCGCAACGGCTGAACAACGTACAGGTTTTTTCAATATGGCATTGAGTGCATCCGTCCCCGCTCTTGATGTCCTGATGGATTTGCTGTGCATTCATCTTGTGCATGTGATTCTGCCAGCGATGATGATCCCATGAATGCAGACCAACTTCATGCCCAGCGGTTTCTGTATCGCGGATAACGTGAGCAAGATTTTTTGCGATTAACGGTCCGGGCCAGAAGACGCCGCGTAACAGAATATCCCAGCCATACAAACTGGCCGCATTTGAACGCAGCATTTTTAGCAGGAATGCCGGTTTAAGCAGCCGCCACAAATGCCTGCCCATATTGTCCGGCCCGACACTGAAAAAAAATGTCGCCTGTATATCGTGCTTCTGTAAGGATTTTTAGCAGTCCGGGCACACCATCACGGGTGCCGCGAAAGGTATCAACATCAACACGAAGCCCAACTGTTATCGCTTGCCCATTTTTAGCTGGCACATTCAAATGATTGAACCCGGATCTATTAATCATTGACATGGTCTTTCAGGAAATAATCCAGCGTATCATCGATCGTTTCATCCATGGTTATTACCGGGTTCCAGCCAAGGATTTTTTTCGCATTCTCGATACTTGGACGACGATGCTGAACGTCCTGATAACCATCGCCGTAATACTTGTGGCTTTCTATTAATACCATACCGGCAAAGGGTGGAAAGTGACTGCGCAGTGGATGTTTTTCGAATTTCTCCACCAGCACTTCCGCCATATGTTTAATACTGGCGTCGTTCTCTGGGTTACCAATATTAAAAATCTGGCCATCGCAGCAGTTATCCTTGTTTTCGATAATGCGGAACAGGCAATCAACACCTTCTTTTACATCGGTGAAACATCGTTTCTGCTCACCGCCATCAATTAACTGTATGGGCGTGCCTTCAACAAGATTAAGAATCAGCTGGGTGATGGCGCGCGAACTACCGATACGGGCAGAGTCGAGTGAATCCAGGCGAGGCCCCATCCAGTTAAAGGGGCGGAACAGGGTGAAAGGTAAATTTTCTTTGGTGCCGTACGCCCAGATAACACGGTCCATTAACTGTTTACTGGTGGAATATATCCAGCGTTGTTTGTTGATCGGACCGGTGACTAAATTTGATGTATTTTCATCAAAGTATGCATCACAGCACATACCGTAAACTTCAGAGGTTGACGGGAAAATAATGCGTGTATTGTATTTTGCGCAGTAACGTACGATACGCAGGTTTTCTTCAAAGTCGAGCTCAAACACACGCAGAGGATTACGGGTGTATTCGATCGGTGTTGCAATGGCGACCAATGGAATGACAACATCACATTTTTTAACATGGTACTCGATCCACTCACGGTGCACCGTGATGTCGCCTTCATGGAAATAAAAATCCGGCCTGTCGAGCAGGCGGGTTATCGCGCTACTGGAAAGGTCCATACCATGCACTTCATAACCACCTTCGTCCAGCAAGACGCTCTACCAGTGAGTTACCAATGAAACCATTAACACCCAGAATCAGCACACTGGTTTTCCGGTCCTTTGATCTTTGCTCAAATTTAGGACCAAGTCGCATGGCGCTTACCAGGTTCATGGTTGATGCTAACTGTGCACCGGTACAGAACACACCATTTTCCTGTTGACCAAAACGAACACGCACCACGCCATCACCACTGGCAATATCAAGTGGTTCAACGGACAATATGGTGCCGGCCTGTGCGTCTGTTTCTAGATCTAAGATCCTCAACTTCCCAGATCAGTAATTTTCGCTGCCCTGCATAAGTAAATGCACCGGGATACGGACGAGACACCGCTCGTACAAGATTATGAATAGCCGTCGCTGACTGACTCCAGTCTATGGCGCCATCTTCTGCAGTACGTCCACCAAAATAAGTCGCTTCTTGATGATTTTGCGGCGTACGAGTTGCACTGCCGTCTTTTATTGCCGGCAAACAAACATCGAGCATGCTCGCGCTGCCGCCGCCACCTGTTTGTTAGCCAGTGTTTGCGCGCTATCTTCAGCGTCGATAGAAACTTTTTTCTGCGCAACAATATCGCCGTCATCAATACCCGGTCGTCATGTGGTGCAGTGTCACACCGGTTTCTGTTTCACCGTTAATGATCGCCCAGTTTGTCGGCACGCGGCCACGATATTTCGGCAACAGCGAACCGTGTAAATTAAAACAGCCTGATGCGGGAATATCAAGCATCGCTGCGGATATGATATCGCGGTAATAAAATGAAAACAGAACGTCCGCTTTTAATTCGCGAATTTTCTCGACCCATAAAGGATGATTAATATCGTCTGGTGTATAAACTGGAATATTATGACGCGACGCTACTTCAGCGACTGATGAAAACCAGATCACCTCATCAGCGCTGTCTGTATAGGTAAATACTGCAACAACATCATAACCATTGCGAATCAGCGCTTCCAGCCCTTCGCAGCCCATATTGTGATAACCAGCTACAATTGCACGCATGGTTTCCTCTCTTTTTTATAGTTAAATTAATTAATGGTTGTTTAATATAAATAATTACGACTTTTTAAAAATCACAAAAAGCTATTTATCGACACCAACAACCTTATGAATAAAATAGCGCGGCCTTGCTCTTACATCATGATAAATGCGGCCGATATACTCACCGAGCAATCCCATGGCCAGCAACTGCACACCAATAAAAATAAATAAAATAGCAAACACGGTGAAGACACCTTCACCGGCCCAGTCCGCACCATAAATAATTCGGGTGACCAGCAATATTATACTGAAAGTAAAACCCGCCATCGCCAGCAGACCACCCAGTACACTTAATAGACGCAACGGAAAAGTTGTCATACTGGTCAAGCAGATCAAACTGCAGGTTAATCAGTTTCATTATACTGTACTTGGTTTCATCCTGGCTGCGACCAGCATGTGCTACAGTCACTTCACATGGCTGGCGGGCGAAAGTATTGGCCAGCACAGGTATAAACGTACTGCGCTCATGACATGCCAGCATGGCATCAACAATGTTGCGATGGTAGGCACGTAACATGCAGCCGTAATCCGTCATCATGACACCGGTGGCTTTTTGCACAGCCTTATTGATTATCTTTGAAGCGCTGCGTCGAAAGAAAGTATCTTTACGATTCGCACGCACACTGCCAACAACATCGCAGCCAGCCATAACGATTTTTCTAATAAGCTGGGAATTTCTTCCGGCGGGTTCTGCAGGTCAGCATCCAGTGTTACTACAATATCACCGCGTGACTGCGCCAGTCCCTGCCATCACAGCGGCATGCTGACCATAATTGCGGTTTAACAGCACGCCAATCACTTTACCCTGGTGCTGTTCGGCCGCCTGCTGAATCATCTGTCGGTGAACTGTCAGCACTGCCATCATCCACCAGGATTAATTCATAAGGATAGTCAAATGTTTCACCGACTGGCGACGCAGCGTTTAACCAGCTCAGTTAAGTTCGCTTCTTCGTTGTAAACCGGCGCCACCAGTGAAACCAGCTGGATTTCAGTACTTGCCGCACTGTCTCACTCGAATTGTTTTCGCTATTATCACTCATCTAGTTAATCGGTATTATTTTCCAGCAATCACTTCTTTAATGGCATCAACCACACGACGCACGTCTTCTGCTGTCATATCGGGAAACAAAGGCAGTGAACATATTCGTTCAGAGTTCCACTCTGTATTCGGCAAAACATTTCAGTCGCCGCGTATTTTTCGCGGTAATATCTTTGTGTATGCGCAGCTCTAAAGTGCAGGCCGGTACCAATCTGTTTTTCTTTCAGGGCCTGCATAAAGTCATCGCGGCTCATTGCCAGGCGATCAATATCAATACGAATAATGAACAAATGCCAGCAGTGTTTCATCTCATAATCAGGCAGTTTTAACGGCTGGATTTCTGACACATCCTGTAACAACTCGAAATACATCTGCGCTATTTCCTTTCGCCTGTTATTCATTTGCTGCAGTCGCGCCAGCTGGCCAATTCCCAGTACGGCGTTCATGTCCGGTAAATTATATTTATAACCGGGAGACAAAACTTCTGCCTGTGGCGCCCTGCCCTGTGTTTCACGATCAAAGGCATCAACACCCAGTCCATGAAAACGCAGTTGCCGAATTTTTCTCAGCCAGCTCGGCATCATCTGTACAAAACATACCACCCTCACCGGTGGTGATATTTTTGATCGGGTGAAATGAAAAAATAGCGGTACCTGTGGCCCCGACTGGAGCACCCTTATATTTCGTACCGATGGCATGTGCAGCATCTTCTACCATGGGAATCTGGTGGGACTCAGCCAGTGCCCGTATCGGATCCAGGTCCAGTGAGGCGCCGGCATAATGCACCGGAATGATCAGGCGGGTACGACTCGGTAATTAATGGTTCAATCATTTCTGCTTCAACCATCAAAGTATCTCGATTCACATCGACAAATACCGGTGTGGCGCCACATAATTCCACCTGGTTCGGTGTTGAAACCCAGGTCATCGAGGGCGTAATCACTTCATCACCCGGGCCGATGTCCAGTGCTTTCATTAATAAATGCATACCCGCGGTTGCGGAAGACAGCGCCACTGCGTATTTCGCGCCGGTAATATTGCAAACTGCCTGCTCCAGCTCAGCGTTTTTTGCACCCGTGGTTATCCACCCTGATCGCAAAACATCAGCCACCGCTGAAATTTCATCTTCACTAATTGAGGGTTTTGAAAGAGGAAGAAATGATGTATTCACGAAAATCCACTAGTTTTTTAACTGCCGGGCATTCTCTCACGAACCAGCATTACAATAAAGCAGTTACAGTCAATGCCCTTTCAGCATTCAGCAAATAGATGGTGGTCTAACCGTAAAATATTTATGCTACATACCAGCTGTCGCGATTAATCGAATCCAAAAATGAGATATTGTGGTAGATATAAAAAGGAGTTAAACGTGTTTTTTTGCATCATATACTGTACTTTAATCCAGACAAGCTATACGCCGATACAGTAGAGTAATGCATATGTCCATGGACGGACGGTAGTAGGACAATGCAGGAGCAATTGTCGAGGAGCAATTACCGAGGAATGACCATCTGTGGACTAATGCTTTTAAAAATTGTTTCTTTGTGTCCTTTGCGGTAATAAGTTTGTTATAACGCTCATAATAAAAAAGCCACTAGAATTACATTCAG
>CAVYHC010000041.1:0-7773 GCA_963768125.1 uncultured Gammaproteobacteria bacterium
CCTGCATAACGCAAGGTCGCGTTGACGATGTCAGTATCGTAGTCGATGGGTTCTGGCAGTAACGCTGCTTGGGTATTGCTAACGATCCGGTTACTGCCCGTCGAAATAGCCGCGCCGGTGGCGTCAACACCCTGTTTGTTTTCATGGCTGAAGTCGACATCGAACTGCCATTTCTGTTTTGGCATAAGACTTGCGCCGACAGCGATACGTTCACGTTTGGTTTTTAATTCAAAGCTGTTCAGGCTGGCATCGAGGTTGGTGTTGATATCAAAACCTGAAGGTAAAGTCAGATTGTTACCGCCAACACCGATAAAAGGTGTTTTTACCGTATTATTTTTGTAATTTGGCAGCTCGTCGTATTCCAGAAAGAGCTTATAACTTCCCTGCGAACCGCCTTCCAGGCGCAGGTACCGCGATTCCAGGCCGAGATTGGTACCACTGATGCTCCAGAAACGACCGTCTTCATAAAATTCTCTGGCTTTGATGTTGCCCAGTAAAAATGCACCTTTTGTTTGCAGGCCGTTGTAGCGGCCAAATTTGTAAGCGTCATCTGAAACATAACCAATACCCAGCTCAATCGTATTGACCACGGGCTCAGAAAGAAACGCTACCGGTACCAGTGGTTCGCCATCGACTGATATAGATTTGTCTTCTGCAAAGGCATCACCAGAGACGAAACCGGAAGTGGTGAGATATATAATCAGCAGTGATGTTTGTGTTTTCATAATATCCTGGCTGTCTGACTAAAAAACATATTGGTTAACGTTGTAAGGCGGCTCCCGATGGATGATTGGAGCCATGTATTTTGCTGTGGCAATTCGCGCAGTTCATGCCCACGGTAAATCGGGCGCGCTTTGGGTCAGTATCGGCGAAATCCAGGAAGTTGCTGATATGTGTGCGACCGCCGCCCGCGCTTTGGGTGACATGGCATTGCTGACATAACTGCGGCCCCGGTTTGTTCAGCAAGGCCTGATGGTTGGAGCCGTGCACCCGGTGGCATAATGTGCAGTCTTCACTGGCGGGATAATGTTCCCACAGGAAGGGCCCACGTTTTTCAGCATGGCAGCTGTAACAGTTTTCATTGATACTAAATTGCTTCAAGGATGAAGGTCCTGCTGAGCCATGTGCATTATGGCAATCGCTGCAGACCACCTTATTGTCTCGAATGGGGTGTGAAGAGGCGCGTAAAGTTTGCGAGCGTATATTTTTGTGGCATTTGAAACAGACTTCTGTCTGTGAGGTGCGATCGATAACATCATTGGGTTTGTGGATTGAATGACAGCTTACGCAGACCAGATCTTCCGCTTCGTGAGTACTTGAAAACCAGTGCAGGCGATCGCCACTCTGATGACAGCCGAGGCAGACGCCATTGCGCTGCATAATAGACTCACCATAGCGTCCGGTCATGCTGATAATGCAGTTGCCTTCTGTTTCAAAATGCAACATACCCGGGCCGTGACAGGTTTCGCAGCCGTGTTTACCGAAGGGTGAACGGGGGTCAGCGCTTTGGCCATGTGGACTTGCCTGCATGGTTTGTGTTTTATCCAGGTGGCAGTCGGCACAAACATCCGCGCCCAGATAATCACCCTGTGCCATGCCTTCACACAGGTTTGCCTGTTTGAACGCATGTTTTGCTTTGCCGGCTTCGGTGGTATCAGTGGGGTTTATTTCAACGGGTGACTTTATTTCAGATTGTGCTGCTGCGGGTGTTTCAGTCGCTGAGGCCGCAGGTGTGACGCTTTCCACTGCATTGAGTAACTTGCTGGAAAATGATAATGCAATCAGTAACAGAAATGGCAGTAGGCGATAATTCATCATTATTTTTATATAGTCGATTTACTGTTTAAGATTTGGCTGTATTAAATAAAAACCATAATAAGTTAAGTGATATTGACATAGTTCAAGTTTTATTAATATATTTAAATGTAAAATTAAAAATATAAAGCAGTGGTTGATACGGTCTATAAAAACACGAGGCCTTCACCGCTTAGGTTGTTTTATGTTGTTGATGTAATTACTCATGATTAATCAAGGAAATCCGTCATGTATGTTTTAGTTATTCTCTCTATGTTACTGTTAGCAGGCTCATTTCCAGTATCTGGAAGTGAGATTCCGGCCGATAAAAGCGTCATAGTATTCCATACAAAAATAGGTGATGTTACATTCCAGCACGCTATGCACGCTCACCTGGAGAATGTGGGCGGCGTCGAAAAAGTGGGATGCAGTATCTGTCATCATACTGAGCAGGGAGAGGGCCCGGTCAAAGTATGCAGCGACTGCCATGTCCGCAATAAGAAAAATGCGCCTGCAGACATGCCGGATCTGAAGAAGGCCTTCCATTACCGTTGCCGCAGCTGTCACCAGTACACCATGGAGCATGGGAAAAAAGCCGGCCCCGCCAAGAAGTGCAAGCTGTGTCACGTGAAGAAAAAAAACTGACACCTGTCAGCCCAATTTATTAAGACAAAGGCTTTTTAAGACAACGGCGCTAAGCCAGCAAACATAAATGAAGTAACTAATAATTAAGCCGCCTGAATGAAACTAGCGTCAAAGTTAAGCGGTGATGCAGCAAGATAGTTGACGTGGCTTTCAATAAAGTCAGGCTCGACTCCGCAGTCACGTACACAGGATTTTGTAGCGGTTTCTACAGAATTATAGATCTCTAGTGCATAGCCATCTTCGGCAAACAATATCGCAGTGTGATTGGACCACTCTTTAATATAGTATTTCATATTAACTACCTCGTCAGATAAAGCGTTGCCGATAAGTCGTAACTGTTGTGACGAGAATGGCTAATTATTGTTAACAAATTATGACGTTTACTTGATAATTCTGTTAACGATGATTTGTGGCCTGTAAATTGAAATGCTTGTGCCGTAAAGTCACAAAAATTTAATATTACTGTCACGTTAATTAAACAATAGTTTGCGAAAGTGTCCCCGTAATTAATTGATTATGGGAGATTGTCATGGCTGGAACAGCAAGTGAGTTGTACGCAAGTAACGATGATAGAAGTTCTGATATTTATGGTTTTGAACTATTCTCATGCTGGTTATTCGGAAAGATGAATGCAAAGTGCATCTTGTTAGATATTGACCAGGAAGGCTGCAGTTTTTTAATACCGAGATCACAGATAGTACCATCAGGAGAATTTAAAATAATTATCATGAGCCCCGAAGATGAAAAAAGAGTGCATACGATTATAAATGCACGGCAACATCGGGTCGATAGCGATTTCTCAGGTAGACATAAAAAAATCAACTGCAGTTTTATAAGCATCGATGCAGGTACGTGTGGTGAAATTAATATTTTGAAGGCTTTCCTGGGTAATCATTACGAGAGGTATATCAAGTGCAGTATTTTGAAATGCTGATTAAACAGCATGTTTTTTAATTAAAGAAATAACAATAAGAGTACTGAACAATGACCGACCCACATACACGTATGATTATTGCCATCACAGTTTCGCTGATGGTCATATTTTTAAATATAATGGTAGTTTCATCTGGAAAAGCGGAAGAGCTATATGAAAGTATTGATTTAGCCGTTACTGTTTATTGATAGGAAGTGTAGGCCACTATGTTATCCGTCATCTGCGCGGTGATTTGTTATTGGCTGAAGTGTATCGAGATATCTGGTAATAATGGCATTACGCTTAATGCAGGCATGGCTATGAGTTGATCCATCGCCTCTGAGTAATAATCCTGGTTATATACTTATAGTATTTATTGCGCAGGTTTATGTTTGTCTCAGAAAAAGTCCTGTAGTCAAGCTTAACGAATCATTACTATTTCGTAATATGTTGAAAATGACTGCCGCTGCATTGAGGGCAGAGTATATATGCTCTGCCTGATAAATTTGCAAACCTGGTTAACCCTGGATACTTACGTCTATTAGTCACGATCTCTCATCCAATCTCAACTGTAACAAAAACGTATTAATTTTGTAGCAATGCAGTAACAAACCAAACATAAGCTTCTACTCGTTAATATTTTAATACGGGAGTTTATAAATGCAATTAACAAATGACACTCATGTCAAATCAAAAATCGTTAAACTTGCTGTTATCACAGCACTTGCCTCACCTGTTTCTGCTTTGGCAGGCGGTATTACTTATAAAGATGGTGACAACTACCTGAAAGTTGGTGGCCGCATCCAGCTTCAATATTATCAGGCAGACCCCGATGGCGGCGACACAACGGATGAAATCTTTTTCAGAAGATTACGTCCTTATATAGAAGGCAGTACACATAAAGACTGGAAAGCAAAAATCCAGTGGGACATGGGCAAGGCGGAAGACGAAAATGAAATAGCAATTAAAGACGCCTATTTCCAATATAAAGGCTTATCAAATACAAAAGTAACTATTGGTAATGCTAATTTTCCATTTTCACGCGAGTTCCTCACCTCGTCTAAATACCAGCAACTGGTAGAACGTACTTTTGTTGGTGACCATAACTATGGTACACCTGATCGTAATGTTGGTATTCACTTAACCGGTAATTCTGAAAGCAAAAAAATGACCTGGGGTGCATCCGGTACAGTAGCATCTATCGATCCAAGTTCTAAAAAGCTGGATTTTGATACGCCGGTAAACCGTAATGATGACTTTAATGATGGTTTTATGGTTGGTGGCCGTGTTGATTTCCATCCTTTTGGCAAGCTGAAATTTGCACAGGGTGATTTCTCTGGAAAAACCAAAGCGACAATCGGTGTTGCTGCCTATAGCTGGAGCAATGACGGTGACGTTGTAAATGACCCTGCCACAACAACTGATATTGATAAAGTTACCGGTCTTGAATTAAGCGGCGCATTCCGTGCTGCCGGTTTTTCTGTAGATGCGCAATACAACTCGTTTGGTGCTGACACCGTTGAATCCGGATTTACCGGTGGTTTATATAAAAATGGAACCACAACATTGACCAATGCAGCTATCGAAGGCGGTTACATGATAAATAACAGTATCGAGGTAGTAGCCGCTTACCAGACGCAGGACGCTGATGGTTATGCCACATCATGGGATCGTACTTCAGTAGGTGCTAACTGGTTCATCAATAAACATGATACCAAAGTACAGTTGAGCTACAGAATGGGTGAGAATCTTGACGGTGTTGAAAACAAAGATGAAGACGAGGTGTTCTTACAAACACAATTCGTTTTCTAAATCAGGTCATAGCTGACAGAATGGACTCCTGCGTGCCATGGATGGCTTATTTTTATTGCTTAAAGGGTTTTCAGAGTTTTTAAGTAATAATTGATTTGAGCAGCTCGCACGTGCTCAACTCAGGCCACAATAACATTTGGGTTTTTTGTAAGATAGTGCTGGTGATATTCTTCGATCCAATAAAATTCTGCTGTATCAATAATATCAATAGTGATCATGCCATAGCCTGCAATTTAAGTCAGGAGGCATTATAAGCTATGTCCCATTCGCTTAATGCCTGTTGCAGATTACCTTCTGCATCGATTTGCTGCCAAAATTTTGTAAAATCCGTTTTTACACTCTGTAGATCGATATCCAGTTTTTTAGACTTGTCTTTAAGAAATAAATTGATATTTGCGTCTACGGTTTCAATATAGTCATTTGCTATTTCAAGAGCAGAGTATATATGTTGATCATGCATTAAAATTCCCTGTTCATACGCTTTTAAAATTCCGAAATCAATGCGCTTAGAGAAACTGTTAGCCGTGTCTGCCTGGCAGCGTTTTAAGTGGACGTAAAATGCATTGTTGCCATAAGCATTATCGAGTCGCCCGAGCAGCCAGGAAAGTCGGTTATCCGCTTCAATGTGATCGGCAGGATAATCAAAACGTTGTGTTCCTGTTTTACACAGTAAGGACTCATGGGAAGAGGTATAGTTGCTGATGTGCTGGCAGGCCTTAATAAAAGTGCTGGAGCCACATCGTCCTGAATTCAAGATAAATATATTCATTTATGCTTACTTTGTTTTTAGCACATTTTGCCAGCAATGCCGATCGTCCTGATATTCCTGTATTGCCAGCAGTATTTTATTTAAATGAATAAAAACCTGGTCGGGCGCTGTGATCTGTTGAAAAGCATTTGAATTATTTTCAAAATTTGACTGAATGTTGTTTAAAAAGTTATCGAAATTTAGCAGCGAGCTTTGTAGTGCCGTACTGCGGCTGGATAATTGATGCCACCATTGTTGCTTGTTATTTAATTGTTCTTTTATCAAATATTTTAATTCAAGTATGGTGTTGTGTTTATCGATGTAGTTTTCTTTGATGGTTTCATAAATTCGCTGCACAACCGTTTGTAATGTCTCCTTATCCATAGTGCTGGCCGGATAACCGGCGTTGCTGATTTCCTCTATGGTAAACAGCATAATATCGCCATAAAACTGGCGAACAAATTCTTTGCCAAGGTCAATGTCCTGCTTATGGTGTGTTACGCCTGCACGGAATTCTGACTTGCCTGTCGATTCTACTGTGCGGTTATGCAGCATAGGCAAGTTTGCGGATACAAATTTATCGTTAAGCCTGGATTTTAATAATCGCCCAAGTACCGGTCCCGCCATACGTAATTTAAGCGTGGCAAAAGGAATGAAGTGATCGAGTGCTTCTGGTTTAATAACATAGTTGCCGGTATATACCGTTCTCGCGGCAGAGGTTTTGAGGAAACCGTCTTCGTAATTAAAATATGTTTTTCTGGTGGGGTGCTCACCATAAAAGAAATGGCTCAGCTTGTTGGAGAAATCGTTGAAGCAATCTGCATTGTTATGTGTTTCATGAAGCGTGCATTGATAATTAAAGACCTGCTTATTACCTGAGAAACCGAACAGGCTGGCCATGTCGTGGTAGGCCGCGTCATCATGATCGCCGCTGTCTTTTTTGTGAAACTGGCAATTATCATCAGGGTTTAATTTTTCTATGCAGCTGATAAAATTTTGGATATCCAGTTGAAAATTAGCCGCCATAACAGAAGGTGAGACGGGCGGGTCGCCGACGACTTTTCCGGTTAATACAGAAATGTCCTGTGCAGTGAACAGGGTATTTAAGCAGTGAAAATAGTTTATTGCATAATGTTTCTTATCGAGATCAGAATCTGAATGAGATGTTGTGATGCAGAATTCCTGATCGCTATCGATAAAATAAATTAGCGTGTTTTTATCTGAAAGATCCTGATGAAGCTTGAGGTAAGTAATGTTTCGCATGATCGATGCGCCTTTATGCGAAAAATCAGCGATATTTTTGATGTTTTCTGTGCTGGATATTATTTGTTCTAATCCTTGTGCTGGCTAGATATGTTGTTTACAAGGTCTAACTGTTCTTCAAGTCCGAAGTAATCATATACCTGCCTCGGCAGTGAATTCGGTGCACAGTAAGCCTGATGTAATTTAATGTTGTTTGATTCCTTGGAATCATCGGCAATAAGTACGGATATTTTAGTGTATCGGTTATTTTCATAACCACCATACTCATAACTCTGGCAAAGTGTGAGCAGACTATTTAAGCATTGTTTTAAATGTTGGGGCCTGTCTGCGACCGGTATGACTATTTTAAAGTTATATCTATCATCGCTCGATTTTAATTTATAAAATTGCTCCAGTGCTTTATATGAATTTTGATATTGTGTGATGTTTTATGTGTCGGCGAGTCAACCAGAGTTCTTTTTCATTGGATATTATTTTTTTTTGAAAAAGGGCGATGACTTTATCAATGGCTTCATCATCTGGATTTTGATAATTTTTTTAAGTAACTGTCCAGCTCTGCTTTCAGTGAAATCAGCTCGGCTGTTTCAATGCCTTTTTC
>CAVYHC010000042.1:0-118754 GCA_963768125.1 uncultured Gammaproteobacteria bacterium
GCAACGCCAATACCTCATCGTAATTGGTCGGAAATTTCCCGCGAAACTGCGCCGCAACAATCAACGCGGCTTTATGCAAATTCCTGGCGCGGCTGTAATAACCCAGCCCGGCCCAATGCAATAAAACCTCATCCTGTGTCGCCCCGGCAAGAGCCGAGATTTCAGGAAAACGTTGCATAAAAGATTCAAAATAGGGAATGACCGTTGCCACCTGCGTCTGCTGCAACATAATTTCAGACACCCAGACACGGTACAAGGATTTATCTTTTTGCCAGGGCAGGTCATGCCGCCCGCACTGCCGATACCAGTCTAACAAACGCTCAGCAAAGAGACTCATGAGTGCTTAGCCATTAGCGTGTTTAAAATAAACCTTTCAATTTATCTTTCAACTTATCCTGAACCTTGTCCGTGGTTTTTTTCAATTCCTGTTTCGCTTTTTCTTTAGCACGTGCTTTCTCAGCATCCACTTTGGCTTTCGCTTCGTTCTTCAACACATCCGTGGTTGATTTCTTCAGGCGCTGCTTGTCTATTTCGTAGGCCAGCGTTTCAAATGGGCCATGTACGCGCACATAGATGGGCTCATCAAGTATTTTTTCCACGGCCGTTTTACTGCGAGGCAACTTAATCGATGAAGTAACATCCAGCGTGTTCGCCATGATATCAGCGTAACCTTCGGCGCGTACCTGCACACGTTTGGAGTCCATTATAAAGTCATTGCTACGCGCTTTGCCATTGGCAATATTTACCGTGCTGTGAATTTTATCGAACACGGTCACATCACGCGGTGTGTAGTTACCCATGATGGTATTCGATAAACCAAAACCTTTACTGTGAATGTAATCCGCAATTGACGAACGCATGAAATACTCCGGATCAAAACCATCAACCCGCGTTTTTTTCATATCGAGTATTATTTTCCCGACACTGGCACTTTTCAGCTTATTAACCGTATCGCCTTTTGTTTTAACATCCATGCTTACATTAACCGTACCATCCATTTTCATCGGTTTATCACCCGTCATGCCATCAAGAATAGGATTAACAACCGGCCCCGCCTGCACCTGGTTAAGATCAAGATTAATTGCATAGGCCGGTTGTTCTTTTTGCACATTAAGGTTCACTGAAGCGTTCATCTGTCCTTCCAGTACCTGCAACGAAAGCGGCTTGATCTTCATCTCGCCATCTTTTGCTTTCAATGTCATTAAAAATTGTGTTATCTCGTATTCCATGGCCGTTAAAGCGGCTATGCGAAAATCGCCTTCAACATCCAGTGCCCGCATCATCTCAATCGGCAACGCTATTTTTTCATCACCGGTAGCCGGCGTAGCCGTATCACCTGTCGATGCTGCACCGGCAGAACCATTAGCCGCAATTTTAATATCTGCGGTTTCTTCAGTAACCGGCGGCAAGTAGTCGTTAACATTTAAGGCATCAAATGCCAGCTCATAACGCAGTTGCTGTTTACTGATATCAATCATGTGCAACCAGCCACTTAATGTGCTGCCGTCCAGATTAAGCGTAAAATCATTCGCTTCAAGCTTCTCACCCTGTAATTTTATTTTTGTTTTCAATGCTACCCGATGCAATGCATCAGCTTTCGCCATCGCTGGCAATTCCACACCCGCACGACTGGCCAGCTGTCGCGCATTAAACGGCTGTATTTCTATAGCACCCTGAATAATGGGCGTTTGTAAAAACTGTGACACGACAATATCGGCCAGTGTTGTTACCCCCAGTGCGGCTAATTGCGTTTTTTGCAAGGTGATGCGCTGTTCATCGATTAAGACTTCAATGCTTGATGTGATTTTTACTTCTTCTTTCTGTTTAATAAACTCATTGGCTTCAGCCAGAACGGTAAACACCAAGTCACGTAAATTTATTGTTGTAAACGATTTATTGAAGGTCAGCTTAGTGGTTAGCTTGAGGGCCGTATCAATAACCGGCTGCTTATTTTCAATGCGCGCTGCAAATTCAACAGCAACAGGCTGATCAAAAGCTATCGCGCCCGTGGTTAAATTTAATGCTGAAACCGTCGCCTGGTTACCGCTAGTGCGATCGTCATAATGTATTGCAGCATCAATAAACTCAAACCCCTCAACTTGCAGAGATTGTAATACTGAGGTTTCTTTTTCTTTTTCCTTTTCTTCTTCATCGATTACAGGCACTTCATCCGTTGATGTTGACTCGCTAAGACTTGACCAGTTGTTACTGTTATCTTTCGCCACTTCCAGTGATACATTTAAACCATGTAGACGAACAATATTTATCTGCACTTCTTTTTTAATCAGCGGCAAAACATTCACTTTGATATCGAGTTGTTTAATGGCGGCAAACGGTTTTTCCGTAAACCCTTTTTCGTTACCTAAGGCAACGTCATCAACTTTCAAACCCACCCACGGAAAAACCGATAAATGAACATCACCGTCAATGGTGAAATCACGCCCGGTGGCATTTTCGACCTGTTCAATAATTTGTGATTTGTAGTTGTTGGCATCAAACGTTGCGACAAACGCAATTACGGCAATGATTACCAAACCCAAAAAAAGTAAAAAGAATTTAAATGTACGCGTTAAAACTTTCATTGTTGATCCTGTTTTCTGTCTGCTGATTAATCGACTTATTCAGATGACGAGCAAGCGGTTATTTGCACAATCGTTTACTCGTCGATTTCATTGCCTGATTTCTGCCAAGCACCGGACTTTCCGCCCATCTTACTCACTAAACCGATATTGTTCATCACCATACCGCGGTCCATGGCTTTGCACATATCATAAATGGTTAACAACGTAATTTGCACTGCCGTCAGTGCTTCCATTTCCACACCGGTCTGACCGGCCGTTTCTACTTCTGCAACACAATGCACCGTTTGCATTTTCTCATTGATGGTTAATTGTATATCCACATGTGTCAGCTGCAATGGGTGACAAAGCGGCACCAGGTCTGCCGTTTTTTTCGCCGCCATCACCCCCGCAATTCGTGCCACCCCCAGCACATCGCCTTTTTTATGCTCACCCTGAATGATCCTTTGCAGGGTCTCGGCCTGCATCTGAATGGTTCCTTCGGCAACAGCGCGGCGCTGTGTCACCGTTTTATCGCCGACATCAACCATGTGCGCTTCGCCACGTTGATTAAAATGATTGAGTTGATCGTCTGTCATAATGCGTAACCAGAACTAAAAGTAGATGGACTATTATGCCATTTTTATGGCATTAAATTTAGCGGGTGGTTTTTGTTTTTTTGTTATGGTTTTTTTATGGTTTTGTTATTTGGCATTTACGATTTCTTTTTATTTTGGCATTGCGGGTTTCGTCTTGCTATTGGTTATTGGCATTTACGATTCTTTTTATTTTGGCATTGCGGGTTTCGGCCCGCAGCCGAGTCACTCTTTTGCTACAGCCCAAAAGAGTAACCAGAAAAGGCCGCCGCTACTCGATTGCCCCTGCGGGGTTCCTGAACCTGGGGGTATTGCCTACGAGCCCGCCCTGATGCGCCGTCCGGGCGCACAGGGCTAAATTCGCCGTCCCTGGCGAATTTGCTCTACCAATACCCCCAGCTTCAGCAATCGAGAGGCGGGAGTAAAAACAAGAATACAACAAGACTCATAACAAGACTCAAAAAAAGGCTAGAGACTAAAACTAATGTGAAAGTAAAAGTACAGCACCAGACGTCATTACTGTTTTTGACCTTGACCTTTCCACCTTAGGCAAGCCATTCAGGCGGTGCCGTTATCATGGGCTTTCTGTGCCAGCTGTCTGAGCTCGCGTGTTTTTTAACGTGGGCGAGTTCTGGCGCAGCAGGATAACGGTATTGGCTAAATGGGGACCCCCATGTCTTTTATGGGGGCGTAGCCGTAGTGGCGGCCTTTTCTGGTTACTCTTTGCGGCTGCAGGCAAAGAGTCACTCGCCCGTCAGTGGGCGAAACCACAGGAACAATTCAAAATAGCCGTAAATGCCAAACAACAAAACACTGGAAAGAGTAACTCGGCTGCGGGACGAGACCCGCAATGCCAAAATAGGATGCAGTCGTAAATACTAAAAAATCAACAGCAAGATAAAGTGACAAAACACTTCCACCCACATATTCCATGACTACTCAACCAATAATCGTTAAAATCAGGCCATGAGTATCAATGTTCAATTCTTTGCCAGTCTTCGTGAAAAAATCGGGCAACAACAACTCACGCTACCCTATGAATCACCGCTGAGCGTACAGGCGGTGTGGACGCTGGCGACAGAAGGTTTAACGATGCCGGATAACACCTTATGCGCCATCAACATGGAATACGTTAAACCTGATGTTATGGTTAATGATAATGACGAAGTTGCTTTTTTTCCACCGGTCACCGGCGGTTAGTCTTTTATCGCCATGCCTGCCCTGTTACTCAATACTATCTTCAACCCCTGGGATGAGCTTCAGCGCTTTCAGGCTGAAAATCTGCAGTCGGGCCATTTTGGTGCCACCGCCAGTTTTGTCGGCACCATGCGTGATTTCAACATCAATGAATCCGTCAGCCATATGACGCTGGAACATTATCCGGTAATGACACAGTCTTACCTGGACAAGCTGTGCCTGCAATGCACAGAGAAGTTTGAACTGGATGACTGCTTCATCATCCACCGTTTTGGTGAAATCCGGCCTGGCGAACCGATCGTACTTACCGCGGCATGGTCGGCGCACCGGGCACAGGCATTTGATGCCTGCCGGTTTTTAATGGAAGAGTTGAAAAGCCACGCACCTTTCTGGAAAAAAGAAGTCACCGAAGATGGCGAACGCTGGGTACACGATGATCAGAAACCCAGTGAATAGTGAATAGTGAATAATAAAGAGCCGAACATTTCTTGAATTTAGCGCCCGATTTACAGCATTCAATTTTTCATTATTCACTTTTCATTTTTCATTGCTTTGTTTATTGAATTAAAATAAACAAAGCCGTCTGGCCACGCTGGACGTTGATCAATATCTGCGTATCGCTTGATTTCACCATTTTACTCAGATCGTCCAGTGTACTGACTGGCGCACGGTTTACCGACAATATTAAATCGCCTTTACGTAAGCGCGCATTCCAGGCTGCGCTGCCTCGCTCCACCTCGGAAACGACGAGATACGTGTCACCATTTTCATCACGGCTTTCAATTATTGCACCCGCCAATTTCGCATTAAGTTTTTCACCAATGATTGACTGTTCAACTTCGTCCGCAATATAAGCCGTCAGCTTTGTTTTGTCGCCCTCGCGAATAACGGTGATGTCCATTTTTTCGCCTACCCGCATTAGCCCCACCATATTGCGCATTGCGGATGCACTTTTCACGGGTTTTCCGTTTATCGTTGACACCACATCACCGGCTTTTAATCCGGCTTTACTTGCCGCTGAATTTTCCACGACTTGCGAAATAACCACGCCCTGATGCAAATCCAGGCCAAAAGCGCGCGCCAGTTCCGGTGTTAAGTTCTGCATGATAACGCCTAACATGCCACGTCGAACTTCACCATATTCGATCAGCTGATCCGTTAACTCACGTACCATATTAATCGGAATGGCAAAACCGATGCCAACGTTACCGGCGCCGCCTGAGGCCAGAATTGCGGTATTAATGCCAATCAATTCACCGCGTAAATTAACTAACGCACCGCCTGAATTACCCGGGTTAATCGATGCATCGGTCTGGATAAAGTCTTCATAACCTTCTATGCCTAAACCGGTTCTTCCCAACGCACTAATAATGCCCGAAGTGACTGTCTGACCGAGTCCAAATGGATTACCTATAGCAACAACAAAATCACCAACGCGCGATTTTGATGAGTCAGAAAAAGGAATATCGGTCAGCTTGTCGTATTTAACTTTTAATATCGCGACATCGGCTTCAGAATCAGACCCCACAATTTTCGCTTCCAGCTGCTGGCCATTATGCAGGGTCACGGAAATCTCATCCGCACCATCAATAACGTGATGATTAGTCACAATATATCCGGCCGCTGCATCAATAATGACGCCTGATCCCAGGCTCTTGACTTCTTTACGCTGCGGCATGTTTTCAAATCCTTTGAAAAAACGCTGAAACAACGGATCATTCAGTAAGGGATGGTTTTGTATATCCACAGAGCCACGTGTTGCAATATTCACCACTGCCGGCCGTACTTTTTCTATCATCGGTGCCAGACTGGGTAATGGCTGGCCATTGGCATAAGCGGGTATGGCGGCCATCGCTGTTGAGCTAACGATTGATGTCAATACGGCAATAAATAATGTCGTACTCAATAAAAACGGTCTTAACAAAAACATACATACTCCTTAGCATTAACACGTATCACATAGACACGTTGTATTTTACATAGTTCAGCTACTAATATAGTGGCACAAAAGCGTAGTTCAAGCACTGTATACATGATGACTTGATGTTCATCTCTTGAGCTGATACATTTTGCCACCACATATATTAATAAGGAAAAATCATGCGAAATATTACCCGCGTAATCAGCTTCGTTGCTCTAAGCTCAGGCCTTTATGCCTGCAGTAACGAGGGCAATGACAACAGGGCACTGGAAACCACACAACAAAAGGCCAGCTACAGTTATGGCGTGGACGTTGCCACTCGTCTAAAACAACAAGGCGTTGAACTTGACGCTCAAGCACTCACCCGCGGTATAACCGATGCTTACAATGAAAACGAACTCGCACTCAGCGATGAAGAGCGCTTACAGGCTAAAACCAGCTTCCAGGCTGAGATGCTTGAGCAGCTGGCCAAAAAGCAGGCTGACAGCGCCGCTAACAATCTAGCCAAGGGCAAAGCGTTTCTTGAAGAAAATGCCAAAAAACCAGGCGTAATAACTACTGACAGCGGCCTGCAATATAAAGTACTGGCCAGTGGTGAAGGCCCGCAGCCCAAAGAAACGGACACGGTAACCACACACTATAAAGGCACGTTAATCGATGGTCGTGAGTTCGACAGCTCTTACAAACGTGACAAACCCGCGTCTTTCCCGGTTAAAGGCGTGATAAAAGGCTGGACGGAAGCATTACAGCTGATGCACGTCGGTGATAAATGGCAGCTGTTCATTCCTTCTGAACTGGCTTATGGCGCAACGAAACGCAGCGAGTTGATTGAAGCCAACTCAACCCTGATTTTTGAAATTGAGCTACTGAGCATTAAAGAATAAGCCACAAGTTGGCAGTCGGCAGTCATTAGTTTTTTTACTGCCAACTGAGGACTGCCAACTAACGCTTTATTCAATATTCTGGATCTGTTCCCGCATCTGTTCAATTAAAACTTTTAGCTCCACCGATGCATTGGTACTGGAAATATCAGCAGACTTGGAACCCAATGTATTGGCTTCACGATTAAGCTCCTGCATCAAAAAATCCAGCCGGCGGCCGACCGCTTCATCGCGATGCAATACATCCTTCATTTCTTTTAAATGGCTGTCGAGGCGATCCAGCTCTTCATCAACGTCCATTTTTTGTGCGAGATGAACCAGCTCCTGCTCCAGGCGATCATGATTGACTTCGAGACGTAATTCTTCCAGTCGATCATGTAATTTTTTCTGATATCGTTGCTGAATCTCAGGGTAATTTTCACGTGTTTGATTCACAATCTGCTGTATCGCATCGCAACGCTGCAACAGTACATCACGCATCCGTTCGCCTTCGCGTTCACGGTTAGCGATCAAATCATCTAATGCGGCATTTAATCCTGATTCACTAACCGCCAGCACGGGGGTCATATCCAGATTCGATTCCTGTACCACACCGGGCCATTGCAATACCTTAATCGGATCAACTTCTGAAGACTGGTGCAACAGGTTAGTGATCTCATGACAGGCACTAATCAGTGATTTAGCCTGTTGCAGGTTAATATTCACCGCTTCAGATTGCTGCTGCATTGGCATTGAATCGTAAATAACACTCCACTTTTCCGCGTTTTAAGCGTTGCTGCAGTATTTCCCGAAAACGGCTTTCACTCGCCCGAAATTCCTCCGGCATTTTAAAATAAAACTCAAGATAGCGATGATTCACGCTGCGAATTTCCCAGATGAGTTCACCCTCATCCAGCGTTTGCTGGCAACGCGCAAATGCGGTCATGCTTTTTGTCATAGCCAGAAACCCCTCATGCGGCTCGTTCACTTTTGCGCAAGTCTAGCATGTACACAAATCTGGCATGTATAATACGCGCACTTATATAAAGAGACCTCTATCTTATGCGACCAAGCAACCGCCAGGCCAATGAAATGCGCGCCGTCCAAATTACCCGTAACTATACGAAACATGCTGAAGGCTCTGTATTAATTGAATTTGGCGACACCAAAGTCATCTGCACCGCCAGTATCGAAGAAAGAGTCCCCGGCTTTTTACGCGGCAAAGGACAGGGCTGGGTCACTGCCGAATACGGTATGCTGCCTCGCTCTACCGGTTCACGCATGCGCCGCGAAGCATCAAACGGTAAACAGGGCGGTCGCACCATGGAGATACAACGCTTAATCGGTCGCGCATTACGTGCCGGCATCAACCTGGAGGTGCTGGGTGAAAACACCATCAGCCTGGATTGCGATGTCATTCAGGCTGACGGCGGCACCCGTACGGCCAGTATCACCGGCGCGTGGGTAGCATTGAACGATGCGATACAACACTTACTCGATAAAAAAGTGATCAGTAAAAATCCGTTACATCACCAGATAGCTTCTGTTTCTGTTGGTATCTTTAATGGCATGCCGATACTTGATCTGGATTATGCGGAAGACTCCAATGCAGAAACAGACATGAATGTGGTGATGAACAGCGATAACGGTTTTATTGAAGTTCAGGGCACGGCTGAAGGCCATCCCTACAGCAAAGACGAACTCAACAGCATGCTGGCATTAGCTGAAAAAGGCATTAGTGAATTGTTTGTGGTTCAACAGGCGGCAATTAAAGCTTAGTCCAAACAAACATTTGCAGTTATGAATGAAAATGAACCAACATGAAAAACGAAAAATTCGTATTCATTGATCGCATGAAATAAAGATTAAAGAGATTAAATAACCATGAACCCCATTAAAAAAATCGTGCTGGCCAGTGGCAACGCAGGCAAAGTTCGCGAAATCAATAAACTGTTTGCTGGCAGCGGCATTGAAGTTATTCCGCAGACAGAACTTAACGTGCCTGAAGTCCCTGAAACCGGCACCACCTTTGTTGAGAACGCCATCATCAAAGCACGTCATGCCGCTGAATGTACTGGCTTACCGGCGATATCAGATGATTCGGGTATTGAAGTGGACGCACTGGATGCACGGCCCGGTGTTTATTCTGCACGTTATGCCGGCGCCAACGCCAGCGATGAAGACAATAATAATTTAATGCTAAAAGAATTAGCGGGTGTAGCCGAAGACGAACGCACTGCCCGTTACTGGTGTTTAATTGTCTTTATGCGCTCACATACTGACCCTGTGCCCATCATCACGCAAGGCAGCTGGGAAGGCCGCATTTTAGAAGCTCCGCGGGGTGACGGCGGTTTTGGTTATGATCCGATATTTTACGTACCAACGCATGACTGCTCCGGCGGTGAACTGCCACTGGATGTAAAAAATACTTTGAGTCATCGTTCCATAGCACTTAATGCCATGCTAGAAGAATTTAAAAAACATAAATACTATTTAAACCAATCAAAAAGAAATATTTATTCCGCAAATGAACGCAAATGAACGCAATTTTTTTAAAATAAATAACGTTTTTATTTGCGTGTATTTGCGTTCATTTGCGGAAAACATTCTTCACTAAGAACATGCCTGTTCTTCTATGTGGCAAAATCAATTTAAATTACCTGCAAATCTTGCTTGATCGTTATGGTATGGATATAAAAACCGTAAATAATAACGAAGCCATCCCCGGCAGTTTCTGGCAACCACCGGAAGCCGGTTTATTGGGTGACACCCTTTATATACGTAACGACACACCGGTACATTCTGCGCTGCATGAAGCCTGTCATTATATTTGCATGGACGAAAAACGCAGAGAGAATCTAGATACCAATGCCGGCGGAGACTTCCAGGAAGAAGATGGTGTTTGTTATTTACAGATTCTGCTGTCTGATTTTATTCCCGAAATGAAACAAGATCGCATGCTCAGCGACATGGATACATGGGGCTATTCGTTTCGTTTAGGTTCGGCAAAAGCCTGGTTTGAACAGGATGCAGAAGATGCTTTTGACTGGCTACTAAAAAACAAAGTAATTACTTTAGATAATATGCCGAGCTGGTTGCTTCGGCACTAACATCGCCATAGTTCCTTCCCTGGCTCCTTGCGACATACCGTCCATCCATGGCATCGTCGCACCGCCGTCCCTGGCTCCTTGCGACATACCGTCCATCCATGGCATCGTCGCACCGCCTTCCCTGGCTCCTTGCGACATACCGTCCATCCATGGCATCGTCGCACCGCCGTCCCTGGCTCCTTGCGACATACCGTCCATCCATGGACATAAAAAAGCCCTCCGAAGAGGGCTTAGTATTGAACCATTTATTATTATATTATTTAGAAATTAAAGTTAGCCTGCGCACTTAAGATATCAACTGATGATTCATATGAACCGGTTAATGTTTCACCTGTAGAATTTGTGCTATTAATTTGGGTATCGCTTAGGAACAAGTGTGAATAACCAATATCAAATGACCAGTCAGGAGACGGCGCATAGCCCACACCAAGGCTTAACCAGGTACGGTCATTACCAGGTATTCTTGCTGAAATTTGTTCAGGTGAACGAATTGGCGTTTCATCAAGAGCCAGGCCGCCACGATAAACCAATTTATTAGTATGATGATAATTTACGCCCACTGAATAGCGATTGGTGTTCGCATACTCTAAGTCCAACGTAGGATCTTGCCCAGGTATAGTGCCGCTCTGCCTGATAACAACTGTATCGAGATTATCCCAGCCCGTCCATGTCCAGTCAGCCAGCACTGTCCACTTCGAATTTATATCACTCACAAAGCTGACAGAGAATGTTTCCGGCAATTCTGCTGTTGCATCCAGGCTTGTACTTTGAAATATATTAAATCCAGAACCTGTTGTTAATGCTGCAGCAAATCCAGCTAAAGCAGGATCCAGATCATATGCCGCATTTCCAGAAACGTTGTGTTTAATGGCAGAGCGATAAGCAATACCTAAACGGCTTTTATCATCCAGATCAATTAAAATACCTGTGTTCCAACCCATCTCTGTCGAATCACCATCAAGTTTCACTCCGCTATCTCCAGTAATAGCAGCACAAGCTCCACCACTAGAACCAAATGCGGCCTCAAGGCCACCACATATCACCGGCGAATTAAGATTATTGGTTAGTTCTAAATCCAGATACTGTATACTAATTCCAAAGCCCACCGAAACCTTGTCTGTTGCCTTCCATGCAAATGCTGGATTAACGTTAATACTCGTTATTTCACTTCTTAAAGCATGATAACGGCCTATCCAGCCAGCATCATATTCTGTTGCCAGACCATAAGGTACGTTGACACCCACACCGACAAAAACATCATTACCCAGTTCGGCCGAATAATAAAAGTTTGGCACGAATCCTACTTCGTCAGTCGTAGAATTTGGTCCAGTTACTCCAGTAGAGCCAGAGTCAGTATATTTTGCTTCTGCTGCGATAACATGACCAGCAACAACAATTTGCTGACCTGATAATTTCGTCATGCCAGCCGGATTAAAATATATGGTACTGGCATCTTCAGCAATCGCGGCAGCGCCGGCATAAGCTGAACCCTGGCCACTGGCACCTTGTTCAATTAACCCAAAAGATCCAGCTTGGGTAATGGTAGAGACACTTGCGATACTAACAGCAAGTAATGTTTTCGAAAAAGAAATCTTTAAATTGGCATGCATTCGAATTCGTACCTTTATTATTATATTAATGTGTCACGGCGCATAATACGCCAGCTTTTCTATTTTACAAAACAGCGTTTGCTTATATACAATCTTATAGACTATATTTATATAATTATTATAAGTTGATGTCACTTTTAACTAGTTATATTCCATATAAATAGATATATCTAATTAAGCCCCGTTGAAGGTAAACTGAAAAAATAGTATCTACTTACATACTGACACATACATTATTTTGCTGGAAGTTTTTTTGGTTTTCGATTTTCATCTATGGCCACATAGGTCAGCGTCGCCTCCGTCACTTTGATACAAGACGTTTCCCCTTTTCGCATGCGCTCGGCATAGACTTCCACTTTAACTTTCATTGAGGTTCGCCCTTCGGAAACAATATCCGCATAACAACTGATCAGATCATCGACAAATACCGGTTGTTTAAATTCGAACGAATCGACTGCACGCGTTACTACCGGGCCACGGACACGAGCCAGTGCAGGGATGCTGCCGGCAATATCCACATATGACATAATCCAGCCACCGAATATGCTGCCGCCGGAGTTCTGGTCGGCATGCATGGCCGGCACCCGAATGACAGGCATACGATTTTCAGGCAAGCTATCTTTTGGCATATTTTTATCAGACACTGTATTTACCTGTTTATTTTTAACTGAAAGTAACATGAAAACTAAAAGTATTAAATGTAATTTTAAAAATTCAAGGGGATTAATACTCGATGCCCGTCTTGACGTACCTGTTGACGTTGAAAACAACACAGACATTAGCTATATTATTTTTTGTCACTGCTTCACCTGCAGCAAGGAAACCATTACTACTTTTCGCTTAAGCCGCCTGCTTGCCGAACAGGGTTACGGGGTTTTACGATTTGATTTTACCGGCCTGGGCAACAGTGAAGGTGATTTTGCAAGCAGTAATTTTTCAACGACTCAGGACGATTTACGCAGCGCTATCCATTTCCTGAAAACGAATAACCAGTCGCCGACTTTTCTTATGGGCCATAGTTTAGGCGGTACAACGGCATTATCAGTCGCGCAGGATTACAGTAACATTAAAGGCATTGTCACCGTGGCGTCACCCAGCACACCCGGCCATGTATTACATCATTTTGGTCATGCCTTAACATTACTTGAACAGAACATCCCTGCCAGCTTTGAAGTAGCAGGACAGTTTTATGACATAGAACCTTCATTTGTTGACGATGTACGATCGTTTGATATGAAGCAGCAATTATCAAATCTAACAAAACCCGTACTGGTCTTTAATATTGAAAATGATACCCTGGTTAATGAAATAGATGCCCAGCAAATAAAAGATTGGTCAGCGAGTAAAACAACATTAATCAATGTTACTGGTTCAGATCATTTGTTATCGAATCGTGAAGCAACTACGTTGGTGGTGGATGATATTGTTAAGTGGATTAAGAGGGTTGTTTAGTTTTTGTGTTTTTTTTGTTTTTTGTTTTGTGTTTAGCATTTACTGCTGGATATTTACTTAGGCATTGCGGTTTTCGCACCGCGGGCGAGTCACTCTTTTGCTACAGCCCAAAAGAGTAACCAGAAAAGGCCGCCGCTACTCGATTGCCCCTGCGGGGTTCCTGAAGTTGGGGGTATTGCCTACGATCCCGCCCTGATGCGCCGTCCGGGCGCACAGGGCTAAATTCGCCGTCCCTGGCGAATTTGCTCTACCAATACCCCCAACTTCAGCAATCGAGAGGCGGAAGTAAAAACAGGAATAAAACAAGACTCGAAACAAAGTCAGAAGCCAATACTAAAACTAAAACCAAAGTACAGCGCCTGACGTCACCTCGTTTTTGACCTTGACCTTTCCACCTTAGGCAAGCCATTTAGACGATGCCGTTATCATGGGTTTTCTGGGCCAGCATGTCTGAGCTCGCGTGTTTTACAACGTGGGCGAGTTCTGGCGCAGCATGATAACGGTATTGGCTAAATGGGAACCCCCATGTCTTTTATGGGGGCGTAGCCGTAGTGGCGGCCTTTTCTGGTTACTCTTTGCGGCTGCAGGCAAAGAGTCACTCGCCCGTCAGTGGGCGAAACCACAAGAACAATTCAAAATAGCCGTAAATGCTAAGCAACAAAACACAAAAAAAGTAACACGCCAGCGGGGCGAGACCCGCAATGCAAAAATAGGATGCAGTCGTAAATGCTAAACAACAAATCACAAAACACAACAACTCAACAACAAACTTACCAGCCTGTCGCTTCAGCGACCCCCTTACCTAAGTCAGCTGGCGACCGCACGGTATGTACCCCCACTTTTTCCAGTGCTGCAAATTTTTCTGCGGCAGTCCCTTTACCACCAGCAATAATTGCACCGGCATGTCCCATGCGCTTGCCTTTTGGTGCGGTACCGCCAGCAATAAAGGCAGTGACTGGCTTGCTGACTTCAGACTGAATATATTCAGCCGCTTCCTCTTCGGCGCTACCGCCAATTTCACCAACCATTAATATGGCCTCGGTTTTCGGATCATTTTCAAATAACGCCAGGCAATCGATAAAACTGGTGCCCGGGATCGGATCACCGCCAATGCCAATACAGGTGCTTTGGCCAAAACCGGGGTCACTGGTTTGTTTTACTGCTTCATAGGTCAATGTGCCTGAACGTGAAACCACGCCCACCTTGCCCGGTAAATGAATCTCACCCGGCATGATGCCAATTTTGCACTCACCCGGGGTAATAATTCCGGGGCAGTTAGGGCCAATAATACGTGCGCATTCAGTATCAGCGACTATTTTTACCTGCAGCATATCCAGTGTTGGGATACCTTCGGTAATACACACAATTAATTCTATACCGGCATCTATCGCTTCTAGAATTGAGTCCTTGCAAAAAGGCGCCGGAACATAAATCACTGTTGCATTGGCGCCGGTTTCATATACTGCCTGTTTCACCGTATCAAACACCGGCAAATCCAGATGTGTTTGCCCACCCTTGCCAGGTGTTACACCACCGACCATAGTGGTGCCATAGGCAATCGCCTGTTGAGAATGAAAGGTTCCCTGCTTTCCGGTAAAACCCTGGCAGATGACTTTAGTCTCTTTATTGATCAGAACGCTCATTTATTTTTATTAACCTCGAAAACAATTTTTTCTGCCGCATCGGTTAAATCGTTTGCCGCGATAATATTGACATCGCTTTCAGATAACAGCTGACTACCGCGTTCCGCATTATTACCTTCCAGGCGAACAACCACCGGCACAGCAACATGCACTTCTTCAACAGCACCGATAATACCTTCAGCAATCAAATCACAGCGTACAATACCGCCAAAGATATTGACTAAAATACCTTTCACATTGCTGTCAGATAAAATAATTTTAAACGCTTCGCTGACACGCTCTTTGGTGGCACCGCCACCCACATCTAAAAAGTTAGCCGGTTCGCCACCGCATAACTTAATTAAATCCATGGTCGCCATAGCAAGGCCGGCACCATTGACCATGCAGCCAATATCACCATCCAGAGAAATATAATTTAAATCCCATTCTTTAGCGCGATTTTCACGTTCATCCTCCTGCGATTCATCACGCATTGCGAGGATATCTTTCTGCCGATACAGCGCATTATCATCAATGTTTATTTTTCCATCCAGGCAAATCAGCTGCCCTTCCGCGGTAACCACTAAAGGATTAATTTCAACCAGGCTTAAATCTTTCTCAACAAACATTTTTGCAAAACCCTGTAACAGGCTGGCAAATTGTTTTATCTGGTCGCCTTTAAGGCCGAGACCAAAGGCCAGCTCACGTGCCTGGTAAGGCTGCAAGCCCGTCAGCGGATTTATGGTTATTTTTAAAATTTTCTCGGGTGTTTCGGCAGCAACTTTTTCTATTTCCATGCCGCCTTCGGTCGATGCCATTATCACCACACGCTGTGATGCACGGTCTATCACTGCACCCAGATAAAGTTCACGACTGATATTACTTATTTCTTCAATCAATACCTGGTTAACTCGGCTGGCCCTGCTCATTGGTCTGATAGGTCACCAGTTGTGATCCCAGCATATCATTTACTGCCTGCGTGACAGCTTTCGCTGAATCGAGCAATTTAACGCCGCCCGCTTTCCCACGACCACCGGCATGCACCTGTGCTTTTACCACCCAGCGGTCACCCGAAAGTTTAGCCAGGGCCTGCGGTACGGCATCGACTGATTCGACAACCTGATTGTTGGGCACCGGCATGCCGTATAAAGCAAACACCTGTTTGGCCTGATATTCGTGTAAATTCATTTTTATCTCGTTAGTTAGATAATGTTTTTTTAAATAGTTTAGCGCAGATTAGGTCACGACGCCCGAAAGTAGAACAATAAATGTCCAAAGGATTGACGATAGTAGAGTAACGCAGGAACAGTTACCGAGGAGCGATTATCGAAACACGAAGATTCAGAGCAAATCATGCTTCAATAAAATATATAAAGGTTACTCCATCATATTGCTTCTGCCGAATCAATAAAAAGTGATAAAAATTAAAACTATTTTTTCTCTGCATCTCTGTGCCTCTGCGGTGAAAAATTCTTTACTTTTTAATATGTATAGCCCTTACCGAGAACCGACAACGCCGCCTCATGCATGGCTTCTGACAATGTTGGATGAGCAAATACAGTTAGCGCCATATCTTCTGCCGTGGCCTGCATTGACATCATTAATACTGCCTGCGCAATAAGTTCGGATGCCTGAACCGAGAAATATATGCACACCCAATACACGGTCAGTGTCCGCATCAGCAATAATTTTAACCAATCCTTCCGTTTCTGCCATGGCACGTGCACGGCCATTCGCCACAAAAGGAAAACTGCCGGTTCTTAATATTCAGACCTGCCGCTTTACATTCAGCCTCTGTTTTTCCTGCCCATGCCACTTCGGGATGTGTGTAGATAACCGAAGGAATGATGTCATAATTTACTTCAGCATGATGACCGGCGATTATCTCAGCCACCATGACGCCCTCTTCGGAAGCTTTATGCGCCAGCATTGGGCTACCGACTACATCACCGACAGCATAAATGTTTGGTACACTGGTCAGGCATTTTTTATTCACCATGATAAAGCCGCGCTCGTCTCTTTCGATACCCAGTTCTTCACCAAAGACACGATCACTGTTTGGTTTACGGCCGACAGCAATAATTAACTTATCAAAGCGTTCTTTTTGTTCGCCTGCTTTATCCTCATAAATCACGTTAACTTTTTTGTTCTTTTACCGTGGCAGAGACCAGCCTGGCATTAAGCCGAATATCCAGCGACTGTTTTTTGAAACTGCGTTTTGCAAGGTTGGCCAGTTTGCTGTCAGCCATTGGCAAAAAGTCCTGCATGGCTTCTAATATAACAACGTCCGAACCCAACCGTGACCAGACACTACCCAGTTCAAGCCCGATTGCACCTGCACCAATAATACCCAGCCGCCTGGGTACGGCATCAAGCTCTAAGGCACCGGCAGAATCAAGAATATAATCATCCTGAATATTTACCTGCTGCAAACGCACCGGAGATGAACCCGTCGCTATAATTATATTTTTCGCTTTTATTTCATCAATTTTTTTTCGTGTTTTTCGGCTAAATATTTCAATGGTATCAACAGCAGAAATTTTTGCGCGGCCATGTATCAGCGATACTTTATTAGCCTTAAACAAAGTCTGTATGCCAGCGGTGAGGTCATCGACTACCTGTTTTTTGCGCTGCTGCATAACATTCACATCAATAGCAGCAGATGATGCCTTTATGCCATGCTGCGCCAGCTCCGATTTGGACTGTTGATATAAAAAGGAAGATTCCAGTAATACTTTTGATGGAATACAGCCCACATTCAAACAGGTGCCGCCTAAGGATGACACGCCTTTATGATCAAGCCACTCATCAACGCAGACGGTTTTTAAACCGAGCTGCGCGCAACGTATAGCGGCAACATAACCGGCAGGGCCTGCACCGATAACAACTACATCCCATAATGATGGTGTCGCTGATGACATGGCTATACCCCTAACAACATACGTGATGGATCTTCTAGTAACTGTTTGATGGTAACCAGAAATTGCACTGCACTTTTACCATCAATCAAACGATGGTCATAAGACAATGCAAGGTACATCATTGGTAAAACGTTCACTTCACCATCAACCACCATCGCACGCTCGCTTATATTATGCATACCTAAAATAGCACTTTGCGGCGGATTAATAATCGGTGTTGACAACATTGAGCCAAACACACCACCATTGGAAATGGTAAAGGTGCCACCGGTTATATCTTCTATCGACAGATTATTTTCCATTGCTTTATTGGCATACTTAATAATGGATTGTTCAATCTCGGCGATAGATAAAATATCGGCATCGCGCACGATTGGAACAACCAGGCCATTCGGCCCGGAGACTGCAACACCAATATCATAAAATCCGTGGTAAACAATATCGTTACCATCAATTGATGCATTAATTTCAGGAAAACGTTTTAATGCTTCTACGCTTGCCTGAACAAAAAATGACATAAAACCTAAACGCACACCGTACTTTTTCTCAAAGGCATCTTTATAACGTGCGCGAATCTCCATTACCGGCTTCATATTGACTTCATTAAAGGTTGTCAGAATTGCAGCCTGACGTTGCGATTGAAGTAATCTCTCTGCGATACGCGCACGTAATCGCGTCATTGGCACACGGCGTTCCAGCCGCTCACCTGATTCGGCCTGCGGCACTTTTTCCACACTGCCAGCATCATAATCTACTGCAGCCGAACTACTTTTCTGCGCTGCTTTTTCTAACAGGTAATGCTCCACATCCTGTTTTACGATGCGACCATTTTTACCGCTACCGGTTATTTGTGATTCATCAATGGCGTTTTCTGCCATTATTTTTCTCACCGACGGACTCATTGCGCCGCCCGCCTGGCCACCTGAACCATTTGTTTTTTTAGTATCGCTTAAATGTTCAGTGGTATCACCCTGACTCACCATAGTCGATTGCTCTGAGACATCGATCACTGCCAGCAACTGGCCAGCAGTCACCGTGTCACCAACAGAAAATAAGATTTCTTTGACCACGCCCTGTTTAATCGTTGGCACTTCCAGAATAACCTTGTCAGTTTCAAGGTCAACTAAAACCTCATCTGCATTAATCGGCTCACCCACTTTTTTATACCAGTTAGCAATAACGGCATCGGCCACAGACTCTGGTAATTCAGGTACTTTTATTTGTATACTCATATTATTTTTCCGCAATATCGAGTGCGTTGTTTATTATTTTCTGTTGTTCTATTGCATGTAACTTTGCTGAACCAACGGCAGGCGCAGACGACGGCTCTCTTCCAGCATAATGAAGTTTCCAGCGTTTATTAATAAACGCTGGTATGCGTAATTTACTAAAATCCCAGGCGCCCTGATTTTTTGGCTCTTCCTGACACCAGTAAAGTTTATTGGTATTTTTGTATTGCGCCAGCAGCGCATCAAGCTGCTCACCCGGAAATGGATAAATTTGCTCGACTCGTAATATCGCAATATCATGAATTCGGTTAACACGTCGCGCTTCCAGCAACTCATAATAAATTTTTCCACTGCATATAATAACTCGCTTAACATCCTTTGCCTGCAATTCATCAATTTCCGGCAATACCCAGTTGAATTTTCCATGCGTTAAATCTTCCAGCGTGCTGACACACAATTTGTGGCGCAGTAAACTTTTTGGCGTCATCACGATAAGTGGCTTGCGGCATTTGCGAACCATTTGCCGTCTTAACATATGAAACAGTTGTGCCGGTGTGCTCGGCACACAAACCTGCATATTATGTACCGAACATAGTTGCAGATAACGTTCCAGTCTTGCCGATGAATGCTCCGCACCCTGGCCTTCAAAACCATGCGGCAACAGCATGACCAGACCGCTGAAACGCCCCCACTTGTGTTCGCCTGCAGAAATAAACTGATCAATAACAACCTGTGCGCCATTGGCAAAATCACCGAACTGCGCTTCCCACAATACCAGGGTTTCTGGCTCGGTGGTTGAAAAGCCATATTCAAATGCCAATACAGCCAGTTCTGATAATAAAGAGTCAAATACCCGAAAATTACTGTTCTCGTTACCCAATGCTCTCAATGGGACATGCGATGTTCCATCCACCTGGTTGTGTAATACAGCGTGACGATGAAAAAATGTTCCACGGCCACTGTCCTGCCCGGACAGTCGTACAGAATAGCCTTGCTGCAACAATGTACCGTAAGCCATCAGTTCGGCATAACCCCAGTCGATCGGTAACGCACCGGCTGTCATTTTATTGCGGTCAGCCATTATTTTTTCGACTCGCGACTGCAATTGAAAGCCTTCAGGTATGGCTGTCATCACTTTTGCCACTTCACGTATCTTAGCTAACGGAACAGTGGTATCAACGTCATCCAGTATTGAATCGGCGAGATACTTATCCCAGGTTACATGGGTGGACATATCTGCTTTATGTTCAGGTAATTTATGCGGTACCACACATTCACCTGACTCCAGAATTCTACGCACACTGTGCGCCATGGTGTCGCACTGCTCTCGTGTTAAAACATTAGTTTCGACAATTTTATTTGCGTATATTTCCCTGGTACTTTTAAGTGCGCGAATTTTTTTATACATCATCGGTTGTGTTGCGGAAGGCTCATCCGCTTCGTTATGGCCATGACGGCGATAACATATCATATCAATGACCACGTCTTTTTTAAATTTATTGCGAAATTCGAGTGCAGTGCGTGTCACCATAACAACCGCTTCCGGGTCATCCGCATTGACATGAAAAATAGGTGCACCAACCATTTTCGCAATATCGGTACAATAATAAGTGGAACGTGCATCCTGTAGCGCACTGGTAGTAAATCCTATCTGGTTATTGACAATAATATGTATTGTGCCGTGTGTTAAATAACCACGTGACTGAGACATTTGCAGTGTTTCCATGACCACGCCCTGGCCAGAAAAAGCGGCATCACCATGGATCTGTATCGGGATAACTTCATTGCCCTCTCTGTCACCTCGACGCCATTGCCGGGCACGAACAGAGCCTTCAACAACGGGGCCGACAATCTCAAGGTGGGATGGGTTAAAGGCTAAGACCAAATGAACAGGGCCTCCGGGGCTATCCATATCAGAGGCAAAACCTAAATGGTATTTAACATCACCCGTGAGCTCATTAATTTTTTTTGTGCCTTCAAATTCACTAAATAATTCATCCGGCGTTTTACCCATAATATTAACCAGCACATTCAGCCGGCCACGATGCGCCATACCGATAACAACTTCCTTGATTTTACAGGTACCGGCAAACTGCACTAACTCATCAAGTAATGGTATGAGTGATTCACCGCCTTCCAGTGAAAACCTTTTTTGACCCACATACTTTGAATGCAGGTAACGCTCTAAACCTTCGGCGACCGTTAACTGCTGCAATATATTAATTTTTTCAACTTCATTTAAATTGGCATAACCTCGCGCAATTTCAAGACGCTGCTGCAACCAGCGTTTTTCCGCCGTTTCCATTATGTGCATATATTCAGTACCTATTGTGCCGCAATAGGCTTCCTGAACAATCTGCTTTATTTCTCTTAATGGCAGATGTTCGGGCGCTGCCAGTGAGCCCGTCTCAAATACCGTATCAAGATCATTTTCTGATAATTCATGATATTCCAGTATAAGCTCTTCAACCTCACTTTCACGACGGCCATTTAAGGGATTTAAATTGGCGACCTGATGACCGCGAAAACGATAGGCATTAATTAGCTGCAGCACCTGAACCTGTTTTCTTTCATGATCAAAACTGGTTTGCGCCTCAAAACCCCGCGTATGTTTTTGTTGCGCGTAATCAATGAAATAATCATGCATCTCTTTGGGAGAGGTTTCTGCGGCTGACACTTGCGGACTAAAACCGGCAACAGCCTGCTGATTTCTATCATGACCATTGGGCCGGAGCAGTCCGGCTTTGGGAACAGCGTCAAAATATTCACGCCATTTGGCTTCTAATTTGTCGGGATGAGACAAATAAGTTTCATACATTGACTCAAGCCAGGCAGCATTTTCACCATAAAATAGCGAACTCTCCCACAGTTCCGACATGCCTGTTTTATTTATTTGAGTCATTTAACACCTTATTTTTTTACCCGTAATCTTAATTGTAGATACAGTTCAGATAAGTTATCTGTATTCACATATATTATTAGCTCAAACGACTTAAAAAATCAGCTCAATAAAACTTTTCATTCATTTAATGTTGCTGCAGCTCATATCAGCCAACCATTGCACGAAGTTTCACACTTTAAAGACGGGCCATACGCCACCCGCTCACCTCCGGTGAACCTACCCTGCTCGATATCAAAATTTCCAACATTAATAGGCGCATGCGAAAAAAAAAGATCGGACCATAAGCAGCGTACATTTTCTGCTCGCCAGGTAAGTTTTGATAATGATATTGTTGATTTTATTTAGACGTGTTTATTGCAGCATCCTGCAGCACCGGTGAAGCACAATGCAGGGCATACAAATCGGCCTGTTGCGCTAGAAAAACAGTAATGGGTGTAAACAATGGCGCGGGTAGCTGCCGATAATCGAACCATTGCCATAACTCACACTTTTCCGGTTCCAGCGTCTGCGCCTCACCGGACTCACATACGCAGGAAACAAACAGGGTAATATATTGACGTTGACCCACAGCAAAGGATTTATTGGTAAAACCCAGGTGACGAGGCG
The DNA here is from genome assembly GCA_963768125.1 of uncultured Gammaproteobacteria bacterium. Lineage (GTDB taxonomy): Bacteria > Pseudomonadota > Gammaproteobacteria > SZUA-229 > SZUA-229. Next base: position 22,585 of record CAVYHC010000042.1, read on the forward strand.
CATGCAATAAGCAAACCGGTCTCTTCCAGCTACTTCACGATGCGCACAATCGATAACAGACTCACCATTCTCAAGATGCCCGCCGGGAAACTGCCAGCAACTTTGCTGCGCTTTAGCCAATACGTTTACCAAGCAATAACTGTTGTTCCCGCCACAGTAAAACACCAACACCGATTATTGGCCGAGAATTATTGTGTACTGGCATTTAATGAAACGGTTTAAAAAGCGTTAAACATGGGCAGGCTCATCCATCGGCACCTCAGCTGCAATTTCATAACGGTTTTTTCCGTTGCGTTTTGCGTGATACATGGCCACATCGGCTGAAGCGATCATCATATCCAGTGAATAACCTTGCTGACGGCTGGCAATACCCGAGGGAAATGGTGACTTTTGGCAGTGGCTTTACCATCCAGCTGCCCCATGTCTGAATTACTGACATGCTCACGTAAACGTTCAGCAATTATTTTGGCATTATCTATGGTTGTTTCTGGTAATAACACGGCAAATTCCTCACCGCCAAATCGCGCCACAAGGTCATTGGGTCTAAGCGGACTACGAATGGCTTCAGCCACCGTGATCAACACCTGATCACCGGCAAGATGACCATAATCATCATTATATTTTTTAAAGTCATCAACATCGATCATGATTAATGACAGCGGTAACTGGTCGCGTTCACTGCGTTTTATTTCACGATCAAAGGCATCGTCCAGCCAGCCGCGGTTATGCAGACCGGTTAATGCATCGATGGTCGCAAAACGCTGATATTTACGCTGCATTTCAAGGCTGTCGGCAATAACAAGATTACTGTATCGAACGCGTTCAGACATAATGTACAGCAAGTTTCTGGCGATCTCATGCGAGACACTGACCATACGCCACAATATATCCTGCTCAATAACCAGCACAAAGGTCTTCTTCGCAAGCCTTCACCTGTGCGGAGGGTACGCGGCTGTCAATGATCGACATTTCGCCGACACATTCGCCAGGCTCGACGGTTGCCAGTGGAATATCATCATACGCCGTCAGCTGTATCATCAAACGGCCTTTCAGCAAAATATATAAATAATGATTTTCTTCCTTGGTCGATAATATTATCTCGCCTGTGGCCAGGGTGCGATATTCACATAAATTGAGCAAATCAAGCAGCTCTCGATTTGCCATATCTACATTTCTAAATAACTGTAAGCGAGACAACAACAACTTATCGTGTTCGAGAGTCTTCGATTTCATTTGCTTTTTTCACTCTTCATTTAGGTAAATTTTATATTACAAAAACCGATTAAACGGCTACCGAGTAACGTTGCAACTTAAGCTCAAAAAATGACAGCTCAAAACGGTATACTCCAATAAGCTACACCGATTATAACCATGTTTATACGATTGATACAAAAGTGAAAACAGCAACCGTTCAGAGGCCATCAAGAATGCAGAAAAATAATAGGGGTTACAGCGTATACAATATGGAGCTAGGGCCAATGGAAAACTTTGTTTACCTGATTCATGATCATGCCAGTAACACCGCAGCCATTGTGGATCCGGCATGGGAAGTTGATGAAGTACTGCGCTTCGCGGACTCAAAAGATATCCGCATCACCGATATTCTACTCACGCACAGTCACCACGATCACGTGAATGGCTTACAGCAAACACTGGAACACTGTGACGCCAAAGTCCATTTATTGAAACCGGAAGCGCAATTCTGGGGTGAAAGCCTGAGTAAACCTGTTTTACATCACGGTGGCGACCAGATACAGATCGGTGACAGTATTATTGACATTCTGCACACCCCGGGACACACACCCGGATCAGCCTGTTACCATGTCGGCAACGACCTGATTGCTGGTGACACACTGTTTGTCTTTGGCTGCGGGCGCTGCGACCTGGCTGGCGGCAACCCTGAAGAAATGTTCCAGACTTTAAAGAAGATGAAAACCGAACTTCCGGTCTCCACGGTGCTTCATCCGGGGCATAACTACGCACCACAATCACCAACATCAACACTGGAAACGCAATGCCAGGGCAATCCATTCCTGCATTTTGATCAAGCCTCAGATTTTGTGAAATACCGAATGCAGGTGCACGACAAAATCAGGGACACACCTTATTATGCAGTCTCAAAAGAAGAGGCTTTAAACGCGATCAAGTAGCTTTATCGAAAATTGAGAAGCTGGCTCCTCATTTTGTCAAAACACAGGCACCCGATTAACGCATGAATCAGTCTGCAAAAGCGCCAAATCTCGACTTGCCAACATTTATAAAATGCTTCTTGTGTTTAAGTTATACACAAGACACTAGATATAGTGATTGCACAATCAAACAGGCTATTTAGCTAATACTCATTAAGATTAACTTAAGATATCATCAATAAGTATATGATTACATGAGAAAAACGGAATTAAGATTTAATCATAAGGATTTAACCATTCACCGTTGCAACTGAAAATTAAAATCGGTCAAATTTTTATCCCCTAAGTTATCCACAGGAGAAATAAACAAACTGTGCGTAACTTAAAGCCGCGCGCAAAGCGCTCAATCATCCTTTAGCTGCAAGCCTTTATTATGTGTTTCATTAATACGTTTTAACAAATACCTGAAAGGCACCATTGACTCATGGTACTGCTCCAGTAAAGCCATGTACGGCAAATCTCCCGTGGCAAACTGATAACTGCCATCTTTCATCGATTCGTATAGGGCCTTTAACTGCTGATCCAGCTCATCAATCACGTTACTCGCACCATCCATAAACTCTTCATCAAATTCGAGCGCCTGGCGTAAATCAAACGTTTCATCGAGCGCCTGCCTGATCATATCGACATATTCTTCAGTGGAACTTGCACGTACAATTTTATTATTACTTAACATAAAACCCTCTAATTAATTTCATCTAAAATTTAGCGTTGACGTCGCTTTCTGCCCTGAAATTGCACAACCGACTTCATTATTTCACTGTATGGCAGGTTATCCAAAGTGCCGTACTGATCAAGTATTTTGTTTAATAAACCGTTAATGTCGTCAACTGCAGCATCCGACGCTGTCAGCTTTGACTGATTTTCAGATTTTTTGTCGAGCAACCGGAACAAACCCCTGACACCACCCACCTGCACACGAATTTCCATATTATGCGGTAACGGCCCACTAACGTCATGCAACTTAAGAACAAATGCTGAATTTTTACGTAACTTTTTAAGAAGTTGATCGCATTTGTGTGACGAAGCAGCGATTTTACATGAATAACCTTCACGGTCCGCCAGACAGAAGTGTTTTGCTAAGCGGCATTGTGCCTGGTTACTGGTTAATGCTTTTTCAAATTCACAACGAACTGCCGCCAGCTTATTATAAGTCGACTTATACTCGCCCTCTTCCACTGCTAGTGATGTGTCGCAAGACAAATCAAGACTTACTTCTCGTGTTCCATTACGATCGGCTTTTCGCGATAGGCCAGTAATTGTTCTTCAGCAAGCAACTGATTATCAGCAAACATCACTTTTATCAGTGATGTATCTCCCTCTTCAAGCCCCGCACGCTGGTCTTTAGCGAAATTTTTAGCTTCGCGAAATGACTCAAAATGATCAATTAACTGTAGATTCTTCACCAGTTCCATACCTTCCGGAGAACTCATCTTAAACACGTAATAAGGCATAATTTATTCCTGTCTCAATCTTTCGCCAGATTTGTTAAACTTGTACAATACAATTGTATTGAACAGGGTAATTGTAGTCCGCGCGGCATTAAAATACCCATGGAAATTACCGACATTATACCGTTAGCACTCACCCACGAAAACATCACATTATGAGTACAGAATTCCACAATAAAGAACACCAGATCCTGGCCACGATACGAAAGACATTATCCGCTGTGGTACGTGATACTGCACCATCGCCAGGCCGGCCACATCCGTTAAGCACGAAGACAGTCGATGATTTAAAACACTGCTTCATGTTAATTACGGCACGTGAAAAAGAAATCATTGACGAAGCCGGCGGAAAATCCATGGATGCCCGTCCGCGATATGCTGATGAGCCGAAAACCTCGCATGTGGTGCAATTTAGTAAACCTAAAAATAAAGACTGATTCAAACATGTCTCGAGCAGCGCCAGGCCAAGCCGATTAACAAACAATCAAGTACAGAAAAACCGTTACCCGAGCAGGAATATAGAACGCTTTTCAACTACACTCTTTAGTATCAAAATAAGAACAGGAGCAGAAAATGAGCGATCAATTGTTCGATGTCGTTTTTTTCGGCATTTTACAAACGGGTAAAAACAAAGAAACGGCTATGCAAAACATGGCCAGTCTATTTAAAACAGATGCTGAAAAACTGGCGCCCTACTTTACCGGTGGCCGAAAAGTAATAAAGGGTAAAATTAACGCCAGTGCTGCCAAAAAATACAAAGCCGCATTAGAAAATGTTGGCCTGGTCATTACAATTGAAGCATGTGACACAAGCCAGGAAAACCCACCGGCAGGCGCCGACAATAACGGCACAATGAACATAGATACCGGCAACCTGTCAATCGCCGCAGTTGGTGCGGATGTTATTGAACACCCTGCTGAAAAGCCGGTGCAGAAAATCGACGATATCAGTAGCATCACCATGGCCGAAGCTGGCGCAGATGTTATCGAAAACCCGGTTGAAACACCTGCTCAGAAAATTGACGATATTAGCGATATCACCATGGCAGAAGCTGGCAGTGACGTACTAGATCATCCACAGGAAGTCATTGCACAGAAAATTGATGATATTTCTGATCTCAGCCTGGCTGAGGCCGGCGTCGATCTTATCGAAAACCCCAAAGCAAAAGAAAAAGCAAAAATCCCTGATACCAGCGAACTCTCACTGGATGAATGAAGAAATAGAAGTTGTAAGTGTTATAACTTAAAACTTACAACTTCTAACTAATTTCTATTGCTGTGCAATTTTATCGCGCAGCGCATCCCGGTCAAACCACCATTCATCCGCTGGCACGATAGCGCCCAGAACAAGAGACAGACGAGGCAGAAAAACATCCGGGGTGAGCAACTCAAGACGCTCCATCCAGGCAGCCAGACCTTCCTGATCTTCAACACCGGAGTGCCCCTTGGCCACATTTGCCAGCATTTGCTTGGTCAAAAACGTCAGGCTTTTATGCTGATCTCCCTCGGCACGAATGTCAGCCACATAATGCGCAACAACCGCAGCAACCGCAGCACCGTCAGCTGTCGCTGGCGTTTCATCAACAACATAACCCAGCATATTTACCGTTAATTGCGGATCAACCGGATAGGTAACTGACAACCAGACGCCGTGCGCCAGTGCAACGAGAGAAGCGGGCTGCGCACTTTGATATAACACATCACAGCTTTCCACGGCATCCTGCCATTGCTCGAGCTCGATAAATGTACCCAGCGCTGCTCGCGCTTTTTCCCAGGACTCGTCTGCTCGCCCCATACCAACCAGGGCCTCTGCAACATCAAGCTGCAGGCGTGCACGATCGATGGGCGATGCACTCGCTTCAAGCGCATCATAAGCCGCCTGTTTTTTATCAAGATATTTCTGAATATCTTCTTTGGACTGATCGGGTGATGAGCTGTCAATGAGCAGATCATCGAGCTGTTTATTACCTGACATAGCGAAAACCGTTAAAACTTAAAATTGACTGCACTTTTTACAGCATTTTAAGCACAATGGAAACATGCAAAATGCAGGGGATAAACTTAATTTCACCCTATCTAATGAGATATGTCATCCAGCGAAGCGCGCAGCTGGGCCTCACTCACCGGAAACGTTAACGAGGCGGCCACATCATAGGTCTGCAAAAATCGCTGATACTGAGGCTCAAACTCTTTTTCATAAAAAACAATCATGCTTGAGTTTGACACCCCCTGGGTACTCGATAACAGCGTTTCCAGACTGCTGGTACGATCACGAAAATCTGACTGAAAATTAAATTCAGCCACCATCACTGCCGGTTTATGCTGACGAATCAGCTTTGACCGCTTTACGCACGCTATCCGTCTGCACCACCTGGTAACCGGCTGCCTCGTATAACGGTGTGAAATCCGGGTAACCGCCAATTTCAATAATGGATAATAAAATCGGCTTGTTGCTCGACATAAGGCTATGATGAAGTCCGTTAAAATACAATCACCCTATATTATCGAATTAATTTTTTCAGGTCACTAAGATGTCAGCAGGAAAACTGATCGAACCCAAAGTCATTACCGACATCAACCAAAAAGTTGTTTGCTTATTGCCCACCGGCTTTTACTTTAACGACGAGCGCTGGGAAATGATCTGGCAGCAATATGACATAAAAGGCAGCACTTTAACCATGGCTGATTTAAAAACCTTATTTCCAGACGAAGAAACGGTGCAAAATCCTGCCGAAGATACCGGTGAAACATTCAATCATAAAAAATAAAGTCAGCGCCACAGCAGTCGTTCGCGAAAAACACCTGATCGGGTAAAACCGGCCAAAAATGCCAGTTCAAAAGCAACAGCAAAATGTTTCACCACAGATTAGGGCAGGACGCCCGTAAGTAGAATAATGCAGGAGCGATTATCGAGGCACAGAGGACACAGAGAAGAACTTTATATTGTTAACTGCGCCGTAGGCGCATTTAACAAAGTAAAACTCTGTGCCCTCTGTGCCTCTGTGGTAAATCGCTTTTAAAGTTATTGACCGTACCATAAGGGTCGCTTTTCCCTTCAGATAGAAATAATGAAAGTCCGGGGATGGTTTTTACTGGTAGCCCGTCTATAGTGAACTCAAATAAAAGCCGTCAGAAAAGACTGGGATACGGCTGCCCAATTAACGGCAGCCAGCCTTAAAACGAGCTGTTGGCCCTGAACATTCTATCGACTTATTTTTTTTCGCCGCTTCAGCCTTTTTTTCTGCTTCCAGTACTTCCTGGCGTAGCTTTTCCTGCCACTCAAGCTCTAGACGACGCGCTTCCTGCTCCTGCTCCTGCTGCAAACGTATTTCCTTTTCGAGACGCGCTTTCATTGCCAGCCTTTCATCCTCTAATAGTGCGGCTTCACGCTGAAGCCTTTCAGTCTCTTCTTGCGCTTGCACTTTCGCTTTCGCTTTCGCTTTCGCTTGCGCTTCGGCCGCTCGTTGTTTTGCTAAACGCTGTCTTTTTTTTTCTGCGGCTATACGTTTATCTTTTTCCAGTTTACGTTTTTCTTCTGCCGCTGCTGCAGCCTTTAATGCAATCGCCGCCTTCTCAGCCGCCAACCTTTCCGCCTGCTCTTTTACACGGGCTTCTTCTTCGGCTTTTGCAATGGCAGCTTCAGACTCTTTCTTCAACGTTTCGGCTTCGGCTTCAGCGGCAATCTGCAATTGCAATTGCAACACTCTTGCCTCTTCCTCTTCACGCTGCTTCTGCAAATCCAGCACATCTTTTTCTGTGCTGTAGTCTGTAAAATCCGATTTAATTTTTTCACCCAGGCCAGGGGAAAATAACAGCATAACGATAAAAATAATAATCGCCAAAATAACGCCATATTTAACTATTTTATGGCCTGATGCATTATTAATTTCCGAAGTAGCAGGAAAAGGTGGCACTGCTTCTGAGGTATCCAATACCGGTATAGCTGTATTTTGTTTCGTTATCGGCGGCTCTGCTTTATAAACCGCTTTAGCTTTAGCTTTAACTTTATCGGTACTAACGGGCTTATCGACACTGGCAGGCTTTTTATCGCTGGCTTCTTGCGCTGTTACATTTTCTGCCGCGACAGTTGAACTTACTTCTGCCGCATCTTTATTCACAATAACGGTCGCTGCCGGTTGTTTAACAGCGCTCACTACTTGTTTTTTCTGCTTTGCGGCTTTCGAATCACCGCTAAATGAAATATCATAATCAGGCTTTAATCCCTGTGATCCGCCTTCTGGTTTTATCCAGGGAAAATCTTTTATCTGCTCTGCACCGATTTTATTAATGCTTTGCTGCGCGATATCTCGATTGGCGATAGGGACCACGCTATCTTTCATTCGCTCGAGAACCATCTCGTCAACCAGATCTACATCGATCAGTTCGCGTTGGTCAGCAAATCCATAAACCAGTACGGTTTCACATAACAGGTTAATTAAACGCGGCGTACCGCCACTATAACTAAAGATGCGCGCACAGGCCGCTGGCGTAAATACATCTTTTACCGCGCCCGCCGTTACCAGGCGATGCTGGATATAACCACAGGTTTCTTCATGACTGAGTGGTTCGAGGTGATAATCTACGGCGATGCGTTGCGCAAATTGCATCAGCTCAGGTTTACGCAAAGTGTCTCTTAACGCCGGCTGACCAGCAAGCACCACCTGCATCAACTGGTCTTTTCCAGAATTCACATTGGATAACATGCGTAATTCTTCCAGCGAATCGGGGTTCATGTTTTGCGCTTCATCAACAATAAGCAGTACGCTGCGATTATTCGCGTACTCCTCAATCAAATAGTCCATAAATATTTGATGCATTTCGACATGCGTCAGGTTGGGCTGATGCAAATCAAATGCCGACAATACCCAATCAAGCAAACCACCAAAAGACTGGTGCGTATTGGTAATTAATCCCACTTTGACGTCGTTACCAACACGTTTTAGCAGGGCTCTCAGCACCGTTGTTTTACCTGCACCGGCTTCACCACTGACGACACAGAAACCCACATGATTCAGCACCCCGTATTCAAGCAACACCAGTGCAGCCTGATGTTTTTTACTTAAAAACAAAAAACCCGGGTCAGGTAACATTGAAAACGGTTTTTCTTTGAAACCATAAAACGCTTCATACATAATATTTACTAGCCATTTATACTTTAACAATCAAACAGTTACGACAATTTACGCATTTCATATGATGATTAAAGCAAGAAATTCATTAAATTGTCATATAGTGTTCCTATTATAGCCAATTAACATGACTCGCTGACGATATTCGGCATAATATGATACCCAAAGTGCGGTAACGGTATATCAAGACAGCACGGGCAATTTTTTCGCAACGAGAGACCATCGTGGAAGCAACAGAAGAAGAACTTGAAGAAGCTATACTGAGAGAAAGCATTGTTAGCGCTGCCGGCCTGAATGCTGATCAGGTTTTGGTTGGCATCAAAGGTGACCCCTCATTACGTGAGAGCGCACCGTTAAGAAAACGCTACGACAGTAAAGTAGACAGTTTATTTGAGCAGCTCGAACCCAACCTGGAGGATGTCCTGTTAAACCGTGGCATTTATCGAATATTTGTCGGCTTTAACAGTGGTGAAATTCGCACTAACTCTGTATTTGATCCTTTGCGTCAGGAAATACACGATGCTGAAAAAATCGCTGACAAAGACTACATCAATCGCCACTTTCCTTTAATTAACTACGATGACAAAATCTCACTGATGCGCGAACTTTACACCACGCTTCGCGCCAGCGAACATTACAAAAATATTCCGGGCTACTGGCAGAACATCTTAAATCGCCGCTCTCAAAACTGGCGGCCATTAGAACCTGAAAATATCTCAAAAATTCTAAGCACCGTAAGAAAACTACGGGATATCGAAGAGTATTATTTGCGCAATATAACCATCTGCATCGTTCAGGGCATAGTCAGAATGCAATTTAACTGTGATGGCACACAAATTATTGATGCCCATAATTTCAAAAGTTTTCTAGACGACAACATCTGAAGGGCAGTGAATAATCAACAGTGAAAAATGAAAAGTGAAAAGTGAAAAATGCACTGGAATCGTTCTTCGGCAATTTCTCCTGTATTGCTCTACTAAGTGACATCCCTGTCACGACCACGATTCTCAGCATACACTCCATCCATGGAGATAAATAGATAAAAATTAAAGACTTTAAAGACTAAAAAACTAAAAAAGCTAAGAGTAAATTCTAAATATTGAGGCTGTTCATTTTTCACTTTTCATTTTTCACTGCATTAGTTATTCACTGCCTCAATGGTATTTCTCCGTAGTAATATGCCCCGGCTCGCGACGACGGTGTTTTCTTAATCCGCGTGTTTCAAGGTGCTCCATAACATCACTGATCATTGCTGAATTACCGCACATCATCACGTGTGAATCATTTTCATTGATGTTAATGCCGGCTCTTTGTTCAAGTGACCCGTCTTCAAGGCATGCGGTTATTCGCTGATTCATTGCGCCCGCTACTTTTTCGCGAGTGACAAAAGGCACATAGCAAAATTGTTCTGCATGCTGCTGCTCTATCGCTGCAATGTCTTCTTTATATGACAATTCTGAAGCATCTATCACTGAGTAGCACAGCACCACTTTTTCAAACCGTTGCCATACCTTTTCACTCTTTAATATAGAAAGAAAAGGGCCGACACCGGTTCCCGTTGCTAACAACCATAAATGCCTGCACTGTGGAACTTCATCTACCGTTAAAAACCCATTGGCTTTATCAGTAACAAATATTTCATCATCGACCTCAAGCTCTGCCAGTTTTGGTGACAGCGGACCTTCTGCAACGACATTAAAATAAATTTCTAATAACTCGTCAGCGGGTTTACTCACCAGTGAATACGGTCTGGCGACACGCTCGCCATCGATATCCAGTGCCACACGTACAAATTGGCCGGCAGAAAAATCTTTCAATTCAGCTTTTATCAGCAACGAAAATAATCGCTCATTCCATTGAATCTTTTTAACTATTTTACCGCTTAACCAGTCAGCCATGTTTTCACCATTGTTAGTAACATTCGATATATCATAAACTACCATGATACATCGCTGAATTACTTCATCCAACTAATAACCCTACTTATGATAAAACTTAACCCCCAGCTGGAAAAAGACTGCAAAATTCTAGGTGAATTTAACTTATGCTCACTGCTGCTGCTGAATGATGCTAATTATCCCTGGTTTATTCTTTTACCCAATCGCGAAAATATCACTGAAATGCACCAGTTATCGCTAGCTGATCAACAGCAATTAATGGCCGAATCCATGTTCTTCAGCTTATGCCTGGAGCAGGCTTTCCAGCCTGACAAGCTCAATATTGCAGCCTTAGGCAATATTGTTCCACAGCTGCATATTCACCATATTGCGAGATTTACCACTGACGCCTGCTGGCCAGCACCGGTATGGGGTGCCGTTGCGCCTGTGCCGTATGATGAAAAACGACTGGAAAAAGTTAAAAACCGCATATTTAGCACACTCAGTACTAACACCGATCAGCCGTTTCACAGAGTTTAATCAGTTTGGCAGATTCTGCTATACTGCTTTGCCACACAATAAACCAGCAAAGATCCATTTATACTTAAAGATCTATAATTTCCCCATGGCCACTCTATTTAGACACCGCGAAGACCGGATACCGGTTTTTGTCATCACTTTGTTTTTTACGCTTGATATTGCTGCTTATTTTCTATTGGATAATATCTGGTTATTACTGTCTTACTGGCTATTAATGATCTGGCCTAAAGGCATCATCTGCGCCTGGAATCACCATCATCAGCACACGCCGACATTCAAGTACACCTTCGCCAACAGAATTCTTGAATTAATTTATGCCATGCATACCGGCGTAACTGCAAAGCTTTGGGTTCTGCATCATGTGCTTGGACATCACCATCATTACCTTGATCAGGATAAGGATGAAAGTCGATGGAAACGAAAAAGCGGCAAAGCCATGGGACGAATCGAATACACGCTTAATGTTGCCATAACGGCCTATTACCGTGGTTACAAAGTAGGTAAAAAACACCCGCGTCCAATGAAAATATTTTTAATATCCACCGCTGTCACACTCTTTGTTGTTATTGCACTAACCTGGCATCGCCCTTTACCTGCGCTGTTCTGTTTTATACTGCCAATGATAGGCAGCTTGATTTTTACCGCCTGGGTAACACATTCCCACCATGCCGGCCTGGATGTCGACAATGTTTTCGAAGCGTCCTTTAACAACACAAGTCCGATTTACAACCTGTTGACAGGCAATCTCGGCTATCACACAGCACATCATTATAAACAGGGTGTACACTGGTCTCGCCTGCCTGAATTACATGAATCCATAAAAAATAAAATTCCTAAACATCTTTACGAGACCAGTTACCTGGGCTCACTGTTATTTTCAAAACCGCTGCAATAACCCTCGCCACAGTTTTATATCGTTAACCTCTCATTAGTCATTAAATGGATCAGACGTTTTTTGACGGTTTTTTTTCAACTGACCCTGTTTATTTTTACTGTTTAGTCTTTTTTGCTGTGACGAGATGGATGGCCTGGTTTTTTTTCTAACTTTTCTTGTCACTAAAGCCTGCGCAATAAACGACTGCAACCTGGACAGCGCATCCTCTTTATTCTGCAACTGGCTTCGAGTCTGTTGCGACTTGATCACAAATACGCCATCTTTCGATACCCGCTGATCATTAAGCATTAACAAACGCTGCTTCACCATAGCCGGCAAGCTGGATGAAATAATATCGAATTTTAGACGAATGGCAGTCGAGACCTTGTTAACATTCTGGCCACCTGGACCCTGTGAACGCACCGCTGTCATAACGATTTCTTCATCAGGAATAATTAAATGTTTAACCCGCATTAAAAATCACTCATAATTAGTCTTTATAACACCACAACCATTATAATCTACTGCCAAGCACAAAATATAAGCACACCCAATGAAAGCAAATGAAATAAAAAAAGGCCTGGTCATCAATCAGGACAATAAAAAAATACTGATCAAAAAGGTTGTCGTGCAATCGCCCTCTTCACGCAGCGGCAGCACCTTATACAAAGTTACCGGCAGTGATATTAGCAGCGGACAGAAATTTGAACGCCGTTATAAAGGCGACGAAGTGATTTCACCGCTTGAAGTTTCACGTCATTCAGTTCAATTATTATTCCATGACAGTGATTCATACACATTTATGGACAGTGATAATTACGAGCAATTTATATTGGCCGCTGCTTCACTTGAAGATGAAGTTATTTTTCTTTATGACGGCATGGAAAACTTAAGCGCACTAATCAGTGAAGGTGAATTACTGGGCATCGAACTGCCGACCACAATGTCACTGGAAATTACTGAATGTGCGCCGGCAATGAAAGCCGCTTCATCTTCCGCGAGAACCAAACCAGCAACATTAACGACCGGACTGGTGGTACAGGTGCCTGAATACTTAACGCCGGGCGAAGTCATTAAAATCAATACTGAAACACGTGAGTTTATTTCAAGGGCATAAACAACATTCGGGCCAGGCAATTTAAACATTAAAGCCGTGCCGTAAAGGACGAAAAATTACAAAGAAAATAGCAATGAATCAACCGTCGACTATTATTCAGACCTTATCCAGCAGTCAACAACAACAGATAATTGATCAAACGCATGCTTACATCAAACAGGCTATGGAATTATTTAATATAAATAGCAAGCCCGTTGACATTGTCTTTAATTTGAAGGGTCGTTCAGCTGGCATGTATAAAGTCAGCAGCAGTCATTTTCTCAGCCAGAAAAAAAGAGAAATTCGGTATAACTCATATATATTTTCAAAATATTTTGATGACAACTTCAACACCACCATACCGCACGAAGTTGCACACTACATAAGCGATATTATCTATGGTTTGAAAAATATAAAACCGCACGGTAAAGAGTGGAAGGCGGTAATGCAGGCCTTTGATGCTGACGCGAGTGTTACAGCCAATTATGATCTATCTGGCATACCTATTAAAAAACAGACCTTACATGCATATCAATGCAGTTGTCGCGAACACCAACTAAGTTCGATAAGGCACAATAAGATTATAAAACTGCAATACCGGTATTATTGCAAATATTGTAAACAATCACTGAAATACAAACAGCCGGCAACCTTATTGAATAATAAAGGCTAAGGCTCTTCACCATAATCAATGGTGATTTCTTCGTGCGGATGGATATCACGTACCGCATATAATTCAAAGCCAAGAAATTCCGCATGTGGCTCAGCGCTGTGATTTATATAACGCAATAAATTTTTCCCGTCACGCGCAATCCAGACATCATCATTCTCTTCTACCCACAGCACATGTGAACCATTGTCTTTGACCATAGGACCATCATATTCGCCCATATAATCTCCCTGTTTGAATTTTGCGCGAGAAAATAGCCCACTACCGTGAATACCCGATTCTTTTCTATAATATAACTGCTGTAATTGCTCATCAGATAACATATGCGTAATCCATAAAACCAATCATAAAAACTGTTAAGCTAATATATATTCTACGTAATTATTAACAAACGTCATTATCTTAGTGCGCATGACCATGTGGGCCATGCACGTGTCCGTGTGAAATTTCTTCTTCAGATGCTTCGCGCACATCAACTATTTTAACTGCAAAGTTCAGATCCATGCCTGCTAGTGCATGGTTACCATCAATCACGACAACGTCATCTTTTATCTCTGTAACGGTAACAACAACGGCGCCACCATCTGGACTTTGCGCATGAAACTGTACACCCACCTGAATTTCATCCGAATTATCAAACATCTCTTTAGGTACTTCCTGAATACGCTCTGCATCTTTTACCCCATAACCTTCTTCCGGTGGAATTTTCACAGAAAATTCGTCACCAGCTGATTTACCTGCAAGTGCGTTTTCCAGACCAGGAATAATATTCATCGCGCCATGCAAGTATAGAAAACTGCCATCGTCGGACTGGTCGATAACATTGCCCTCATTATCTTTGAGTGTGTAGTGAAGTGTTACAACTGAATTTGATTCGATTTGCATAATACCAGAGAGACCTCTAAGCCGATGGTTATTCAAAAAATGGGGGCATACACTAGCAGAAAACAGCGGGAAAATCATCACGCAACTAACATCAGCTAGTGATGCACCGCTCAGCAACGCCTGCTTTGGTTAACTTACCAACTCTGAGGATTCGCCATGGATAATGTAACTACCGTTCGCTGGCAATTTAGCCAGCAACAATAATTTAAAAACATCTACCTCGATAACAACCCTATACTATTGAATTAATAGAATAATTACATTTATTTATAAACAATTTATAAAAAAATTATAGTCAGGCATATTAATGAAATAATTGAAATTTTATGAATTTATACTAAAGATTAAGTATGCCTGTTAACTGCTACAGTCAGAGAATTCTAAACCCATTTCGTGGAGTGATGAATATTATCTCCACGGGCGGTGCTGATGCGGTCACCATCGATGGTATCAACTGGACACTTTATATTAACGATAACTTCGATTGCCCCACCGATGACCCTGAAGAATTTTTTGAAATAGACATGCCTGATATCCGCTTTGGCGACTGGAACAGGCAATCAGGCTTAAAACGTTCGCCGCTAATCGCTTCATATCACTATAGCGAAATCCAGGCCATCGGCCACGCCTTACTTGATGTAGTGCTGAAATATGCCGATTTATGCCCCTACCCCTTTGCAGACAAATACGAACTCTGGCTACTTGATGGCAAAACGAATGAGCCATTAGCTTTACTTGAAAGCGTCTGCCATGAAACTGACATCTTCAGCCCGAACAATCTAACCTGGGAAGCAGGACTACGCTGTAAGCAGGAGTTTTTAAAAGAGCATTCACTTAGCGGTATGCAGCTTACTTCAGCAGCTGATCGGCTTAACGAAATCATTAATCAGCGGGCGGGCGCTGAACCCTCAGCACAATGGTTTTATCGAGACCGGTTTAGTTATGGCAAAGGTTTAAGCGGCGTCAATCTCAGGCCGAAATTGACTGGCCGAGAATTATCCGCACGCCTATTTCCTAAAATGCTGGTGCAACAGCAATGGCAGGATGAAACGAAAGCCTGTCTGGTCGAGGCTTTTATTCGCTGGTTATCGCCATATCTACTGGTGCTGGATTTTTTAAGAGACCCGCAACGTGAAATGCTGGAACTCACAGCAAGAGAGCATGCACTGTTAGTTGATAAAATGTACCCGCTGTATCCGAAAGTGATCAATCAGAAAGCCATCAATGCTGCACGTGTTGAAGCAATGATGCGAAAGGCGACCCAGTCCAGTAGCAACACCACCGCGTACGCGGTGGACACGGTGTAGATTAGATATAAGTTGTAAGTTGTAAGTTGTAAGTTTTTCTTATAACTTATAACTTTTAACTTAAAACTTATAACTTCAGACTATTTCCGCTACATGCCATTACCAAATTTATCATGATGAATTTCAGTTGTTTCACGCATGGCCTTTAAGGCAACAGCATAACCGCTTAAGATGCCCAGCGCCCAGGTAATACGCTCCTTGAAATAGCTGTCAGCAGACTCATCGTTATCTTCACTTTTTTCATTCAGGATCTTTTCTATATTTCTTAAAACCAGCTGCTCCGGGATATAACATAAACGATTATTTTTATAACTGCTCATACGCAATTCTGCAACCGGATACGCACCACCATCGGCTGACGACACGGTAACAATTAATGCCGGTTTATGGCCTAACTCAAACCGGTTAAACAACAAAAAAAAGTTTTTTAAGCCGGAGGGAACCTGCCCATGCCACTCGGGTGAAACAATAATAAAACCATCACTTTCTACCAGCTGTTGTTTGATAGGCGCCAGTCGTTGATTCCACTCTTCATTATCCTCCCATAACGTCTGGTCCCATAATGGCAGAGGATTATCGGCCAGTGCATAAACCCACGGCTCAATATCATCAAAATGACTGGCCAGTGTTTTTTCCAGATAACGCGCAACTTTTTCACTTTGTGATGGGTTGCGGTGACTGCCGCTAATAATGCTTATTTTCATAATTTTTATTCTCTATCAATTTAATACTTAAGTTTGTCGCGAAAGACGCCATTAATATAAAACCTTCTATGGTTTTTCTTTCGCGTACTTTGCGTCCTTCGCGGAAGGATTTTTTAAACTCTAATAAATATTTGTCAACACTTACACAACCAGTACAGGTTCGTGCAATCTTGACAGCTGTTCTCTTAATTCCAGCACATGTTCTTCCCAGTACTGGTTAGTATTAAACCATGGAAAGGCTAAAGGAAAAGCCGGATCATTCCAGCGCCTTGCCAGCCATGCTGCGTAATGCATCATACGTAAACTGCGTAACGCCTCAATTAAATTCAATTCCTTTAAATCCAGGCTGGCGAATTCTTCATAACCTTCCAGCAAATCACACAGCTGCTCTGTCATCTCCTGGCGCTCACCTGACAGTAACATCCATAAGTCCTGTATTGCCGGCCCATTACAGCAATCATCCAGGTCAACAAAGTGCGGGCCGTCATCTGTCCACAAAACATTACTGCGATGACAGTCACCATGCAATCGAATACTTTGATAATGGCCACAACGATCAAAAGCCGCTTGAATTTCTATGATCAAATCAGCAACCAGTGTTTGGTAAGCCTGCTCAAGGTAATCAGGGATAAATCCGGACTCCTGTAAATAAGAGGCTGAATCATTACCCATTCTTTTGATTTCTATCTTGTGACGATGATGAAATACAGAAGATCGCCCCACATTATGAATTCGCGCAATAAACCGCCCCATCCAGTTCAGGTCATCTCGGGATTCAAGATCCGGCCATCGCCCGCCACGAAGCGGATAAACGGCAAAACGGTAGCCCTCATGCTCAAACAGAGACTCACCGTCTTTTATTATGGGCGCAACCACCGGGATTTCCTGTGCTACTAACTGCTGAGCGAACGCATGTTCTTCATGCAGCGCCAGATTGCTCCAACGGCCAGGACGATAAAACTTGGCTATGATGGCGCCGCCCTGCTCCAGCTCACAGCGATAGACACGATTTTCATAACTGTTTAATGCCAGCAGCCGGCCACTGGTTTCATAACCCAAAGACTCGACTGCATCCAGTGTAGTCTCAGGCGTTAAATCAGTATAATCCTGCTTTAATAAATTTTTATCCAACATCATTCACACTTGCATCATAGATGACGACCGCCATGGAGAAAGCCGTATTAAACAAACCTGCACCGCAGCCTGAAATAGAGTGCTGGGTACAGGGACATGAACCCGCCCTTAGCGAACTAGCAGGCCAGGTTATTCTGATTGAAGTTATCCAGGTTAATTGTCCCGGCTGTTTCATCCACGCACTGCCTGAAGCCATCCGCTTACACGAAAGCTATTCATCACAAGGCTTAAAGGTTTTTGTTATCGCCACGGCATTTGAACACTTCGAGCATAATACATTGAATAACCTGCAACGTCTTCTACAACAGGGAGAATTAATCGGTGATCCGCTATCTCAATTAAGCAATGCGGGATTTCTTGATAACAAGAAACTGCCGTATGATATCCCGGTTAGCGTTGCCATGGATAAATTGGTAAAAAATAAACGCGACGTTAATGAAGCCAGCATTGATCAGTTTATATTAAGTCAAATCCCGGATTTTCATCAGGGTGATTTAACCGAGCAGCGCAAACAGGCCATTTACCAGCAGGCTGAATCCTATTTAAAATCCAGAAAATTTAATGCCCTTACTTTTGAGATGTATGGATTACAGGGCACACCGTCGAGCATATTAATTGATAAAAAAGGCATACTCAGACAGGTGTCCTTTGGCACCGTCAATAAACTTGAAGCCGAAATACAGCAGTTATTAAATGACTAGGCCAACAATTTAAAAAAAGATTATAATTCGCAGCACCTTATTTTGATTTAACCTGATTTTGATTTAAAAGTAATTATTATGATAGAAAGCATCGCAGAAAGAATTCTTTATGCCAGCCGCTGGTTACTCGCACCTATATACCTGGGTTTAAGCCTTGGCTTATTAATATTAGCCATTAAATTTTTCCAGGAAGTCATCCACGTTATGCCACTGATATTTGCCACCAAAGAAGCCGACCTGGTATTGCTCATATTAAGCCTGATTGATATCTCACTGGTGGGTGGCCTGATAGTCATGGTCATGCTCAGCGGTTACGAGAATTTTGTATCAAGCATTGATTTAGAAGAAGGCAGCGAAAAACTCCACTGGCTGGGAAAAATGGACGCCGGCTCGTTAAAACAGAAGGTAGCCGCTTCCATTGTTGCCATTTCATCGATTCATTTGCTCAAAGCATTTATGAATGCGCAATCCATCGATAACGACAAACTGATGTGGTATGTCATCATTCATTTAACCTTTGTTGTATCTGCCATGTGCATGGCCTATGTCGACAAAATGAACAAACACTAAAATATCATGCGCGGCATGGTGCCACCCGATCCGGAGTCATCTGCATCAAACATCGAGTTTGCCGTCATCTACATCCCTAAACGCAGCCGCAATCGCTTTGCCGCCAACTGCGTATCAATAAAATCCTGTGCGGCTGACGCTTTGGATGAGGCCGACTCGGATAAAAAACTTTATGCCGCCCGTGTCAGCGGCCCGTCAAAATCATCTGAAGGCCAGTACATTTATTATCTCGTGGAATGGCTAGAATAAAAATAGTTATAAGTTTTAAGTTGTAAGTTTTTTACTGCCAACTTATAACTTAAAACTTACAACTATTTTTTACTATGCAACATCCAGGTAATCCTGGCCCATCACGTACCCCGCATCGTCTAGAAACTTCCGGCATTCATCACGCGCTCCGTGATTACGCACGTAATTTAGAACAAAAGGTTTTTTATGCTGCTCTGCATGCTGATACTGACGAAGCCATTCAGGCGGATACGTTTTAGCGCCATGGTATTGCTTACCGATTTTACCGTTATCAATGTCAATCCACGCGCAGGGCTTTATTCCATTATCAACTAAATGCTGCACCCGTTGCCGGGTTTTTCGCCCCGCGCCCCAAAATACGATAGACCGGTTCTGTAAACGTGGTTCTTTTGCTAAATATTCTGCCCGTAGTATTTCAAATGCTGATTCTGAGTAGCGGCTCGAGGTTCTGGATAATCTATTTTCTGATTCTCGCCAGTCAATTAATATTTCGTCCAGCTTAATCATGTCGTGACCGGCATGAAACAGCCTCAGCCATAACTCATAGTCCTCGGGGAATTCCCCTTGCCGGTAACCACCTAATGCGCTGACACGCGACTTTCTAAACATCACCGAAGGATGCGAAAACGGCGATTCAATATAAATTTGATTTTGTATATCCTGCTTTGTTAAACAGGCGTTCTGCCAGCGCATGTACTCGACATAGCCTGCTTTAATCATTTCTTCAGGAAACTTTCGCGCCTGTGTGGCACATAAAGAAATCGATTCGTCACTACGCAGCAGATCATATTGTTTTTTCAGCCGTGTCTCATGCATCACATCATCCGCATCCATGCGTGCAATATACTCTGAGCTGCAGCATTTCATGCCCGCGTTTAATGCTGACACAATACCCTTATGATTATTTTGAATAATTTTTATACGCGTATCGTTATACGAGAGCAGCATCCGCTGCGAATCATCCGTGGAGAAATCATTCACCGCAATAATTTCAAAGTCCTGAAGGGTTTGCTTGAAGATACTATCCAGACATTCCTGCAAAGTACTTTCGGCATTAAACACCGGCATCAAAACACTTACTTTTATATCGCTGAGCGTGGTCATTCTATGGTACGCAAGTCATGCAAACTATCCTGTGCTATTTCCCTGACTTCTTCACTGTCGTCTAATAACAAACTTTCAATCGCAGGAATAAATGCCTTATCTTTCGTTAATGACAGATAGTGGCAGGCGTCACCGCGGAGGCGCGCATCTTTACTTGACAGGTATGTTAGCAGCTGCGGTAAAACAGCCTTAAATTCATCTGACTCCGCCATATCTTCGATAAGCACACCAACGCCCAGTCGCACATTGATTTTTGCTTCTGCGTCGGCCATTAATTCGATGACATTTTTCAGTGCTGGCGGATATCGTTTAATCAACTTATTCGCATACTCAATGTTACCTTCGGACAGCACTTCTGCCAGATAATCATTAATACCCTGAGAATCAGATGCCCGCCGCAGCCACAATAATATTTCCTGCTCTGAACGCGACCCCAGTAATTCAAACGGGCCAATCTGCAGCCATGGCACACTGCGTACACCCAACTGTTGCGCCAATTCAGCATTATCTTCAATGTTTACTATGCGCAGGTCGCTAATTTCACCTTTTTTCATTAATCCTGTCAGGATTTGCATCATAGGCCCGCAATATGCGCATTGTTTGCCCATAAGCATTAAAACCTTAGCGGAAGTGATATTTTTCTGACCTTTTGGCATATAATCAAAACCTATTATCTATTTAAATAACAGGATGATAATGTACAAAATTCCCGCCACACTTACCATACTATTATTGATGTTTTCGATAACGGCATTCGCCGCGGAAGACGCGGACCTGGTATTCGACGATTCACAACTGGAAGAGGAACTGGTTTATCCTGACTGGTTCCAGCTTTCACTTGGCGACCTTCGCGATGATCTTGCGGAGGCAAAAAAAGCAGGAAAAAAAGGCATTGTCACTTATTTTGGACAAAAACGTTGCGCTTACTGTGAACAGTTTTTCAAAACCAGCCTGTCAGATACCGACATTAACAATTATTTACAAAAACACTATGACCTGATTGCATTCAATATCTGGGGCATAGACGATATCACTGACACCGATGGCACCAGCTATACTGAACGAGACCTGTCTGTTCATTATAAGGCCAACTTCACCCCCTCACTGGTTTTTTACGATGAGCAAGGAACACCCGTGTTTCGTTTACGCGGCTTTTACCCGCCTTATAAATTTCGCGCCGCCTTACAATATGTTGCCGAAGAGTTTTACAAAACAGAAACCTTTTCAGAATATTTTGAGCGCGCAAACCCGGGCGAGTACTTCCTCTTGGGCGGATTAACCGAACGTGACTTTTTTCTTACACAACCTTATGACCTCGAATCAATACGCAAAAATAATAAACCTACCGCCGTATTATTTGAACAGGGAAACTGCCACACCTGTGACCTGCTACATAGCGGCCCACTTTCAAAAGAACTTAAGCATTCAGGAAATTGAAAAAATGAATGTCATCCAGCTCAATATGTGGGCAGATACAGCCGTAAAAACTCCGAAGGGAAAAATCACAACAGCAAAAGAATGGGCGAAATCTCTCGACATCTTTTATGCACCCAGCATTCTCTTCTATGACTCTGATGGTGAGGAGATAATTCGCGTTGACTCAGTCACTCATTTTTATCGACTGTGGGGCGTACTTGATTATGTCAATAACGAAGGCTACAAAAAAGCGAAAGACTATCAGGAATGGCGTTTAAAACAGCGAAAAATAAAAGAATAAATACAGCTCACTAAAAAAATATGATATTTAAAGAATTACAGGCGGACTTCACAGAATTTTTGTGGAACACTAAACTGAAAGATGTCAGTAAGTTTCAGTCTCTGTTAATAGAGTCACTAAGAATATTGTACAGCGCCGCCCGTGATCTAAGCAGTGGCTTGCCTTCATTGCGTGCCATGAGCCTGGTTTATACCACCTTACTTTCTTTAGTGCCTTTACTCGCTGTCAGCTTTTCGGTTTTAAAAGGTTTTGGCGCGCACAACCAGCTTGAGCCCGTATTAATCAATCTGCTGGAACCATTAGGAGAAAAAGGCCTTCAGGTGAGCCGGCAGATTATTTCGTTTGTTGACAACATGAAAGTCGGCGTGCTCGGTTCGATCGGTTTACTATTTTTGATCTTCACCGTTTTATCACTGGTGAAAAAAATTGAAAGCGCCTTTAATTACACATGGCGCATAGCAGTAACACGAAACATCTTTCAACGTTTCAGTAATTACTTAAGCGTTATCTTAATAGGGCCGTTACTGCTATTTACCGCAGCCGGTCTTACTGCATCATTCAACTCATCGGCCGTTATCGATAAATTAATAGCCATAGAACCTTTTGGCACGATACTGCTGTTTATTGGTGAAGTCATCCCCTTTATTCTCACCGTCATTACCTTTACATTAATATATATACTTATACCAAACACCAAGGTTCGATTTAAGTCAGCCTTCTATGGCGCAGTCATCGCAACTATTTTATGGAAATTGGTCGGCGCATTGTTTTCTGCATTTATTGTTGACTCCACTAACTACACCGCAATTTATTCCGGCTTCGCCATCATGATTATTTTCATGTTATGGACATATACAAGCTGGCTTATAGTTTTAACCGGCGCCTCTATTTCT
Source organism: uncultured Gammaproteobacteria bacterium (assembly GCA_963768125.1). Classification (GTDB taxonomy): domain Bacteria; phylum Pseudomonadota; class Gammaproteobacteria; order SZUA-229; family SZUA-229. The sequence continues at coordinate 45,674 of CAVYHC010000042.1, forward strand.
TATTACCATCAGAATCCTGACCGCATCAGTAAGCAGTCGCAAGTCATTCGTTTAAGCTGTCGCCTTCGCGAAAAACTTGCACTTACAGTAATGCAGCTCATTGCTATTAACTTTGACAGCAATAAACAGCCATGGACATTAAAAACACTGGCGCAAAAAACCAAAATGTCTGAATCGGCATTAACAATCATTGTGTCTTCGTTATTATCGAATAAACTAATTACAACCGCAGGCACGAATGAACAGCACTACCTGCCCAGCCAGTCATTAGATCACATCACCCTTGATATGGTTTTAAATGCTGCGCGTTGTGCCGAAGAAACGCCCTATCTTCAGCCTGATGATGTAGCTGCCGCTGAGCAGGTTGAAAAAGCTATTTCATCCATAGAAAATGCAATAAAAGAATCAATTAAGAACAAAACGCTTAAAGATTTGATATGAATAATTTAATCAATGATTTAATCATTGATTAATATCAAAAACAGGCATCTGTACTGCGAATAATAGTATTAAATAGCCCCGCTTTATATTTTTTGACTATCTGTATTTATCGCTTTTCAAGCAAAACAGAGCTTATCGCAACTCTCCCACTTTGACAGTCTGCAGTAAAAACAGCAAGCCTAGTCGGACAATTTTTCCAGCCAGTCAGCAACGGTTTTTACCAGCGCGTCTTCCTGACCGTCAAAAAAATGATTACCCGTTATCTGCGTTTGCGTGTAGTTTTTATTACCGGCAATTTTTGCTGCCGCTGCACGCTCGTTAACCGAAGCCAGTATATTTTCAAGGTCTTCACTGCCATATAAATCAAGCGCCGGAAGCTGAATTTTTTCCAGCGCCTTGATGCTGTCCATGCGTGGGTCTGCGGCAAAAGCGCCCATACCAATCGCAATAAAACCATTTACCGTCGGTTTCGAGGTGGCAAGGTAATAAGCCGTCATGGACGATCCCTGGCTATGGCCAATCAACACGATATTTTTTGCACCTTTGTTTTTCAAATACTGAATGGCAGCATCAATGCGTGGCGCCACTTCATCATACAGCGGTGCATAATCAGGATAATCGGCTTCATTAGCCAGTACCGGCATCTGAATAGATAAGGTATTCCAGTTGTGCTCGGTCAAACCCACACGCAGCGGTTGTACTACCTGCTGCCAGTCAGGATGAATGCCGGTACCATGCATCACAATAACTGCGCGACTTTTATCTTCTTCCGCCTCGGTATAAATACTCAGGAAGTCACTTACTCCGTCATTAAGCCAGACCGCTTCGCCATCCATAATGGCATCAACCACCTGCCCCGCCCAACGTTTTTCTTTCGCCAGGTCACTGGCTTGCACGTTAAAGGTAAACGCTATTAATATTATTAAAAGTTGTCGCATAAGCTTTTCCTATATAATTGATCTTCATTTAACTAACTAAATAGTTTACTAGCATGTTTTGTTGCATACAATTACTGCGGACATTAACTGGCATTATATCATTATGGGAATACAGGACTTACCAACAAAAGAACAGGCACTGCCTGGCCGCGAAGCCTGCATGCCTGTTGCTGACAGGCACTTTGTCAACGGTAACATATTAAAACCACCGTTTTGTGAAGGCCTGCAACAGATCATTTTTGGCCTGGGCTGTTTCTGGGGTGCCGAACGAAAATTCTGGCAACTTGACGGCGTTTACACAACAGCGGTTGGTTATGCTGCCGGACTAACACCCAATCCAACGTATCAGGAAGTGTGCTCTGGCATGACCGGGCATAATGAAGTGGTTCTGGTGGTATATGATCCAGAAAAGATCAGTGTCGAGCAATTACTGAAAACTTTCTGGGAGTCGCATGATCCGACTCAGGGTATGCGCCAGGGCAATGATCGCGGCACACAATACCGCTCTGGCATCTATGTATTTAGTGAAGAACAAAGAAAAGCCGCCGAAGTCTCGCGCGGTTTTTTCCAGCAGGAACTGGCAAAACAGGGTTTTGGCGCCATCACCACCGAAATCCTGGATGCCCCGGCGTTTTATTACGCCGAAGATTATCACCAGCAATACCTGGCAAAAAACCCCAATGGCTATTGCGGCTTAGGTGGTACTGGGGTTAGCTGTCCTTAATTAACGACTTAGTTAGCCGTTATCAGTAAACAGCCGGCAACTATTCAATCTCTGATTTCAACACCATTTAGCGGCGTCAGCAAAAAATTACCCGCCTGGCAGAACATAAAAATAGACCGATACAAAATGACAAAAACTGCCCAGCAGGACGAACACATGAAAAATAGCGTGGTTGAATTTTATCTTTTTAATTCCATATAAAATGGCGCCGACTGTGTAAGCAATTCCGCCTGCTATAAGCCAGAACAAACCATCCGACGATAAATTATTGATCAGCGGTTCTATCGCGAAGATAATTATCCAGCCCATAAACACATACATTAGCGTCGAAATTAAATTATACCTTCCGGTAAAAAATAATTTCAAAATAATCCCAATGAATGCCATTGCCCAGGAAAAACTGAATATCATCCACCCGCTCAGACCACTCAGTGTAACCAGCGAAAAAGGCGTATACGTTCCTGCGATAAGAACATAAATAGAAGCATGATCAACGATTCTTAGCCTGCTTCTTAACACCGGGTCAGTCGCACTATGATAGATAGTGGAGGACGCGTATAGAATTATTAAGCTAACACCAAAGACACTAAAACTAACAATGTGCCAAACATTGCCATACAAGGTCGCGCGCGTCACCAGCAGCACTAAGGCAGCAACACTGAAAACTAAACCTACAGCATGTGCAGTGATGTTAAGCTTTTCTTCTACTGCTAAGTAGTTCCCTGTACCTTCTATATCTTTCATTTAATTAATTTATTAAAAATGACACTTAAACGCATATTGAACATATGTGACTGCGAAACATGGGCGCAGTTACTGACAATTATGCATTTACCGATGAACAAAGAAAAGCCGCAGAAGTTTCACGCGGTTTTATAACAGAGACTGGAACAACAAGCTAATGGCTACTGTGGACTGGATGGTATCGGTTGAAGTGGCAGCCCTTAGCAAACGTTTAAAAACTAAGATTATTTTGCCGCGAAGGACGCAAAGAGCGCAAAAAGAACGATATCGGTTTCGTGTTATTTGTAGGTTGGAACAGCGATAGTAATTCAATAGTAGCGCCATGGCGCCGTAATGTCGGGTTAGGTTACACTAACCCGAGCTATGGCCTAAATTTAGAAAGTTTTTTTCGCGCTCTTTGCGTCCTTTGCGGCAAGACAGTGCTTATATTTGTAGGGGCGTTGTTGGCTGAAGGCAGTCATACCGCTTGTGAGTAAATAATTAATACTCACACAATAATAACGATTTACCTGTCATGGAAGGCGGTTGCTGCAGTCCCATTAGCTGCAATACCGTCGGTGCAACCGCGCTCAAATCACCGCCTGGACGCAGGTGCCAGTTGGCTTGATCAATGACCATGCAAGGCACCGGATATAACGTATGCTGGGTATGCGGCTCCTGCGTTATCGGATCCACCATTTCATCACAGTTACCGTGGTCAGCTGTCAGAATAACGGAGAACCCGTTCTCCCTGGCGGCATCCAGCACGCGACCGACTTCTTTATCCAGCGCTTCAACCGCCTTGATCACCGCTTCGCGCACTGCAGTGTGGCCAACCATATCACCGTTGGCAAAATTCACCAGAATAAAACCGTAGCCGCCAGATTCTAGCCCTTCAATCACTTTATCGGCAACACCGGCAGCACTCATTTCAGGCATTAAGTCATAGGTCGCAACATCAGGTGAACTCACCATAATGTGATCTTCACCGGCAAATGGTTTCTTTTTGCCGCCGTTAAAGAAGTAGGTAATGTGTGCGTATTTTTCAGTTTCCGCGCAATGCATCTGTTTATAACCAGCGCGACTGACAACAGAAGCTATCGTTGCCTGCGGCCGTTCCGGTGCATAGCCGATAGGCAGTAAAAATTCGGGATCATATTCGGTTAAACAGGTGACTAATGCGCCTTCAAAATCACCGGTATCAAAATCATCAAAATCTTCCTGACTCAATGCAGCTGTAAGCTGTCGTGAACGGTCGTTTCGGAAATTGAAAAAGATAATATTGTCGCCTGACTTGATCAGCTCAGCATTTTCCAGCACCGTGGGCAAAATAAATTCATCGGTTGTTTCACTGGCATAGGCCGCTTCAATGGCATAATGTGCCGTTTCCGCGTGAACCCCTTCACCTTTAACCATGGCTTTCCAGGCCAGCTCAGTTCGATCCCAGCGATTATCCCGGTCCATGGAATAATAACGGCCGCTAACGGTGGCGATACTGCCATTAGAATCTTCTAATAAACCTTCAATTTCCGAGAGAAATACCAGGGCGGACATTTGCGCGGTATCTCTGCCGTCTGTCGTTATGTGCACCACTGGCCTTACTTTGTTGTCAGAACAGAGTTTAATCAGTGCTTTCAGGTGATTGATGTGACTGTGCACACCACCATTGGATGTTAAGCCGACAAGATGCAGCGGACGGTCGTTGGCGGCGGCATCGTCAACCGCAGCCACTAAAGCCGCGTTAGTGAAAAAATCACCACTTTCTATTTCATCATTAATGCGAACCAGGTCCTGCCTGATTACCGAACCACTGCCCAGCGTCATATGACCGACTTCAGAGTTACCCATTTGACCATCGGGTAAACCCACTGAGTTGCCGCAAGCTTCCAGCGTGGTATGGGAATTTCTTGAAAAATATTCGTCTAAACGCGGCGTATCCGCTTCCTGTACTGCGTTGTTTATTCGACTAGGGTTAACACCAAAACCATCCAGTATTATCAGGAGGGTGGGTCTTCGGGGGACGCTTCTATCGGCCATAAGAGCTCTTTACCCTTCTCTCTATTTAAGTATTTGGGGCGTAATTTTACACTATTGGCGGTGGTTTCAGGAATAAAAAGCAGTGAGCAGCGACGAAAAAAATTCACCACAGATTAGGGCAGGACGCCCGTAAGTACGATTCCAAGGATGGAATCGGTAGAGTCGAGTCGGGAACAGAGACCGAGAGCAATGCATATGTCCATGGATGGACGGTAGTAGCGAGCGACAATGCAGGAGCAATTGTCGAGGCACAGAGGGTTCGCTCTTACGCTTCCTGCGTTTGCGACATTAGTGCATCCATGCACGTCACACAGAGAAAATTTTTATTTCGTCATGCCGGCGCAGGCCGGTATCCATTTATCCGGTGAGTATAAGTTATCAGGATTAATGCCAATATTAACGATGGATACCGGCTAAGAACATGCCGGCATGACGGTATTCTGCTAGGTCTGCAATTTTAATTCATCTCGTTCGCGTTTGTCATGCTGGCGAATACTGCCATGGATGGCAGGCAGTACGATTGCAAGGATGGAATCGGTACGACTATATGGATATAGGAGGTAGAGCAATGCAGGAGCTATTGCCGAGAGTCGAGTCTGGAACAGAGACCGAGAGCAATGCATATGTCCATGGATGGACAGTAGTAGAACAATGCAGGAGCAATTGTCGAGGAGCAATTGTCGAGGAGCGATTGCCGAGGCCAGTATCCATTTATCAGGAGAGTATGGATTAATCAAGATTAATCACAATATGAGCGATGGATACCGGCTAGAAGCATACCGGCATGACGGCAAAGCATCTGATTTGTAATTTTTATCACTTCTTTCCCATTTTTCACACCCATCTATAAAAGCATTTCTCAGTGCCTCGGCAACTGCTCCATGCGTTGCTCTACCACCAGCATCCTTGCCGGCGTCTGTGGTGAATCGCTTCTAAAGCTTTTGACTGCACGCTTCGGGTTAGATTTGGTTTGAGCTACTACAATTAATCCATTACTCGCCAGACATCTATCGCATCAGGTTTTTTTACCGGGTTTGTTGTCTGCATCTTCATCATCGCTATTATTTTCCTGCTCTTCCTGCTCGGCTTCATCCAGAAGCTTTTCCATGTCTTCCTCACTCAGCGGATTACCTTCCTCATCATGATCATCTTCAGGATAAGAACTCGCCGATTTAGCTGGGGTTTCCGCAATCAAGGTGAAATCATTATTCTCCATGATGATGTCTTCTTCGGCTCTCTCTTTAAGGAAAAGGCGTGAACTCAACAAACCTAATTCGAATAACAGCCAGATTGGCAGGGCTAATAATGATTGCGAAATAACATCCGGCGGCGTTAACAGCATACCGACAATAAATGCACCAATGATGATATAGGGACGCTGTTTCGCCAGTTTATCGGCCGATGTTACGCCCGCTGCAATCAATATAAAGGTAGCGACGGGCACTTCAAAGGCAATACCAAAAGCCAGGAAAATCGCGATAATAAAATCAAGGTACTGGCCAATATCGGTCATCACCGCTACCCCTTCCGGCGCAATACCAATGAAGAAACCAAACAGGATAGGAAAAATGACGAAATACGCAAAAGCAATGCCACAGTAAAATAAAATCACACTTGAAATAAGCAGTGGCGTCGCCATGCGTTTTTCATGGAGATATAAACCTGGCGCAATAAACGCCCATATCTGATGCAACAAATAAGGAATGGTTAATAACACCGAAAGCAGCAATACCAGTTTGAACGGCACTAAAAATGGCGAAGTAACGCCGGTTGCAATCATGGATGTGCCAGCTGGCATTAAATCCAGTAGCGGCCTCGCGGCGATAGTAAAAATATCTTCGGAGAATGCAAACAGCGCGACAAAAACAATAAGAATCGCGAGCACCATATGCAACAATCGGTCTCGTAATTCGACCAGATGGTCCATCAGGGTTTGTTCTTTCTCGTCCGGGCCCTGACTCTGCTCAGTTTGATTTTCTTGCTCTGCCATTTATCTATTTGCTTAGCGTTTTTCTTTATCGGCAGTAGAGGATGCCTTATCTTCGTCTAACCCGGTATCCGAGTTGTCTGGATCTGAAGCATTAGAAGATGTTTCAGAGGCATCCGACGGTTCATCGTAAAATGAATGTGATGGCGTAGTCCGTTAATATATCGCCGCAGATAAACCACTGGGCAAGTCTGACTTAACTTCATCCACACCCGATTTTAACTGTTGCTGTAATTCATTAATCTGAACTTCCTGGTTGTGCAGCATACGTTTAAATTCATCAACATCCAGTTCAGATTCAACTTCGCTGCGCACGCCTTCGATGTAACGACGCGCTTTGCCGACAAAATAACCCGCTTTTCTTGCAGCACCGGGCAAACGCTCCGGTCCAATAATAACCAGAGCTAACACAAGAATAAGTGAAATTTCCCAGAAGCCGACGTCAAACATGGCACATTATAAAGTTACAGTGCAACATCACATCATTGCAGTCAAATGAATGATCTGTCGTTGCGATTAAAATTAAACCTTATCTTCTTTTTTTACTGATTCGGTATTGGCAGAACTTTCAGAAGCCTGCTTCTGAATCCTGTGTCACCTTATCTTGCTCGGCTTCTTTATCGTCGCCGTCTTTTACCGCGCTCTTAAAACCTTTAATAGCTGAGCCTAAATCGCCACCAACATTTTTTAATTTCTTGGTGCCAAAGATTAAAATCACAACCGCCAATAAAATCAATAATTGCCAAATACTAATACCCATAATCTTTACTCTCTATGTTCTTTAAATTCAGACGACAGTTACAATGAAACGTTTACTTTCGCGCTGCCTTTTCATCATGTCCGGAAACGCCAAAGCGACGCGCCAGTTCTTTTAATACATCATCAGCAGACAAATTCTGCTCTGCCAGCAGTACCATGGTATGAAACCAGAGGTCCGCTACTTCATAAACCAGTTTTTCCTTATTTTCTTCATTGGCGACATCCTTGGCGGCCATCACTGTTTCGGTGGCTTCTTCGCCAACCTTTTTAAGGATAGCATCTAAACCTTTAGAATACAGGCTTGCCACATAAGACGAGTCCGGCTCTGCACCTTTGCGCTGCTGCAGAATTTCACCCAATTGTGCCAGAATTTCACTATTATTCATGTTTATTAATTATCCGTTACTTTTTCTTCTCGATATAAATCTCTTTCGGGTCTTTAATGACCGCTCAACCTCGACCCATCTGTCGCCCTGCAACTGGCGATAAAAACAGCTCTCACGCCCGGTATGACAGGCAATACCGCCGTTCTGTTCAACTTTTAGCAGGATAACGTCTTCATCACAGTCAAAACGAATTTCCACGTACTTTTTGCGTATGACCGGATTCTTCCCCTTTATGCCAGAGCTTCCCTCTTGATCGCGACCAGTATACCGCTTCTTTTTTTTCAGCCGTTAAGCTGCAATGACTCGCGGTTCATCCATGCCATCATCAAAATTTTTCCGCTGCTGGCATCCTGAGTAATTGCCGGTATCAGGCCATTTTCATCAAATCGAATTTCGTCTAACCAGCTCATTACAGGCGCATCTCGATACCACGGTTCGCCATATGCTGCTTGGCTTGCTGTATGGTGTATTCGGCAAAATGAAAAATACTGGCCGCCAGCACAGCATCAGCAAGTCCTTCAATCACACCGTCAGCCAGATGGTCCAGATTACCCACGCCGCCGGAAGCTATCACCGGCACAGAAACCGCTTCAGATATGGCGCGTGTTAATGGCAGGTCAAATCCAATCTTGGTGCCGTCTCTGTCCATACTGGTCAAGCAATATTTCACCTGCACCATAGTCCACCATTTTCTTCGCCCACGCGATGGCATCCAGTCCGGTGGGTTTTCTGCCGCCGTGAGTAAAAATTTCCCAGCGCAACGGCTCACCTTCTTTACTCACCTGCTTGGCATCAATGGCGACAACAATACACTGTGAGCCCACTTTGTCAGTCACTTCACGGACAAATTCGGGGTTAAATACCGCAGCCGTATTGATTGCGACTTTGTCGGCACCGGCATTGAGCATTCTGCGCACATCATCGATGGTGCGAATACCACCGCCAACGGTTAACGGTATAAACACTTCATTGGCGACTTCTTCGACCACGTGAACGATGGTCTCACGATCATCCGAACTTGCCGTGATATCCAGAAAGGTGATTTCATCTGCACCTTCCTCATCATAACGCCGGGCGACCTCAACCGGATTACCGGCATCGCGAATATCAACAAACTTCACGCCTTTGACGACGCGGCCGTTATCAACATCAAGACAGGGAATTATTCGTTTAGCTAATGCCATATTTTATTTTCTTTACACGTTAATAAAAACTAAAAATGTTCTTACCACAGAGCACCGAGAACAGGAGATTCTGCATGGTAATGCGCATGCGGCGCAAGTAAATGATATTCTCTGAGTCCCTGTGTCTCTGCGGTGAAATAATTTCATGTTTACTGCTGGTCCAGCCACGCCTGGGCTTCAGCCAGATCAATGGTGCCTTCATAAATTGCACGGCCGGTTATCGCGCCCATAATGCCTTCATCCGCCACCGCACTCAGGGCTTTAACATCATCCATTGAGGTGATGCCGCCAGAAGCAATCACCGGTATATTGATTGCTTGCGCCATTTTTACGGTGGCTTCGATATTCACACCCTGCATCATGCCGTCACGTGAAATATCGGTATATACAATGGCTTCAACACCATCGTCCTGAAAACGCCTGGCCATATCAATGACATCGTGCTTGGATAGTTTTGACCAGCCTTCAATCGCGACTTTACCGTCTTTAGCATCCAGGCCGACAATAATATGCGTCGGAAATTCTGCACACACTTCTGCAATAAAATGCGGCTCTTTTACGGCCTGGGTACCGACAATCAGGAAATTCACGCCAGCGTCTAAATAGCTGGCAATGGTTTCTTCATCACGAATGCCACCACCCAACTGGATTGTTAAATCGGGGTAAGCCAGGGCAATATCGTGTATCACACTTGCGTTTTTAGGTTTGCCGGCAAAGGCCCCATCAAGGTCAACGATATGCAGACGTCGCGCACCCGCTTTTACCCATTGCCCTGCCATTGCCACAGGGTCTTCAGAAAACACCGTGCTTTCATTCATATCACCCTGACGCAGGCGTACACATTGTCCATCTTTTAAATCAATTGCAGGTATTAATAACATTTTTATATTATCTCGTTAAAAATTAAGCTTGCCCGTTCCAACGGCAAAAGTTTTTAAGTAATTGTAAACCATCATGCGCACTTTTTTCTGGGTGGAACTGAGCGGCAAAAACGTTTCCTTTTGCGATGACAGAAACAAATTCGATACCGTAATCCGTAGTGCCGGCGATTAATATTTTATCTGCCGGATCGACATAATAACTGTGCACAAAATAAAAACGACTGTTATCCGGGATATCCTGCCACAGCGGGTGTCTTTGTTTATGCGATACCTTGTTCCAGCCCATATGCGGTATTTTCAGGTTTTGCATCTGCGGCCGCAATGATGCATCGGCAAATGCGCGAACCTCACCCGAATACAGGCCCATGCAATCAACGCCCTGATTTTCTTCACTGCGCGTCATTAGCACCTGCATACCCATACAAATACCCAAAAACGGTTTTTCATGGGCCGCCTGTAAAACCACTTCTTCCAGTTGCAAATCCTTTAACTGCTTCATGCAATCTCGCGCTGCACCCTGACCGGGAAACACCACACGATCAGCGTTGGCGATCTCGTTCACATCAGAACTGACTATCACACGCTGATTCGCCGCAACGACATGTTCCAGTGCTTTGGAAACTGAACGGAGATTACCCATGCCGTAGTCAACGACCGCAATAACTGAGCTCATAACAGTTTCTCAGCAGAATAAAAAATGCATTGTGATCGTTGCAGACGATGCTCAGCATAGCCTCCACTCATGGAGATAACCGCACCGCCTTCCTGGCTCTTTGCGGCATACACTCCGTCCATGGAGATAACCGCACCGCCTTCCTGGCTCTTTGCGGCATACACTCCGTCCATGGAGATAAAAAATGAAAAATGAAAAACCATCTTAATATTATGACTGGACGCTAATAAATTAAAAAAACGACTAATGCCTAAAGACTTCCTTTAGTACTGGGCATAACGCCCTGCATACGCGGATCGGCCGCTATGGCCATACGCACGGCACGGCCAAAGGCTTTGAAAATCGTTTCGGCAATGTGATGCGCATTTGTGCCGCTTAGATTATCAATGTGCAACGTGACATTGGCGTGATTGATAAAACCCTGGAAAAACTCATGGAACAGATCCACATCAAACTCACCAATGCTGGCACGGGTAAACTTCACGTTATACACCATGCCGGGACGGCCAGAAAAGTCAATGACCACACGCGACAGGGCCTCATCCAGCGGAACATAAGCATGCCCGTAGCGCACAATGCCTTTTTTATCACCCATGGCTTTGGCAAATGCCTGCCCGATGGTGATACCGATATCTTCCACGGTATGATGCGCATCAATGTGCAAATCCCCTTTTGCTTTAATATCAAGATCAATTAATCCATGACGCGCAATCTGGTCAAGCATGTGTTCAAGAAAAGGCACGCCGGTATCAACGTTACATTCGCCCGTTCCATCCAGATTTATCGATACCTGAATTTGTGTTTCAAGAGTATTACGTTCAACACTCGCCTGACGTTGCGCCATCTTATCTCCGCCTAATCGTATAGTTCTATGAGTTAAATTTATTTATACAGTCAAATTAAAGGTCACGGGCCCATCATTGATCAATTCTACCGCCATATCTGCACCAAACTGGCCTGTCTGTAACCAGTTAGCCGGTAAATCATGCCCCATTGACTCCCCTTTTAGATGCATTATATCAACAAGTTGTGTAAACAGGGCTAATCCTTTTTCAGGACTGGCGGCACTAGAAAAACTGGGCCTAAGTCCCTTTTGCGTATCTGCCGCCAGAGTGAACTGGGGAACCATCAAAACATAGCCCTGAATATCCAGCACACTTAAATTCATTTTGTCTTCAGCATCGGCAAAAACACGATATTTCAAAATTTTTTCTGCGAGGCGGTCGATGCTGGTTTCGTCATCTTTTTTTTCAACACCAAGCAGTACCAGCAAACCCTGCGCTATATTGGCAACACACTCGCCATTAACCACAACAGACGCTGATTTAACCCGCTGCAGTAAAGCTATCATTACAAATCCACCCCGACAGAAGCAATAAGCCGTAACCCTTCCTGTAGGAATTTTCCTACATCATCTTCGTGCTTTCCCTGATAGCGAAAAACCATTAACACGTCCATACTGTTTCACATGGACACAAGGATCGAGCCATACAGGGACATAGGGATATAGGTAGCTGCAAGAAATTTAACATGGACATGGATAATGGAAAGGTTAAAGTTTACACGGATTTGTAATTAATTCTATGGAATAGCTATAGCGCGAGGCTCATCACCAAGCACGGACCTGGAACCCCAACTTAGGTTGGGGTTTTTTTATGCCTGCCTGCAGGCAGACAATATTGACATGGTATTCGGTGGCGGATCAATGCATCGTTGCATGGATGGACAGCCATTAATTGCGCCTGCAATGTCTGCTGACAGCTTTATTTCTTGGCATCCTTTAACATAAGCAAAACACTCAACAGCTGCATACCCTGAGAATTTTTTTTGCCTTCAAACATGTTTACTCGTTTCGGACGAACAGCTGAATCAGTAACGTTTTCTGTCAACTTACTATCTTCTTGTTTTGCCAGGCTTTTCATTGAATGAAGCCGTTTGTTGACATATGCTGCCTTCGTCGAATCGTGCCGGTTAAGTAATACCGTTTCTTCAAACAGCGGTTCCTGAGGCACTATTTTATCAGTATAGGCAAAAGAATCAGTAGAATAGAATTGCCCCAAACTAATGGGCAACGTCAATAAAGCCAGAATTATGAATAATCTCATGGAAAATCCCACCAGTCAGTTGAACAAAGGGGATTTAGAGCATTTAATTTAGGGATTCAACTATATAACTATAGCTGATTTAATGAAAATAACAGGAAATCTGGAGTAAAGCAGACCCATTAGATTGAGCTCAGTTTTTTTGTGGTTGATTATTGGCTAATAATTCACTTTCTAGTGCCATCAGCGAACACCTGCTGTCGACCCACCGGGCTCATTCAAAAGTTTTAAAAATATTGGTCCGCGACTAACGCAAAAGACGCGAAAAAACATATTTTTGCAGACCGAGATAAGATCTCGTTGTTCACGGCGTTGTTGCCAGGTATTGCCTGCAACGCGCCTTAAGCAGGCTGGCAGATCTTTAAAACATCGATTATATTCTTGCTTTTATTCGCGTCTTTTGCGTTATTCGCGGATAAAATTTTTAGTTTTTTGAACTAGCAATATTGAATGCGTATTCGTGATCTAGATACTGAGCTGATAGGGCGTTGTCGTCCCTTTTCCGACTGTCCGCAAGTTGAAGTTCTCTGATTGCTGTAGCTCGCATAAGAACGCCTTCAATCTAGTTCCTTTGACAATACCAGCTGCATCATTGAGGTAAAGTCGGTTGATTAGTATTTCCTATTGCTGCAATCAGTTTTTTTCATGAATTTTCACTTTTTAAGGATATAAATATATGTATAATCTAGATGAATTCTAAATTACTCGTGAAAAAGGGAGCAGAGCCAATGTTCAAACAAACGAAACCTTTCCTTACCGCTGTAGCAATAGCGATATCAATGTCAGTGCCATCAATCTCTGCTTTTGCGATGGGTGAGCCGAAGCCGAACAGTTTCTGGTGGCCTGATCAGGTGGATCTCGGCTCGCTACGTGACCACGATGAAAAATCCAATGCCTACGGTGATGACTTCGACTATGCCAGGGCCTTCAATAGTGTCGACATCAAGACCCTGAAAGCGGATATCGAAAAAGCACTGACCACCTCACAGGACTGGTGGCCTGCGGACTGGGGCCATTATGGCGGCCTGATGATCAGGATGGCCTGGCACAGCGCAGGAACCTACCGCGTGCATGACGGACGCGGCGGTGCCGATGGCGGTCAGCAACGATTCGAGCCACTCAACAGCTGGCCTGATAACGGCAACCTCGACAAGGCACGCCGCCTGCTGTGGCCGGTCAAGCAGAAATACGGGCGTAATGTCTCCTGGGCTGACCTGATGATCCTGGCCGGTAACGTCGCACTGGAATCGATGGGTTTCGAAACCCTGGGCTTCGCTGGTGGCCGAGTGGACGACTGGGAATCTGACCTGGTGTACTGGGGCCCCGAGACCAAGATGCTTGGCAACGACAAGCGTTATAACAAGGACGGCGAACTCGAAAAGCCGTTGGCAGCACTGCAGATGGGTCTGATCTATGTGAACCCGGAAGGCCCCAGCGGCAATCTCGATCCGGTCTCTGCCGCCAGGGATATGCGTGAATCATTCGGCCGCATGGCGATGAACGATGAAGAGATCGTTGCGCTGGTCGCCGGTGGTCACACCCTGGGCAAGGGCCACGGTGCAAGGAAAGGTGATTGTGTGGGCCCTGAGCCCGCTGCCGCCGCTATCGAAGAGCAGGGCTTTGGCTGGAAGAACAAGTGTGGCAAAGGCAATGCTGAAGACACCGTGACCAGTGGACTGGAAGGTGCCTGGACCCAGACGCCTACCGCATGGTCTATCCTGTTTCTCGATAACCTGTTCACGGTTCGATTGGAAACAGCAGAAGACACCCGCCGGTGCAACAGTGTGGGTGCCGACCGATAAAGATGCGCAATCTGCGGTACCGGATGCCCACGTCAAGGATAAACGCAATCCACCTATCATGCTGACGACAGACCTGGCGCTGAAGGAAGATCCCGGCTTCCGCAAGATCGCCGAGCGATTCCTGAAGAACCCGAAAGAGTTCGACATGGCATTCGCGAAGGCCTGGTTCAAACTGACGCATCGTGACCTGGGTCCGCGTACCCGCTACCTGGGTAGTGAGGTACCGGCAGAAGTATTCGTCTGGCAGGATCCGGTTCCGGCTGCCGATCACAAGATAAGTGATAAAGAGGCAGGCAAGCTGAAAGCGAAGATCCTGAAATCCGGTCTGACCGTGCCTGAACTGGTCAGAGCTGCCTGGGCATCAGCTTCTACCTATCGTGGTTCTGACATGCGCGGTGGTGCCAATGGTGCGCGCGTCCGCCTTGCTCCGCAGAAGGACTGGGACGCCAACGATCCGAAAGAACTGACCAGGGTTCTGAACAAACTGGAGAAGATCAAAACGGACGCCGGCAGCAAGATATCCATGGCTGACCTGATCGTACTCGGCGGTGCTGCAGCTATCGAGAAAGCCGCCAGCGATGCCGGTCACAAGGTCACGGTTCCGTTCAAACCGGGTCGCGGTGATGCAACACAGGAGATGACCGACGTGCATTCGTTCGCCGTACTGGAACCGAAGGCTGATGCCTTCCGTAACTACTACAATGATGGTGCTTACGGCTCTCCGGCTAACATGCTGGTCGAGAAGGCCGACCTGTTGACCCTGACAGTACCGGAGATGACCGTCGCTGGTCGGCGGCATGCGTGCAATGGGCGCGAATACCGGCGGTTCAAAGCATGGCGTGTTCACCGACAGGCCTGGACAGCTGAGCAACGACTTCTTCGTCAACCTGCTCGACATGTCCACGAAATGGTCGAAGTCGTCCAAATCCGAGGGTGTTTACGAAGGTCGTGATCGCAAGACCGGTAAGCTCAAGTGGCAAGCCACCCCGGTCGATCTCGTCTTCGGCTCGAACTCCGAGCTGCGCGCTATCGCGGAAGTTTATGCGGCTGACGATGCGAAACAGAAGTTCGTCAGTGACTTCGTCGATGCATGGACCAAGGTGATGACCCTCGACCGCTTTGACATGCTTTGATCCTAGCTGGAAAAAGGTGCTCGAAAGCTTCTGAAATGTGGCTCACAGCGCACCGGGCTTCAGGTCCTGAAATGAGCTTCGAAAGCTTTTCGTGACTCATGAAAATACGAACAGCGGCGTTAAATACGCCGCCGTTCTACCTGGTAGTCCGCACACCCTGCGAAAGGGAATTGCCATAGGGCGTTGCCGACCCTTATGGTACGGTCAAAAACTTTAAAAGCGATTTACCACAGAGGCACAGAGTTTTACTTTGTTAGATGCGCCTACGGCGCAGTTAACAAAGTAAAGTTCTTCTCTGTGTCCTCTGTGCCTCGACAATCGCTCCTGCATTGTTCTACTTACGGGCGTCCTGCCCTAATCTGTGGTGAAATATTTTTGGCGGCGCATTCCAGGTCAGTGAATACCAGGATGGTCGTTTGCTGTTGTTAACCGGATAACGGTGATCGGGTGGAACTGGGCAATACCCATGATTTACCATTCACCGTCACGGTTATCGAAGGTAACTACGATATTGCCTATCAACATGAAACCGGTGACGAAGTGCCTGCCAATGAAGAAGCTGTTATAGCGGCTGATCAACTGGTGAATATGGCCAACCCTGCCGCCAGTATAAATATTCAAAGCGCATTGATCAGTCCACTATATTCGCACAATGGTGGTGCCTTTCCAGTTTCCGAATACCAGGATGCCAACATCTATCTCAGGGGAGATAATCCTGACGATGTATTTTTCCTGGGTAACACACATGACGCCAGTCCCGCTGATGTCCGCGTGATTCAAGGCAGCTATGACATCATTTACCAGCATGAAACCGGCGACCAGGTACCGCAGAATAGGTAATGCGCTAGTAGCAGGACAGGCAGGTTATTGAATGCAGATCAGAATATTAGCCGTGGCTGTCGAGCTCGGTCGACATCACCGGCACCTTTACCCTGAACGGCAGCGCCTTTCCGTGCCGAGCCCGGAGCAGGCAGCGGAATTCTATTTCAGGGGAGCAAATGAGAACGATGAGTTTTTACTGGGCAACAGTTTCGATGGCGGCGGCGCCGCGAAACTGATACCCGGAAGTTATGAAGTCATCTACAAACACATCGATGGCAAAAACATCCCGCAAAATCCAGACAATACGGTGATCAGCAGTGTCCTGCTCGACACCACAAAAAGTATCCGTATCAATGCAGACAGCACCATGATAGCGCCTGCCTTTACCCTGAATAACCAGGCCTTCCCTAACAGCCTCTACGAACATGCGAAGTTTTACTTACACGGTGCAACACCAGCAGACAGCATATTAATTGGCCGCAGTTATCTGAATAACTCTACTGTGATGATCATCAACGGCAGTTATGATGTTAACTACGTGTACATACAGGGAAACAGCATACCGATTAATCTCAGTAAGAATATAAGCAACATGGTTATCCCATAGTATTATATTTGGGATCAGAGTAAAAACTTATGACGGTCTGCACATGGTCGGCAGCAGCCAGTCGTGTAATTTGATCTGAATTCATAGGCTGAGCGACTGTTGTCGACCCTGAACAGTCATACAACATCTGTAAAGAATCCTGAATTCTGTTATGTAATCTTTACACTTTCAAGATTGATTTAAATCAACATAATTTCTAAGTGACTGTAATATTGTTAGATATTCGAATCTGCATGAATATTGCATGCAATAAGTACGCTAATTAAATGAACATAAAGGAAAAAGGCCATGAAAAGTTATTTGAGTATCTCATTTTGGTCGATAGTATCGATCTTTTTTGTGGGCTCTGCGCAAGCCGTGGTGGCACCCTATTATGCCCATGGTGATGTCTCTGCTCTTAAAGGTGACTTATCTGTTATCGAAAGGGATAGCCAGGTCAGTACGGGTGCGCTTTCTGTTTCAGGCGGCTCGAAATGGTGGTGTGAGGTATCAAATCCAACCTGCGGCATTGTAGTAAATCCCGGTGCCTCATCTGCCTGGGGTGAGGTTAGTGTTAATCCGGTAACTGGTACGCTGGGTGCACGGGCAGGTTCCCTT
The DNA here is from genome assembly GCA_963768125.1 of uncultured Gammaproteobacteria bacterium. GTDB lineage: Bacteria > Pseudomonadota > Gammaproteobacteria > SZUA-229 > SZUA-229. Next base: position 63,470 of record CAVYHC010000042.1, read on the forward strand.
AGATATGGTAACAATGGTGGTTATGGCGAAGCCTATGGATACATGAGCCAGGTATTCAGCGTGGGGACCGATGGTACACTGCTGCCTGGTGACAGCGTCAGCGTTGATGCGAATATGTTGCTGCAGGGAATAATTGAGAGTCAGTCAATTCTTGGGAGCGTTGCCGGTATGGTTCTTCTAAATCACTATGACTCTGCGTATAAGTACCGTAACTTTGATGGCACCCTGGTAGATCACATGCCGTTATCGACTTTTCAGGATATTTTCTTCTCGCCGACCGACTTATTCCCTCTATTGCTGGGTAGCGTGCAGCATTCAGCATTTCTACCAACAAGCCTGGTAAATTTTTCGGGAAGCACCAGTGTTAATGTGAACGTGGGAGACGTTCTGATTATGGAAACCATGCTCTTCGTTGAAAATCACCTTGGCTATAGCGATAACCTTGGAGAATCATGGACTGATTTTCAAAACACACTGACTTCAGCACTTACAACTACAACGCCAGGAGCAACACTCAATGCGGTTCCTGTACCGGCAGCGGCTTGGTTATTCGGTTCAGGTCTTATCGGCTTGATTGGTGTTGCTAGAAGAAAGAAGGCATAACGGTTAAATATTATTCAATAGCGGCTCCTTCGGGAGCCGCTATTGTTTGTGTGCTGACCGTCCGTTATTGGCCGGTAAGCGGCCACTGGATTGCCCTGGTGCTGATGACTTGCTCAACGGTCGCTAAACGACCCAAAAACGACTGTCCTTGTTTTCTAATATTAGCCGTGGCTAATAGACAGCTATCTAACCAAGCTGTCATTCAATCCTGCCTCATTATAGGGGAATCCCCTATATAAATATAATAGTGCTAGCCCTATTATATAAATAGCCGATGTACTGGGATGTATTAATGGAAGTGAGGCTGCCAGCGCCCCAGCGAAGCAGGGGCGCTTTTTTATGCCTATGTTATTTCGCCTGTGATACATTTTAGTTATGTGGAAAGTAAAACTAGATGAGAGTGTATGGCTTGCTAAAGGTGCAACTACTACGACAAATGAGGCAGAGGCGTGGTTACTGCCTGATATGTCCTCAGTCCAGGTGCAACTTAAAAAGATGCGTAAATTTATGCCGTACTCGAATGCGGCTAAAGTTGCTTGACCGAACACCTCAGGGCGTGAAAGCGACATTCGTCTACGTGTAAAGAACCCTGAATACTGTCAGGCTCGCTTTACACTTTTATATACTAGAATGAGTTAAGTAGAAATGCATCCCATTGTATATGTTATGTTTTCATATACTTGCATGAATATTGCATGTGTATTTGTTAGTGAATTCAATTGATTGTTGAATAACGAGTCATTTAACATAAAAAGGAAGATGCAAATGGTAATTAAATCTATTATCGGTACTGCGTGTACTTGTCTAGCAATCGTATCTTTTAATGTAAATGCATATGTTTTTCATGTAGACAATTTTTCTGTAAGTAAAAATGGAAGCGTTTTCTTCAATGATAGTTTTGATGATGGAACTCCTCCACCATCGGCGCCAAACTCTGCTAGCTATTTTGTAAGAGGCGCTATGGGACCAGAGGCTGATGGAAAATTAACTCTCGACAGTAGTGATGCAGTACCTACAGTTTTGGCTCTTGGAAACACAATGTTGGTTCAGTCAGCGATTCTCGCAACAGACATTAATCCCTTAGATACTGTTGCAGGTTTGAAAATAGACGATATTTTATTAATACAAGCTGTATTCGACTTGACAATACCTTCTGTCACTACTGAGTCTTATGGTATTAATTTGACGGACAGAGCTACAGGTATGGGCTTTGAAGGTGATGATATTGTAGGTGTTCGCGCTATTAATACGCTGGGTGGTGTGAAAGTTCAGTTCTTTGAAGCTAGTTTTGTTGATAGCACATTCAACCCCATCGACTCAATGTTGCTTGAATCTGGTCACGATCAAATTATGTTTGAGTTGATGCGTGCCGACACAAACACAAAAGCAGTTACCGCATCATTTGCTTATATTGATAGTGGCATTATGGGCACATCACAACCGCTTACAGGCAGTGCGACTATATTTAACGAGGAGAACTGGACTAGAGCCCAGTTTATATCTCGTACAGTTGTACCTATCCCTGCAGCTGTTTGGTTATTCGGTTCTGGTCTCATTGGTTTAATAGGTTTAGCTAGACATAAAGCCTAATGACAGTGCACTTAGCGCAATGATACGGCAGTCTTTATGGCTGCCTTTTTTTGTATTATGAATGACCGCTCATTGATCTGGCCCCGGTTTTACGGACCACCTAATCAGCGCGATAATGCGCGAGGAGGTGTGTCATGGCAAGAAGAAAGCGATACAGCGCAGAGTTCAAACGGCAAGCCCTGAGCATTTTTCCCGGCATTAAAAATTGTTAAAATCATATAACTTGTTGTCCGCGAGATGCGAAGGCACAACATTTTTCAGGCTTCGCATAATCATTTCAGAACGCCCCGGACTCTCCTTCTCCCATTGCTGAATCATGCCTTTTATTACTTTGCGCTGCATGTTTTCCTGTGAGCCACATAAATTACACGGAATTATCGGATAATTTTTGATTGCTGCATAAGCGGCTATATCACTTTCTTTACACAATGCCAGCGGGCGAATAACCACGTGTTTTTTATTGTCACTTAATAACTTTGGCGGCATCGCTTTTAGCTGGCCATTGAAAAACATATTCAAAAAGAAGGTTTCAATAATGTCATCCTGATGATGGCCTAGTGCAATTTTGCTGGCACCAATTTTTTCAGCAAATGAGTATAAAATTCCGCGTCGCAGACGTGAGCATAAACCACAGGTGGTTTTTCCTTGCGGCACTTTTTCTTTAACAATGCTGTAGGTATCCTGTTCAACAATATGATATTCAATCCCCAGATTATCGAGATAAGCCGGTAAAATTTCTTCCGGAAAACCAGGTTGTTTTTGATCAAGATTGACTGCAACCAGATCAAAAGATACCGGTGCTTTTTTCTGCAAGGCCATTAACAGCTCCAGCATGGCGTAACTGTCTTTACCACCAGACAGACATACCATCACTTTGTCGCCATCTTCAATCATGTTATATGACAAGATGGCTTCACCGGTATTATGCTTTAATCGCTTGAATAACTTTTTTGGCTGTTGCTGTTCAATAATGGATTCACTTTTCGTCATTATCGTTAGTGGCTGACTATTCATATACCGAGGCCTCGCCTTCTGGTCGCGTTTGAAAATATCGCAGCGTCCATAAATATTGTATCGGACACAGCTCAATTGCCTGCTCTATGGCTTTATTCATGCTTATGCTATCCAGCACATCATCACCACTGGGCAAGTTTTCTATTTTTGGCAACAGATTGATGTCGTAACACCGGTTATTTTCCTGGTAACAACTGACACAAGGCAGTACAACGGCATTACACGATTTTGCCAGGCGACCCAGTACCGGAATGGTTGCTTTTTGCACGCCAAAAAAAGGCGCAAATACAGAATTTTCTGCACCGAGGTCTTCATCGGCAAGATAAATTAAAACTTTACCCGCACGTGTCTCTCGTATCAAGGGCCTTAGTCCGTCTTCGCGAGTAAACAGCACACTGCCATTATCGCTGCCAAAACGTAGTCGGCCATTGGCGATCTTCCAGTCTATCACCGGGTTTCGCACCTTTTTATAAAGTGAGCTCGTCGAGTAATCCATAGAAATAGCTGCGCCTGCAAAATCCAGCCCGACATTATGTGTTAACAAAATAATAATATTTTTGCCTTTTTTCCGGTAGTATTCGATTTGATCAAACCCTGTTTTGTGAATTCTGTTTGCGAACCATAAATGCTGGCCGCCACCACAGAATAGAATAATGCAATAAACTGCGAAACTGTGATTGAAAATGCTGCCTCACCATGGCGTCAATTTCAGCAGACTTTTTATCAGGAAAGCACAGGGAAAGATTAGTTCTGACTATATTAAATCGTTTTTTATTTTTAGCTGCAGCAATAATGCCAAGCCGGCCACCTAACCAGTCAATAACCGGCATCGGTAATAAAGCAACAATAAAAAACAGGGCCAAACCAAGCCAGCTAAGCCAGTAACGCGGATGCAATAACAGCAAACGAAAACGGTATCTTTCCAGGTTGGATTTTTTAACGCTCATGCTTGATTAATAAAACAATGCAAGGGTACACAAAAAATCATTTACGCCAGAACGCAGGCGTCAACAATACCAGTAATGTAAATATTTCCAAACGGCCAAGGAGCATGGAAAAACATAACAAGAGTTTATTAAAATCAGAAAGGCTGGCATAGTTTGCGCTAACTTCACCCAGTCCCGGACCCAAATTGTTTATCGTAGCGGCAACCGCTGAAAAAGCTGTAATCTGATCAAGCCCATTGAACATGAGTATCAGCATCATCAAAGCAAACAACGCAACATAAGCAGCAAAAAAACCCCATACCGCATCTATAATCGAGTTATTAACAGGCTGCCTTCCCAACTTTACTGTCACCTGCGCATTGGGATGAATTAATCGCATAATTTCCCGTTGCCCCTGCTTTATCAGCAACAGCACACGAATGACTTTCATACCACCACCCGTTGAACCGGCACAACCGCCGACAAAACTGGCGAACAATAACATTACCGGAACAAAAACTGGCCAGTGTGCAAAGTCCGAAGTAACAAAGCCGGAAGTCGTCGCTATCGACACGGTATGAAACAGTGCTTCACGTATAGCTGCCCAGATATCATGATTCGCGGACTGGCTATACAAAGCATAAATACTAAGCAATGAAATAGTAATTAATAATCTAGAATAAAACTTGAATTCGGCATCACGCAAATAAGGCATAATACTTTTTGAGCGCACCACAGAAAAGTGCAGCGCAAAGTTTATTGCGCCAAGAAACATAAAAATAATGGCCACTATTTCTATTGCCTGATTATCAAAATAACCCAGACTGGCATCATGTGTGGAAAAACCACCGATAGCCACAGTAGAAAAACTGTGTGATACCGCATCAAACAGATCCATGCCGGCAACCCAGTAAGCTATCGCACATGCCACGGTCAAACCAAGATAAATATACCAAAGTGCTTTAGCCGTTTCTGCTATACGTGGCGTTAACTTACTGTCTTTCACCGGGCCGGGCGCTTCTGCTTTATACAACTGCATACCACCAATGCCCAACATTGGCATAACGGCAACAGCCAATACGATGATACCCATGCCGCCTAACCACTGTAATTCCTGCCGGTAAAACAAAATACTGTGCGGCAGATTATCAAGCCCGACAAGCACGGTCGCACCCGTGGTGGTTAAGCCTGAAATAGATTCAAACAGAGCATCAACAATACTGATATCCATATTCTCATAGAGATAAAACGGTATTGCACCCGCCACACCCAGAACAAGCCAGAACATAACCACGACGACAAAACCATCGCGCAAACGCAAATCACTTTTTTTGTTTTTTACCGGAATAAACAAAAGAAAACCGATGCTTAACAGTAATAAATAACTGTAAAAAAATGCGCGTGCCGCACCTTCCTGGTAGAGAAGGTCAATGACCACAGGCGGCAGCAGGGTAATGCTAAACAGCATCAGAAACTGCCCGATAATGCGTTGTATGATGGCGGGATGCATTAAAAGAACGTTACGCCAACCTGAAACAGTTTTTCAACTGCATTGAATTTATTTTTATCAAGCAAAAACATAATCAGGTGGTCTTCATTTTGTATCACGATATCGTGGTGCGCCATCATTACCTCATCACCACGAATAATTGCGCCAATCGTTGTGCCTTCTGGCAACTTGACCTGCTCAATTGTTTTACCAACAACTTTAGAAGTTTCAGCATCGCCATGCGCAATAGCCTCAATGGCTTCAGCCGCTCCACGACGCAGCGAATGCACCGCAACAACATCACCACGACGTACATGTGCAAGTAAACCACTGATAGTAATTTGTTGTGGCGAGATGGCAGCATCGATAGTGCCTTCACTCTCCATTAAATCAACATAGGCAGTGCGATTAATGATCGACATGACTTTTCGCGCGCCTAATCGTTTCACCAGCATGGACGATAAAATATTTGCCTCATCATCATTGGTCAATGCGCAGAAAACATCCATCTGATCAATATTTTCTTCAAGCAATAAATCTTCATCCGCAGTATCACCGAGCAACACGATGGTGTTATTGAGCTCACAGGATAATTCATCTGCGCGCTGCGCATTGCGCTCAAGTAATTTTACGTTGTATTTATTTTCAAGTGCTTCAGCAAGACGTTTTCCTATATTACCGCCACCAGCCAGCATGATGCGTTTAATTGGTTTATCGAGATTTCTCAACTCTGACATTACCGCACGAATATCTTTTCGTGCAGCAATAAAGAAGACTTCATCATCCGCTTCTATTACCTGATGGCCATCAGGTACGATGCCTTTACCGCGACGGAAAATTGCTGCTACTCGCGAATCCACAGCCGGCATATGTTTTCTTAAATCAGATATCTCGTGCCCGACCAGGGGGCCACCGTAATAAGCCCTGACGCCAACCAGGCGTGCGAGACCTCCGGCAAAATCCAGCACCTGCAGGGCGCCGGGATATTCAATCAAACGCTGAATGTGCTCTGCAATTAATTGCTCAGGGCTAATTAAGACATCTATCGGTAAATCATTTTTATTAAAGAGTTCCTGGTATTTAAGGTATTCCTGAGATCGTACCCGTGCGATTTTTGTTGGCGTATGGAACAGGCTATGGGCAATCTGGCAGGCAACGATATTAGTCTCGTCACTGTTAGTGACTGCAACCAGCATATCTGCGTCAGCAATACCGGCTTTTCTCAGGATATCCGGGTGTGACGCATGGCCGACAACGGTTTGAATATCGAGACGATCACTTAAGTCATTAAGTAAAGTTGTATTCAAATCAACCAGAGTAATATCATTCGCTTCTGACGACAGGTTCTCTGCTGCACTCGCGCCAACCTGACCCGCGCCTAAAATAATTATATTCATGATTTATTAAGTTGGGCTAAACGCCTCAGACGATGATTGCTTCATAGCGAGATAACACATTAATTTATATGCGCTGAAGTTTACGCTCAAATATCGCATTTTTCATTTTTTTTGCTGCCACCGACTTTATGTAAACGGCAAAAGTAAAAACCATCCGCATCCTGCTCACCGGGCAATAACTGACGGCCATAAACACATGGCTCGCCCCAGTCTGCGCTTATTTTAATTTCTACAGCGTCGTCATTGCGTGATAAAAATTTATCTATTTGATTTTGATTCTCATCTTTAAACACGGAACAGGTGACGTACAGCAGGTCACCGCCAGGGGCAAGCATCTGCCAGGCTGAAGATAAGATTTCTGCCTGTAATTTGACCAGCGGCTCTATATCCGACTCGCGGCGCAAGGTTTTAATATCGGGATGGCGCCGAATCACACCACTGGCCGAGCAAGGCGCATCAATCAATATATGCCTGAACTGATCGCCATGCCACCATTGATTGTGCTGCCTTGCATCCGCGACGATTAATTCGGCCCTTGCTTCAAGCTTGAGGCGCTGCAGATTTTCTACCACACGCTGCATTCTGTGCGCATCAAACTCAACCGCGACTATTTTTTCGATGCTGTCATAAGACTCAAGAATGTGGCAGGTTTTTCCGCCCGGCGCAGCACACAAATCCAGCACCCGTTTATCCCCGGCAGCATCCAGCAAGGCAGCTGCCAGCTGAGCCCCAACATCCTGAACGGATACCGCGCCTTCAGCAAAACCGGGCAACAACCTGACATCGACGCCCTGCTCCAGTTTTATGGCATGGCCAGCTAACGCTGAAAAGTCATTTTCAGCATCGAATGCTACGCCCTCATCTGCAAGCAATTCTTGATATTGTAAAACACTGTACTGCATCTGATTGACGCGCAGCCAGAATGCCGGTCTTTGATTGTTTGCCTCGACTATTTGCTGCCAGTGATCCGGCCAGTCGTTTTTTATTTTTTCAAATAGCCAGGGCGGATGTGAATATTTCACCGTATCTTGTTTTATCGATAGCACCAGCTTTTCCTGTTCGCGGCTAAAACGTCGCAATACCGCATTCACCAGTCCCGCCGCCCATTTTTTACCTGACTTTCTGACCAGCTCGACCGCTTCATTAATAATGGCGTAATCGGGTGTGCGGCACTCTTTTAACTCGTACAGCGCCATTAATAAAACAAGCTGCACATCAATATCTTTTTGCTTCAGTGGTTTTGATAATAACTGTGATACAAAAAACTCCAGCTGCCAGCGCCAGCGCAATACGCCATTGGCCAGCTCATTGGCCAGCCCGCGGTCACGCTTGTCATCAAGCACATCGATGGTTTGTGCCTGCACTGCAGACAGCGAGTGGCCACTAAAAACCTGTTTCAAGGTTTTCAGGCAAGCACCTCGCGCCACACTGACTTTGGCCTGAGCGTTTTTTTTCTTGTTAGCTGGGGGCGAGTTTGCCACGGGATTAATTTAAAACCTGGCCAAGCAATGTGTTGGCATTGAGAAAATCTGCGACCCGCATTTTACGTTTGCCTTCTGCCTGTAACTGCGTGATGCGAAGCAGGCCTTCAGCCGTGGCAACATCGATACCTTGTGCCGACTCCGCTATAACCTGGCCAGGCACAGCATGCGCACTGGAAACCTCTGTTTTGATCACGCCTTTGATAACGTCGGCCTGCCAAACGCGCAACATGACTGTTTTACTGTTTTTCTGGTAATAACAATAAGCAACCGGCCAGGAATTATAGGCTCTCACTGCACGCTCAATTTCTTCAGCCGATTGCGACCAGTTTATTTTTGCTTCTGCTTTGCTTAATTTTGCTGCGTAACAGGCAGCCCCTTCATCCTGCTTTTCAGCCACCTGTGACTGTTCTGCAATCGCTGGCAAGGCGGACATTAATGTTTCAGCGCCCAGCAGACATCAATTTATCATGCAGGCTTGAGCCGGTATCGTCTGCTGCGATTTCACATTCCGCCTGCGCCAGCATGTCACCGGTATCCAGGCCTTCGTCCATTTGCATGAGTGTAATACCGGTTTTTTTATCACCGGCCAGCAGGGCACGCTGTATCGGCGCCGCGCCGCGCCAGCGCGGTAATAATGAGGCATGAATATTAATACAGCCCAGGCGCGGAGACTGGAGCACGGCCGCAGGCAATAACAGGCCATATGCAGTCACCACCATGAGATCGGCATTTAATGCTTTTAATTCACGCTGCGCCTGTTCATCTTTTAATGATACCGGCTGACACACAGGAATATCAAGCGCCAACGCCTGCACTTTTACCGGTGATGCCAGCAGGCCACGGCCCCTGCCCGCTGGACGGTCAGGCTGTGTATACACTGCCACCACTTCATGGGCAGACGACATTAATGCCTGCAGCGCAGCAACAGAAAAATCCGGGGTACCGGCATATATAATACGTAAAGGTTTACTCACGAAAACAGACCAACTGGAGTTTTACAGCAGTGCCGGGCGCGGCCGGTTATTTTATTCAAACAAATTAGCCGGGTTATTCAGCGGCAGGTTATTAAACAGCATGTTATAAAACGGCATGTTATTAAACAGTATGTTATCCGACAGCCTGCCGGCTGTCTTCACGCTGCTGTTTAAGCAAACGCTTTTTCAGGCGCTGGCGTTTTAATGGCGATATATAGTCAACAAACAGTTTGCCTTTCAAATGATCAATCTCATGCTGAATGCACACCGCCAGCATGCCATCTGCCTGCAGGGTAAACTCATCGCCGTTTTGGTCCATTGCCCTAACCGTGACTTTCTCGGCACGTTCAACGGTTTCATAAATATCAGGCACTGACAAACAGCCTTCATCACAGCTCTCTGTGCCTTCTTCTGCAATAATCTGCGGATTAATCAGGCACAAGGGCTGATTTTTTTCCTCTGACAAATCAATCACGATCACTTGCTGATGCACATCAACCTGTGTTGCGGCCAGACCGATGCCTGGCGCGAGATACATGGTTTCAAACATGTCATGCACCAGTTTTTTAATGGCATCATCCACTTTTTCTACTGGTTTTGCCACGCGACGAAGTCGCTTATCCGGGTAATGAAGTATGTCGAGAATTGCCATAAAAATGTTTGCTAAATAATGTCTAAAATTCGCAGTAATCAGCGTGTATAACGTTATTTCTGCTACACTCATTGAAAAACTTGCTTTCGTAATTGAAGTTCATCTACTAAACTCCTGAGAATAGTAAGAAAACTTTCAGCCCTGAACTCATATTATAATAAAAAATCAGGCGCAAAATACCAGGGAATAAAAATAACAATGACTAACTCGAATACTCCCAAGCCACGCAATATTGTACACTTTTTCATGCTTTCAGGGCTACTGGCCTTGTTGACACTGGCCGGCTGCAGCTCACCCTCTCCGCGCCCACTGCCGGAACCTGAGATAATTGCAGAACCTGAAGCGGCGCCCGCTCCTGAAAAAGAAATTCGCCTCAAAGCTTCATACCCCAGGCAATATACCGTAAAAAAAGGCGATACCTTGTGGGGAATTTCTAATTTATTCTTACAGGATCCCTGGTACTGGCCTGAAATCTGGCAAAAAAATGCACAGATCAGCAATCCGCATTTAATCTTTCCCGGCGATAAACTAACACTGGTCTATGTCGACGGACAACCGCAAATTCAGCTCAATAAATCGCAGCACAAAGCAGTACAGACAAGCAGCGGCGACGGCGACTTGCCGGTCATAAAACTTAGCCCCAATATACGCACATCTGCATTACAGGCAAGCATTCCCAGCATACCCGGTGACGCCATACGTCAATTCTTAAGCAAACCCAGAGTGGTGACAAAAGAAGAACTGGACAGCGCGCCTCGCATTATCGGCAGTGATGAAGATCATTTAATCTTAGGTGAAGGCAGCCGCGTTTATGTGCGCGGAGAAATTGATAAAGAACGCGTGCGTTTTTCAGTGTTCAGACCGGGTGATGCACTACTAGACCCAGACACCGGTGAGATCTTAGGTTATGAAGCAAAATACACGGGTGATGTACACATCACCACTTATGATGACCCGGCTTCCGGTGATTTAACCTTTACCGAGCGTGAAGTATTAATAGGCGACCGCTTACTGCCCGAAGATAAGAGCAAGCTGGAAAACCTGTTCTTCCCTCACTTGCCAGAAAAAGCTGTCGATGGACAGATAATTTCATTATATGACGCCTTGTTTGGCGTCGCCCAATTCCAGATTGTGGTCATTAATAAAGGCGAAAGAGACGGTTTAGAAGTCGGCCATTTGCTTGCCACCTATACTCAGGGAAAAATAGTGCGCGATGTTTACGACAAAAGCTCCAACGAGCCGGTAAAACTACCTAATGAGCGTAGCGGACTGGTGATGCTGTTTAAAACCTTTGACCGTGTCAGCTACGGTTTAACACTGGAATCTACACGTGTCATTCATAACAATGACATGGTGAGCTCACCACGGCTTTAAGTTTGCAAAACGCGAAGCGAATTATCGAATTCAAATTATTATGGGCTGAGTCTTACTGAGCAAATAAATAATAGTGTAATATTCATGGATGAATACACGGATGAAAAACGAAAAAATACGCCCTGCAATGGATGCAGCCCCTCTCGACACACCACAACAACAGAGCTCACTCAAATACTGGCTTTATCTTCGTCACACACCGGGTGTTGGCAATACCACTTTTCGTACGCTGCTTGACGCCTTTGGCAGTGCAGAAGCCGTATTTAATGCCAGTCACGCACAACTCACCGCCATCGACGTCCAGGTTTCCACCAGGGCCGAGCTTATAAGCGCTATCGGTAATGCCCAAAAACCTGATATTTCTGCCGATCTTAACTGGGCCTTAGCCGATGATCACCACATCATCACGCTAAGTGACAACAGATACCCCCTGCAGTTAAAAGAACTGCCAGACGCGCCGCCCATATTATATGTAAGAGGTGACCCTGATTACCTTCGCCAGCCACAACTCGCCATGGTCGGCACACGCAACCCGACTGCTGCCGGTCGAAATACCGCCAGGGAATTTGCCTGTCATTTATCAAATGCCGGCATTACCATCGTCAGTGGCCTGGCCAGCGGTATCGACGGAGCAAGCCATGAAGGCGCATTACAGGGACTGGCCGGCACCGTCGCCGTGGTCGCTCACGGGCTGGATATAGTCTACCCTGCGAGCCATCAGCAGCTGGCGCAAAAGATTACCGAACATGGCGCCATCATTTCTGAAATGCCGATCGGTATACAGCCGCAACGCGGATTTTTCCCGCGCAGGAATCGATTAATCAGCGCATTAGCACTCGGCACGCTGGTGGTAGAAGCGGCAAAAAAAAGTGGTTCGCTGATTACCGCACGTTGTGCCATAGAGCAAAACAAAGAAGTCTTTGCTATCCCGGGCTCCATCCATAACCCCATGACCAGGGGCTGTCACCAGCTCATTCGTCAGGGAGCCAAACTGGTTGAAACCGCCAATGACATCCTGGAAGAATTGTGTTTTTCATCTCCACAAACAATCACCTACCCACAAAAACCTGAAAATAATACCCAAGAAAATCTTAAAGATCCGCATCAGGCACTTGACCCGGATCACCAAAAACTGCTCAAATGCCTCGCCTATGAGCCCGCGACTATCGATGAACTGGTCATGAGCAGCCGTTTTAATGCGGCCGAAGTCGCTTCTATGTTGCTTATTCTGGAGCTTGAAGGCATCGTCGTATGCCAGAATGGTCAATACACCAATGTTAATTAAGCATTGATTTATAATAATATTTACGGCTCGCCAAACATTTTTCCCCGGTACATAACCAGGACAAACGAGACTTTTGCATGATAATTAAACAATCCGTTGTTGATGTCTTAATGTTTTTATTTGAACGTTATCTCGGTGATAACGAGCTAATCGAAACAAGTCGCGTGACTGATAAACGTGACAGTATTCAACTTCGCCTCGAAGAAATGGGTTTCCACAACACTGAAATCAATCAGGCTTTTGACTGGCTGGAAGATCTTGCTGAGCTGCAGTCTGAGTTAAATACTGACCAGCAATTTGTGCCAATCAAAGAAAACAGTATACGACTATATAGTGAAGAAGAGAAAAAACTGATTTCACTGGAAAGCATTGGTTTTTTACACTTCCTCGAACAAACCAGCATTCTCACAGCGGTAACACGTGAACTAATACTGGACCGCGTAGTCGCATTAGGGCACCCGCTCGACGCAGAACAACTGAAATGGATTATCATGATAGTCTTACATTCACATCCAGGCGAAGAAAATGCTATCGCTTTGATGGAAGATTTTATATTTGATGAAACCATTGATCATATCCATTAATCCTAATTTAACCGCCTGATATAAAAGCCAGACTAAAACTGTATGAGCAAAAACCTCGTTATCGTAGAGTCGCCCGCAAAAGCGAAAACTATCGAAAAATATTTAGGAAAAGACTTCAAAGTCCTTGCTTCATATGGTCACGTCCGTGATTTAATTCCCAAAGAAGGCGCCATTGATACTGAAAATGACTTCTCAATGAAGTACCAGATCATTGAAAGAAACCAGAAACATGTTGATAAAATCATTAAATTTTTAAAAAAAGCAGAAACGCTTTACCTCGCGACTGACCAGGACCGCGAAGGGGAAGCTATTTCTTGGCACCTGTATGAACTGTTAAAAGAAAAAGACCTGCTCGAAGATAAAAAAGTTCATCGTGTTGCGTTCAATGAAGTCACCAAACGCGCGATACAGGAAGCCATTGATAATCCCGGCGAACTCTCTATCGACTTAATCAATGCACAGCAAACGCGCCGCGCACTGGACTACCTGGTAGGCTTTAATTTATCACCACTGCTATGGAAAAAAGTACAACGCGGCCTCTCCGCCGGACGGGTACAAAGCCCTGCTTTACGCTTAATCGTAGAACGCGAACTGGCCATCGAAGCGTTTGATGCAAAAGAATACTGGACCATTGAAGCCGATGTTACCAAAGGTAAACAGCCTTTTTTAAGTAAATTACACCTCTATAAAAACGAAAAAATAAAACAATTCAGTATCACCGATACTGAAAGCGCCAGCGCTGCCCGAGACACACTGCTAAAAGCGGCCAACGGCCAGTTAACCGTCAATAAAGTTGAGAAAAAGGAAAGGAAGCGTAATCCTTCGCCGCCTTTCACTACCTCCACTTTACAGCAGGAAGCGGCGAGAAAACTTCGCTTTTCCGCACAGCGCACCATGCGCACCGCACAGAACTTATACGAAGGTATCGACATCGGTGGAGAAACGGTAGGTTTAATTACCTATATGCGTACTGACTCCCTGCACCTGGCCGATGAAGCCATCGACGAAATTCGCGGTTTAATTGAACAGCGCTTTGGTAAAGACAACCTGCCAGATGAAAAACGCGTATTCAAAAATAAATCAAAAAATGCACAGGAAGCGCACGAAGCTATTCGACCAACTTCTGTACGCCATGCGCCTGAAGAAATTAAAGACAAGCTTAACCCGGATCAATTTGCCCTGTACGAACTGATCTGGAAACGCACCATGGCGTGCCAGATGATACATGCCACGCTGGACACTGTCAGCGTTGAGCTTGGCTGCGGTGACGGCAACAGTTTCCGCGCCTCCGGCTCCACCATTAAATTCCCGGGCTTCATGTCGGTTTATATGGAAGGCAGTGACGACGCCAAGGAAGATGACAGTAATGAAAAACTGTTACCCGAGTTAAGTCGAAGGTGAAAAAGTTGATTTGCTGGAAATTCGAAATGAACAGCACTTCACCGAACCGCCACCACGCTTCACTGAAGCAAGCCTGGTTAAAACACTGGAAGAATATGGCATAGGACGTCCTTCAACGTATGCCAATATTATTTCCACCCTGGTTAATCGTAATTATGTTGAACTGGAAAGCCGTCGTTTTACACCTACCGACATCGGCCGCATCGTTAATGGCTTTCTCACCGAATATTTCACCAAATATGTCGATTATGAATTCACCGCCGAGCTGGAAGACGAATTAGATTGTATTGCACGCGGCGAACACGACTGGGTACCACTGCTTAAAAAATTCTGGTCACCGTTTAAAGAAACCGTTGACCACATCGAAGAAAACGTCAGCCGTGCCGATGTCGCGCAATCACGCCACATCGGAACAGACGAGGAATCCGGTAAGCCAATATCCGTACGCATGGGGCCTTTTGGTCCGTTTGTACAGATTGGTGACAAAGACGATGAAGATAAGCCGCGTTTTGCCAGCTTGCGCCCCGGACAAAAAATGGCTGACATCACCATGGATGATGTTTACTTCTTGCTGCAATTACCGCGCGACCTGGGCAAGACCGACGAAGATGAAGAACTATCAACCAACTATGGCCGCTTCGGTCCATACGTTAAATACGCCAGCAAATTCGTCTCTATCAATAAAGAATATCAGGACAAGGGTATTGACCCGTATAACATCAGCCACGAACAGGCAATGGAGCTGGTCAGAGCCAAAAAAGAATTTGATGCCAACAAACACATCAAGAACTTCCCAGGCACCGATATTGAAGTATTAAATGGTCGCTGGGGCCCCTACATTACCGACGGCATGAAGAATGCAAAAATCCCTAAAGATAAAGAACCCACATCGCTAACGCAGAAAGAATGTGAAGAACTGCTACTTGCCGCCCCATTCCGCCGCGGCAAGAAGAAAAAAGCAGCCGCCAAGAAGAAAGTCGTCAAGAAAACAGTGAAAAAGAAAACAGCCAAGAAAAAATCGGCTAAAAAGAAAACGACAAAAAAGAAATCGGTAAAGAAAAAAGCAGCAAAGAAAGACTAGTAAGCCATCATGGCAAGTGATTTCTCAATTCGTCATGCCGCGCATATTATCAGAAGCGGTGGCGTAATCGCCTACCCCAGCGACACAATTTACGGCCTTGGTTGCGACCCGTATAACCCTGACGCAGTCGAAAGAATCAATGCCATCAAACAACGCCCGTTAAACAAACAATTTATTTTGCTGGCAGGCAACATTGAACAGATAAAACCGTTAATCCAGATAACCAGGGATCAGGAAATACTTTTAACACAAAATAATGAACCCACAAGCTGGGTGGTTAATGCAAGCCTGAGCGCACCAAACTGGTTAACTGACAACAACAACACATTAACCATCCGTATCAGCAGTCATGAAAACATAAAACAACTCATCCATATTTTGGGCCACGCTATCATTTCCACCAGTGCCAATATATCGGGCAAAAAACCGGCAACTAACGCCCTTCAATTACACCAGTATTTTCACAGTAAAGTCGATAAAATCCTTATCTCAAACACCAGGCAACCAGGCAAGCCATCAAAAATAATTCGCCTGTGCGATAATTACATTTTTAGAAAATAAGTATCACTTAATAACAAAACCATGAACACTGAAGATATACCAGATATTGAAGCCGTAAAATCCTATTTAATCGAGCTCCAGGAAAATATTTGTACGGCACTTGCAAAAGAAGATGGCGGAAAAGACTTTATCATTGATGCATGGCAGCGCGAGTCCGGTAACGGTGGTGGTATAACGCGCGTATTAAACAATGGCACTATTTTCGAACAGGCAGGGGTGAATTTTTCACATGTTTCCGGTGATCAATTACCCGCGTCAGCAACGGCGCATCGCGCTGAACTTGCAGGCCGACAATTTCAGGCCATGGGAGTATCTTTAGTTATACACCCTAAAAATCCAAAAATTCCGACATCTCATGCCAATGTAAGATTTTTTATTGCGACAAAAGATAATGAAGATCCCGTATGGTGGTTTGGCGGCGGCTTCGATTTAACGCCGTATTATGGCTATGATGAAGACTGCATTCACTGGCACAGTGTTGCAAAAAAAGCCTGCGAACCCTTTGGTAATAATGTTTATAAAAAATACAAAACCTGGTGTGATGAATACTTTTACATTAAACACCGTAACGAACAACGCGGCATTGGTGGATTATTTTTTGATGACTTAAATGACGAAGGTTTCAACAAAAGTTTTGCATTTATGCAAAGTGTTGGCGATCATTATATCGATGCTTACCTGCCTATCGTACAACGCAGAAAAAATGAAGTCTTATACAGAAGAGCAACGCGAATTTCCAGCTTTATCGCCGTGGCCGCTATGTTGAGTTTAACCTGGTATATGATCGCGGCACCTTGTTTGGATTGCAGACGGGCGGTCGTACTGAATCAATATTGATGTCTTTGCCGCCTGTGGTACATTTTGAATACAATAAAGTGATTGAAGAAAATACCGAAGAAGAAAAACTTTATAATTATTACCTTAAACCCAGAGAATGGGTTACATACTAATTCATATTCACTGTCGCGATATTTTCTTGCAAAGCAACGCTATTATTATTCGGCAACTCGGTCAACGGTACAGAAATGTAATTACCCTGCACTTTGTCTACCCCGCAAATTTTTAGCAATCGAATTATTTCCGGACTTTCAACATATTCTGCAACGGTATATCGACCCAGCGAATGGGCAACATCATTCATCGCAGTGACAATCGCCCTGTCTGTCGCACCCCTTGCCATGCTTCTCACAAACTGGCCATCAATTTTGACGAAGTCGGTAGGCAGATTCTTTAATTGCGAGAACGAGCAGAAGCCCGATCCAAAATCGTCCAGTGAGAAGCGGCAGCCAATTTTTCTTAATTCACTAATAAACTCATTCGCATCTTCAAGGTTGGCAATAGCACAGGTTTCAGTCACTTCAAAAGTTAATGAGTGCGGGTTAACATGATACTGCTCAATTAATGCTTTTATTTTTTCCAGCGACTCGTCGCTATTAACCGTACTGCCAGAGACATTAATGGATAAGCGTATGTCATTATTCGTTACTCCAGCAGCATTAACCTGCAGCAACGCTTCCTCCAGCACCCACATATCAATATCCGTCATCAAATTAAAACGCTCGGCGGTAGGTATAAAACTGTCAGGATAATGCAGCTCGCCCTTATCACCAATCATTCGCACAAGAACTTCGTAACTGTATGTTTTATCGTTAGCATTCAAATGTCGTTGCCACAAAACACCGTCCTGTGCAGGCAAATTAACTAAATCCAGATCTTTCATCCGCATAATAGGCTGGTAGTGCAATACAAACTTATTCTTATCAAGCGCTTCTTTAATTCGTGTTGACCAGCCAAGCTCGCTGCCCATAGCATTTCGCTCATCACTGTTTATTGCATACAAATGCGTTTGATTTCTACCCATACGTTTGGAAATATGACAGGCAATATCAGCATTAGCCATGACATCTCCAGCCGTGGCATTAGGTATATCCATCAAGGCAACACCTAGACTCGCGTTCACGTGGTAGACTTTTTCTTCATGGCGCACACGTAACTTGCTAAGTGACGACCTGATTTCATCAGCTAAACTTAGCGCAATACTTTCGTTGACATTTTTCAATATCAAGGCGAACTCATCGCCGCCAATACGCGCAACAATGTCATGCCGGCGCAAATGTTTATTTACTTCCTGGCTTAAATCAATAAGCAGCTGGTCGCCGATTTCATGTCCGGCTGTATCATTAACATATTTGAAACGATCCAGATCCAGGTAAACCACCGCACTCATTATGCCTGAGCGATTTACACTATTAATTTCTCTTTCAAGACAACTTTCAAAGTAGCGGCGATTATACAAGCCTGTCAGATGGTCATGTGTTGCTTGCCAGCGCAACTTTTCTTCCATCATTTTGCGCTCGGATATATCACGAAACGCAATAACAGAACCTTCTTTTTTACCATCAACGGCGAGTGGATATAAGGTACAGTCTACGGGAATTTCTTTACCGCTTTGATGGCGGAAGCTCGTCTCCCAGCCCTGTAATTTTTCACCCGAATAATAGGCGTCATTCAGTAAATCTCGATTCAGGAACTGCTCAGTCGAATGGAAAGCATCATTAGCATTCTGCCCGAGTAAGGGTTTCACATCATGGCAACCTAAAACAGCCAGGGCAGCTGGATTCATAAAGGTAATCCGACCATCCTTATCAACACCGTATACACCTTCACCGACAGATTCTAAAATAGCCGCTAAATTTTCACGTTGCTTTTCTATCGAATGCTGCACTTCGATGAAGCGACGCATACCAGACAATCGCGCCAGAAATAATTCTTCGGCTTCATTTTTAAACATACATTCGATAGCGCCAGCCTGCAGGCAGTCACGTATCACTGAGTCCAGGTAGGTGCCGGTAATGACCGCCGTTCGTATTTCAGCAGTGCGTGGATCATCACGCAGTTTTTGGCACAGGACATAACCGTTTTGTTCCGGCATGAAATAATCTACTATCGCAATATCAACTTTTCGTTCATGCGCAATGTTATAGGCTTCATCAACAGAACTGGCCGTCACTACCTCGTAGTTATTACGTTCCAGCAGCCGTTGATAATAAATACGGATACTTTTTGAATCATCAACCAGTAAAATACTTATTTTTTTAGCGTCGCGATATTCTTCACGTTTTTCTAAAACCGGCTGATGAGACACCGGGTTTAGCATTGATTCTAAGGAAGCGACAACTTCCTGATAATTTTCCCAGGGCACAAGCGCAGTCCTTTCGCGCGTACTCATCCAGTTCAGCAAATCAAGCTCTGCATCGTTGGATAACAGTATCACCGGAACTTCACTATAAGGTTCACGATCGAGCATAACTAATAAATGCCTGGAAGATTCGCAGTGTTCGTAATTTGGCCAGCCGACTAATATCGCCTGTAATTGCTGACGAGAGCCCTGCAGCGAATCAACCGCCGCCGCAAAACTATCTGCACTGATAATGTCATAACCCTGCTTCTGAATAGTTTTACCCAGCATATATCGCAACGTTGCAGACTCCTCAATAATAAGGACACGTTGCTTTGTGACTGTATCAGACATGTTTTTCCCCAGAAGACGAAACGAAGAATTAACTGGCATTATGGTTTGGCAGTGGTGATTAAGCTGTTCCGGTCATTTGTAAACGGCTACTCACCCTGAATTTAGTCACATTTCACTATGTTATATAGCAATTTCACCGGGAAAATCCAGTGTTCACTCTTGTTCTATTTCACATTAATAGAAAAAGATGGCATATACCGTATTTTTCTCAGGTCTCATTAGAAAACCCTGTTTTATGGCTTCGCGTTCTACAGCGGATACCACTCTGAGCGATGGATCTATGGCTTTATCTGGCTTCATCACCGCCGTATCGGTATTCATAACAAGCCGCTTGTGTGAACTGCATTGCTGCGCTGACTTTCAAATACGCCGATGGTTTATTGCACTCCCTGACGTATTGCTGTGATTACCTCGGATTCAATTTTTAGCAGCAGGTCCGCGGCCGGACTGTTTCGCGTCATAACGCCGGGGCGGTTAAACAATACTGTTGCACGGCCTTCAGACTCCAGCAAAGTAATATGCAGCGGACAGAAACCCAGCATATTCGGATCAAGGTTACTTACCTGGTTGGCATACCAGGCATTACAGAAAACCATACTGCGAATTTCCGAAATATTATTGCGGTTATAGTCATCACCCCATTTTTCAGAAAGGCGCGCAAGATTGGCGCCAATATTGGGCTCGAACACTACGTAAAAGCGGGCATCTTCCAGGCTTTTATAAAGCTTGTCATAAACTTGCGAAACAGATTTATCTGTTTGCTGAATAAACACAGCATCTGGCACCACCACAGCCGGCTGCTCAGCCATGGCAACGGAAAATGCCAGCATTATAAGTAGCGTAAAAAGCCATTTTCTCATTATTATCGTCGTTAATTTCATTTTATTACCTGCGCTAATTTTGTTGTTGCTGTATTATGCCATCGAATTTATGGTCTGTTACAATACAAACATTGAATCATTCTGTGGAGCTAGACGTGGCCAAAACCGGTAAATATTCAGCAACTCGCATGCGGCGTATGCGGCGAAGCGATTTCTCTCGTCGATTAATGCGGGAAAACAAGCTGACTGTCGATGATCTAATTTACCCGATGTTTATTATTGAAGGCGAAAATCAACGTGAAGTCATCGCCTCCATGCCGGGCATTGAACGTGTCAGCATTGACCTGCTGCTAGAGGAAGCTGAAGAATGTTTCGAACTGGGCATCCCGGCAATCGCACTTTTTCCCGTGGTCTCACAAAACAAAAAATCAGATGATGCGGCGGAAGCCTATAACCCTGACGGCCTGGCGCAAACCGCGGTAACAGCATTAAAACATCATTTGCCTGAGCTCGGCGTTATTACTGATGTCGCCCTCGACCCGTTTACCAGCCACGGCCAGGATGGCTTAATTGATGACAGCGGTTACGTATTAAATGACGAAACGGTCGAGGTACTGGTCAAACAGGCTTTGTCACATGCAAAAGCCGGCGCAGATATCGTTGCACCATCGGACATGATGGACGGCCGTGTTGGCGCTATTCGCCAGGCGCTTGAAGAAAACAAGTTAATCCATACCCGCATACTTTCCTATTCCGCCAAATATGCCTCCAGTTTTTACGGCCCGTTTCGTGATGCGGTGGGCTCGGCAAAAAATCTTGCCGGCGGCAACAAATACAGTTATCAGATGGATCCGGCCAACTCTGACGAAGCATTGCACGAAGTTGAGCTGGACATAAACGAAGGCGCTGATATGTTTATGGTAAAACCCGGCATGCCCTATCTGGATATTGTTCGCCGTATAAAAGACGAGTTCGAGGTACCCACTTATGTGTACCAGGTCAGCGGTGAATACGCCATGTTAAAAGCGGCAGCACAAAACGGCTGGCTTGATGAAAAAGCCGTCGTCATGGAAAGCTTGTTAGCTTTCAAACGTGCTGGCGCCGACGGCATACTGACTTATTATGCCAAAACAGTGGCGCAGTGGCTGAAGTCAGAAAGTTAAAGTAAACAGTAAAGCCCTTATGTCCGCAAACGTCGATCGCTATGCTGTGTTTGGTAATCCAGTAGCACACAGCAAATCCCCACAGATACATAAGCTGTTTGCCGAGCAAACAAAACAGTCCATCAGCTATACAGCAGAACTTGCCGAACCCGGCCAGTTTGCTCAGGCCGTGCAACAATTTATCAACAACAATGGCAAAGGCCTGAACGTTACCGTGCCCTTTAAAGAAGACGCCTGGGCTTGCGCCACACAACGCAGTGATCGTGCGCAGCGTGCAGGCGCAGTCAATACATTAAAACTTCAGCCGGACGGCGGTTTATATGGCGACACCACGGATGGCGTCGGCCTGGTACGTGACCTTATGCGAAACCACAAGCTGCAGATAAAAGATAAAGCTATTTTAATCATTGGCGCAGGCGGCGCCGTCCGCGGGGTACTCGAAGCCATACTGGAACAACAGCCCGCATCACTATTAATCGTTAACCGTACCAAACACAAAGCAATACAACTGGCAGAAGATTTTTCAGATCTGGGCAACATTACGGCTTGCAGTTTAGATGAAATAAACGACCCCGCATTTGAACACGCAGGATTTGATATTGTAATCAACGGCACATCGGCCAGCTTAAAAGGTGATTTACCGCCATTGCCTGATGCAATATTCAAGGATAAGGCATGTTGCTATGACATGATGTACGCGGCGCAGGCCACACCGTTTATGTCATGGTCAGCAGATAAGGGGGCAGCAACGGTATTAGATGGCCTGGGCATGCTGGTTGAACAAGCCGCAGAGTCGTTTTATATCTGGCGCAATGTGCGGCCAGAAACAAAACCGGTTATCCAGCAGATACGAAAGCTACTGACAAACGCATAAGCCTTTTACTCCTGGCCCGGACAATGCTTCACTGTTATTACAGAGTGGTGCAAATGCATCAGGCAGAGTTAATATTATCTGCGGCGGACAATGGCACTGGCTTGAAAGCAATCATTAAGTTTAAGTAATAATTATCAATAGTTTACGAAAAATAAACCGCGCGGCATGCGCCGCTCCTGCATGATCAATATTGCGCGGATGATTAACATTTAATCAGCTGATAAGCTGGATCCGGTTTATTTAGCATGACGATTCTTCAGCTTCACATATTGCTGCGCTGAATATTGCAGAAAACTTTTTTCTTTTTCAGTTAACTCGCGCGCTTTTTTTACCGGGCTGCCCAGCCACATATAACCGCCTTGAAGAATCTTATTTGGCGGCACCAGGCTGCCCGCCCCCACCATCGCGCCAGATTCCACGACTGCACCATCCAGCACCACCGAGCCCATGCCGATCAGGCATAAATCCTCAACAGTACAGGCATGTAAAATCACATTATGTCCGACGGTGACGTCGCTTCCGACACTCAGCTTAAAACCGCCCGGCGCATATTCACTGTCATGGGTGACATGTAAAATACTGCCATCCTGTATATTGCTGCGCGCACCAATACGGATTGAATGAATATCGCCCCGAATAGAACAACAGGGCCAGACAGAACTGTGCTCACCGATAACAACATTACCCGTTACCACCGCACTATCATCAATAAATGCAGTTTCGTCAATTTGCGGGGTATGGTCTTCAAAAGAACGTATATTTCGCATAACTCAAACTCTTTTTTTCATCTCATGTTACGAAAACTATACCACTGATTCATGCAGATTTAACCATAAGCAGGTAAAATCGCTGCAATGGATATCCGATCTGCTTTGCAAAATATTATCATCAATTTTCCGCCCGCAATTAAAAATTTCTGGCGCCATAGCAGGACATCGTCAAAGAATTTTTTCCATGCTGCCGCTGAATTTATAGTACACAGCATTCAGACCATTAAGCTGATTATTAATTTCACCAGAAAACATTTCAATCAATCGATTGACTACCTTGCACAACACCCGTTACTGGACAAACTGGAAGAGTACTTCCTTAAATTACAAAGTGAATATGAACGTTTAAAAAGTACACTCGGGCTACTGCTCCTTTCATTTCAACAAACAACGGTTTATAAAAAAGCTTTACTTTATGCTCAACTCGTACGACTGGACAAACCCATTGGTATTCTTTTGCTGCTGTGGCCTACATTAATTGCGCTATGGATTGCCGCCGGCGGCTGGCCAGATCCCTTTGTATTATTTGTTTTTGTGATGGGCGTTATATTGATGCGCTCCGCCGGCTGCGCCATTAATGATTACGCAGACCGTGATATCGACGGAAAAGTGAAACGCACCGCACAACGGCCACTCGCCAGTGGAAAAATCACTGGCATAGAAACGCTGCTGGTATTTGCCATACTTAGCATTCTGGCTTTTTCATTAGTGTTATTCATGAATACGCTAACCATCATCATGTCATTGATCGGTGTCGTACTTGCCGCCAGCTACCCCTTCATGAAACGCTACCATTACCTGCCGCAGGTTCATTTGGGCGCAGCGTTTGGCTGGTCTGCACCGATGGCCTATGCTGCACAGGCTAACGAAGTAACCATCATCACCTGGTTAATATTTCTCGCCACTATTTTATGGGCAACCGCTTATGACACGATGTATGCCATGGTGGACTACGATGATGACATCAAGATCGGCGTTAAGTCGACCGCCATTTTGTTTGGCAATCAGGACAAAATAATTATCGCTGCCATACAGGCCTTGCTGATTTTAAATTTGCTGCTTATTGGGCACCGCGCAGAACTGAGCGGATTTTATTACCTGGGAGTAAGCGCTGCCAGTGTCTTTGCTATTTACCAGCAGTACCTGATCAGGGACAGAAAACGCGAATTATGTTTCCAGGCGTTCTTAAATAACAATTACTTTGGCCTGGTGTTATTTATTGGCGTGCTCCTGGATTACCAATTCGCCAGTGTGGTGTGAATTTAAAGTTGTAAGTCTTAAGTTGTAAGTTATAAGTAAAAACTTACAACTTACAACTTAAAACTATCTTTTCACCGGCGCACGCGCAATGCTCAGGACACCCACTCGCTCCACCTTATTTTTCTTTAGAACCCTGGCCAGTTCGTTAGCGGTGGATCCGGTGGTCACGACATCATCTATAATTAATACGCGCCGGTAATTTATTGTACCGGCAACACTAAAAGCGCCTTTAATATTTTTACGGCGCAGTTTTGCGCTTAATCCGCTTTGCGCACTGGTACCGCGCTGACGAACAACCGCATTAGACTCAATCGGCAAGCCAAGCTTTTTAGCAAGCACGCGTGAAATTTCTATCGCCTGATTAAAACCGCGCTGCCGCAGTCTCGATGAATGTAACGGCACCGGCAATAAACACTCGGGCTGCTCTGCCTTAAACATATCAATTACTTTACGTTCTGATAAAAACATCTCGCCAATGCTGCGTGCGTAGCTGATTTTTTCTGAAAATTTCAATTGATGCACCAGTCGAATAATGTCCTCTTCATAACGGAACAAACTGCAGGCATAATCAAATACCGGCAATTGTCTGATACACCGGCCACATAAGGTGTTGTTAGCAATATCTGGCGCTAACGGCAGTGCGCAGCGCGCACAACAGGATATATTAAACGGCTGCGATCGATAGCAGTCATCACACAGCTCTATGTGCTGCTGAAGCGCTGGGCCAGCCACTGTTTTGTGGCATAAAATACAGCGCGAAGGAAACAAATTTGATAAAAGTTTTTGCGCAAGTTCCATTTTGGCTACTCATCCGTGTAGTGTAAGATACATGCCTGTATAACGATTCAGTATAACGAAGTCTTCAAATTATGTCAGAACTACGTCAGCCAGAAACGAACACCCCGGAAATACGCAATAACTGGTCAAAACAGGAAATATCAGCCTTGTTTGAACTGCCTTTTAGCGACTTATTATTCCAGGCACAATCGATTCACCGCCGGCACTTTGAGCCCAACCAGGTCCAGATCAGCACCTTATTAAGCATCAAAACCGGCGCCTGCCCGGAAGACTGCGGTTACTGCTCACAAAGCGCCAGCAACGATGCTGAAGTTGAACGCGAACGCCTGCTGCCTCTGGATGAAGTCATCACACAGGCAAAACTGGCAAAAGCCAATGGTGCCAGCCGTTTCTGTATGGGCGCAGCCTGGCGCAATCCCACTGACAAAAACCTCGATAAAGTCATCGACATGATTATCGAAGTTAAAAACATTGGTTTAGAGTCATGTGTCACGCTCGGCATGCTCACTGAACCACAAAGCGCACGGCTGAAACAGGCCGGGCTGGATTATTACAACCATAATCTTGATACTTCACCGGAAAAATATGGTGACATCATCACCACGCGCACTTATCAGGACCGTCTGGATACCTTGCAGCACGTCAGAGACGCCGGTATCAACGTCTGCAGCGGCGGAATTTTAGGTATGGGTGAAAAACAAAGTGACCGTGTTTCATTATTACAGCAGCTATCGAATTTACCTCAGCACCCGGAAAGCGTGCCCATCAATATGCTGGTTCAGGTAGAAGGCACAGCATTATATGGTGTCGAAGATCTCGAACCGCTGGAGTTTGTTCGCACTATTGCAGTTGCCAGAATTTTAATGCCAAAGTCAGTTGTTCGTTTATCAGCCGGCCGCACTGAAATGTCGGATGAGACGCAGGCTTTGTGTTTTGTTGCCGGCGCGAACTCAATTTTCTACGGTGACAAACTATTAACCACGGCCAACCCTGATGAAAACCATGACCAGCAATTGTTTAAAAAGTTAGGTATTAATACCAGCAAAGAAAAAACCAATCAGGCCGCGTGCGCCTAACGCACAGCTGTTAAATAACTAACACAGAACAGCCGCTTGAAAGCCCGAAATAACAGACTCAGCAACAAACTCAAACAGGCGCTCAACGAAAGAAAAAAACAACATCTTTATCGCTCGCGCCGCATAACAAAAAGTCCGCAGCAAATTGAAATGGAAATTGATAACAAGAAAGTGATCAATTTCTGCAGCAACGACTACCTCGGATTAGCCAATCATCCACAAGTAAAACAAGCCGCCATTGATGGCATTAAAACCTTTGGTGTTGGCAGCGGTGCCGCACATTTGGTTAATGGCCATTCCATTGCACACCACCAGCTGGAAGAAGAACTTGCGAAATTCACCGGCTATCCGCGCGCGCTTTTATTTTCTACGGGTTACATGGCCAATCTTGGCTTATGCCAGGCCCTGGTCGGAAAAGGCGATTACGTTTTTGAAGACCGTTTAAATCATGCCTCGTTAATCGACGGTGGTTTAATCAGTGGCGCACGCCTGCAACGTTATCTGCACAATGATGTTTCAAGCCTTAAAAAGAAAATACAAAAAGTCGATAAAACCGCGGAAAAACTCGTGTTAACTGACGGTGTTTTCAGCATGGATGGTGACATTGCCAAACTGCCCGCACTGTCCGCTTTATGTAAAAAAAATAATAGCTGGCTAATGGTCGATGACGCCCATGGTTTCGGCACCCTGGGTGAAACCGGAAAAGGCAGCCTGCAACATTATTCGTTAAGCTATGAAGATGTCCCTGTTTATATGGCAACGTTCGGTAAAGCGCTAGGCACAGCCGGTGCATTTATTGCCGGCAGTGAAGAACTCATTGAAACCATTATTCAAAAAGCACGCACCTATATTTATACCACCGCTATGCCCGCGGCGATTGCACAAGCTACCTCTTATAGCCTGCATATTATTCAAAACGAAGCTCGCTATCTGAATAATTTAAATAACAATATTTCTTATTTTAAAAACTGCTGCATAGAATCATCACTGCCCGTTGAAAACAGCCAGACTGCAATACAGCCCATGATAATTGGTGATGACTACACCACGCTTAAAATCAGTCAGCAATTATTTGAACGCGGTTTCCTGGTGACCGCCATTCGACCGCCGACCGTCGCGGAAGGCACATCGCGATTAAGGATAACACTGTCCGCAAAACATACGCACGGCCATATTGATCAATTGATTGATGCCTTGAACCTGCTGTTTGATGTTTAAAAGATTAAAACTTATTCACCACAGAGGCACAGAGGGCACAGAGAAAAGCTTTTATTTTGTCATGCTGGCGGAGGCCAGTATCCATTTATCAGGCAAGGATGGATTATTAGGATAAAGACCCGTATGAGCGATGGATACCGGCTAGAAGCATGCCGGCATGACGGTATTCTGTTTGGTTTGTAATTTCAATTCACGTCTTTCGCATTTTTTATGCCCTCCACAAAATCTTTTCTCTGTGTGACGTGCATGGATGCACTAATGTCGCAAACGCAGGAAGCGTAAGAGCGACCCCTCTGTGCCTCGGCAACTGCTCCATGCGTTGTTCTCGGTCTCTGTTCCCGACTCGACTCTACCGATTCCATCCTTGGAATCGTACTTACGGGCGTCCTGCCCTAATCTGTGGTGAATAAGTTTTCATAAAAAAAGCCGGCTCAAAAGCCGGCTTTTTTTCGCTAAACGAAACAGTATTACTTAGCTGCTTCGCGTTCCTTCACTTCCTTAATAACATCTTCAGATACGTTTCTAGGCGCAGCCACATAATGCAGGAATTCCATTGAGAACTGGCCACGACCAGAAGTCATGGTGCGCAGTGTGCCAATGTAACCAAACATTTCGCTGAGTGGACATTCCGCTTTAATACGCACGCCGGTAGGATTCGCTTCCTGGGATTTAATCATGCCGCGGCGACGGTTAAGGTCACCGATGACATCACCAACATGGTCTTCCGGTGTAAACACATCCACCTTCATGATTGGCTCCATCAATTGAGGACCGGCTTTTGGCATGGTCTGACGATAAGCCGCTTTGGCCGCCAGCTCAAACGCGACAGCAGATGAATCCACAGCATGGAACTGACCATCCACTAATGTCACTTTAAAGTCCAAACAGGGGAATCCAGCTAATACACCGCGATCAGACATCAACCTGAAACCTTTTTCAATCGCCGGCCAGAACTCACGAGGCACATTACCACCGGTTACTTTTGACTCAAACTCATAACCCGTACCCGGGGCACCCGGTTCGATGATGTAGTCAATTTTACCGAACTGGCCAGAACCACCTGACTGTTTCTTATGCGTGTAAGAATCTTCAACACGCTTGGTGATCGTTTCGCGGTAAGCAACCTGAGGTTTACCGATAGTCGCATCGATACCGTGAGTACGCTTAAGAATATCCACTTTAATATCTAAATGCAGTTCGCCCATACCTTTAAGGATGGTTTCACCACTGTCTTCGTCAGTTTCAACGCGGAAAGACGGGTCTTCTTTAATCATTTTACCCAGCGCGATACCCAGTTTCTCAGATGCACCCTTATCATTCGGTGAAATTGAAATTGAAATCACAGGATCCGGGAATACCATGGGCTCCAGTGTTGCAGGGTTTTTCTCATCACATAAGGTATGTCCCGTTTGTACGTTTTTCATACCAACGACAGCGATAATATCACCGGCTTGCGCACCGGTCAGTTCAATACGCTGGTCTGCATGCATTTCAACCATGCGGCCGATACGCTCACTTTTGCCGGTAAAGGTATTTAATACAGACATGCCCTTGTCCATACGACCAGAGTAAATACGGACAAAGGTTAAAGCACCAAAACGGTCATCCATAATTTTGAATGCTAACGCACGCAATGGCCTGTCAGGGTCAACGATTGCATACTCGCCAGTCTCGTTACCTTCCAGGTCAACTTCCGGCTGCGGTTTAACTTCTGTAGGATCCGGCAGATAATCAACTGCAGCATCCAGCACCAGCTGAACACCTTTATCTTTAAACGCAGAACCGCAGTAAGTCGGGAAGAAGTCCATGGTCAATGTACCTTTACGGATACATTTTTTGATTTCTTCCATGGTAGGCTCTTCACCCTCAAGATAGCGACCCATTACATCATCGTCCATCTCAAGCGCAGTTTCGATAAGCTTTTCACGCCATTCTTCGATTTCATCCGCCATCTCAGCAGGCGGCTCTTCGATACGGTAAGCGGTTGTATCTGCCTCGTTGTCCCATATCCAGGCTTTCCGCGTTAACAAATCAACGCAGCCTTTAAAATTGTCTTCAATACCGAGAGGTAATACCATCACCAGTGGCACCGCGCCCAGCACTTCTTCCACCTGCTTAACCACGCGGAAGAAATCAGCACCAATACGGTCAAGCTTGTTGACGAAAATGACGCGTGATACTTCAGAGTCATTGGCATAACGCCAGTTGGTTTCAGACTGCGGCTCTACCCCACCGGAACCACAGAACACACCTATACCGCCATCCAGTACTTTCAGTGAACGGTATACTTCAATCGTGAAATCAACGTGCCCCGGTGTGTCAATAATGTTTAAACGGTGGCCATTCCACTCACAGCTGGTTGCTGCTGACTGAATGGTAATACCACGCTCCTGCTCCTGTTCCATGAAGTCGGTGGTTGCTTCACCGTCATGAACCTCACCGGTTTTATGAATTTTACCGGTCAGTTTTAGAATACGTTCTGTAGTCGTCGTTTTACCCGCATCCACGTGGGCAAAGATACCAATGTTTCGATATTTGCTTAAATCTGTCATGTTCCTGCCACTCGTAATATATACATTAAAATCATTAAATTTTTTCACAAACCCTTTAGTGACAAGCCAGCACCATATAAGCGGCTTTCCGACGACACATAATCAGGATTAATTAGCCGGCGAATTATACATGAAAGCGAGTCAAATAGGTTGCCTTCTACAAGTATTTGCGATACCTGACTGGCACAGTTAAAGTGCCGACCAGGCAACGCAAACTCATGATTAGTATGCAATTACTAAAAATTTCCTTGCTGCATCAAATAATTGCTATTAGCCATTAAAATCAGATAAACAGGCACAGCATGGTGACTCTGCCGGCTGCCATGGTCTCAGCAACGGCCAAATTGATAATTGCGCACAATCATCAAATAAAGCAAACTGACTCACCCGGGTAATGCTAAATGGCGCGCTGAACTTGAACACGAGAGCCGCTGACGTGAGCTTGATGTGACGATTTCGGCGTGATTATTGGCGTGATTATTGGCGTGATTATTAAAGCGCAGACAACAATCAAACTTCGTATTAAGCTGAATTTGCCAGCAGTCGATGATGATACGGTCATCGCTCCAGAGACGCGGCGTTTCTATCAAAAACGAAGATGAAGCAGGACGCCCCGTTACCTATTGTTAGCCAGTAGACATTTTGAGTTATCATGTTTCACAAAAAACTGATTGTAATCTTTATCTTATTACTCATCAGCGTTGAATCCATCGCTGAACTGACCGAGTCTGTCGAATACAAATACTATTTCATTTCGCCTCACTCCCCCAGCGAGATCAAACCGGAATTAATGCGAAACTCACCCATACGTGAGGGCAACGGGTCATACAATGGTCACACAGACTGGTATATCGATTGGCGTAGTCAATCACGACAAACACCTGATGGCTGCCAGCTAATCAGCTATACCACCAAAGTCCATGTTGTGCACATACTGCCGGCGTTAAGCGAACAAGTGAGCGACAAGCAAACCATTGACGTATTCAATAAATTCAACAGCGCATTAACACAGCACGAAAAGAATCACGGCAACCATGGTTTAACCGCGGCCAGAGAAATCGATAAAGCGTTTAGTGAAATACCGACACAGCAGAATTGCCGTTATCTTTCACAAATGATCAATAATATTGGAGATGCTATTGTACAAAAATATACCCAGGCCGATATTGAGTATGACCGCATAACAGATAATGGACTAACTGAAGGAGCGGTTATTTATTAAAATGTCGCTTTTGGGCTATGTTTAGAAACTAAAAACATTTATCCGCGAAGGACGCAAAGAACGCAAAAGAAAAATGACATTGCTTTTTTTGTAGCCTGAATTTGCGATAGCATAATTCAACAATTGGCGTCAGGGTCACAAAATGCCAGGTTACGCTACGCTCTAAAATTTAAAAAGTTTTTCTTCGCGCTTTTTGCGTCCTTCGCGGATAAATGTTTTTATTTGTAGGACTGTTACTGGTCAACTCAAATCTACACTCACAACTTATACAACTTACTTAACCTTACCGCGACTCGCGCTCTTGCGCTCGTTCTCTTTCAGCAGCTTCTTACGAATACGAATACTTTCCGGCGTTACTTCTACCAGCTCGTCATCATCAATAAACTCTAAGGCCTGCTCCAGGGTGAACTTAATATGCGGCGACAATGTCAACGCTTCATCAGTACCTGAGGCACGTACGTTAGTTAATGGCTTGGGTTTAATCGGGTTAACCACCAGGTCATTATCACGCGAGTGAATACCCACAATCTGGCCTTCGTAGACTTCATCGGTGTTACCGACCAGTAATTTTCCGCGTTCCTGTAATGGATAAAGTGAATAAGCGACTGCCTTGCCTCTGGCATTAGAAATCAGCACACCATTTGGACGCTGCCCGATATTATCGGTTAAGGCTGGACCGTAATGATCAAACACGCTATACAGCAAACCCGTGCCACGCGTCATCGAAAGATATTCCGTTCTAAAGCCAATCAAACCACGCGCGGGGATAATAAAATCAAGCCTGACTCGACCTTTACCATCCTGAACCATATCCTTCAGCTCAGCCTTACGCTGACCCAGCGCCTCCATTACCGCACCCTGATGCTCAACTTCAATATCTGCGGTGAGTTCTTCATACGGCTCTAGCTTAACGCCGTTTTCTTCGCGAATAATCACTTCTGGGCGGCCCACGGCCAGCTCAAAACCTTCACGTCGCATCGTTTCGATCAATACAGAAAGATGCAGCTCCCCGCGACCGGAGACCTTGTACTTGTCACCATCAACCTGCTCTACGCGAAGCGCGACATTATGTTTTAATTCCTGTTGCAGGCGATCCCAGATGTTTCGACTGGTAACCAGCTTGCCTTCCTGGCCGGAAAATGGCGATGAGTTTGCCTGAAACATCATGCTGATGGTTGGCTCATCAACCGTCATCGCAGGTAAAGCTTCAACCACATTCGGATCACAAATCGTATCGGAGATGGATAACGGGTCAAGACCGGTAATTGCTACGATATCCCCCGCTTGCGCTTCTACCGCTTCAACGCGTTCCAGGCCATGAAAACCCAATACCTGGCCAATACGTCCACTGCGCTCCTTGCCGTCATCATCAATAATCTTCACCGCCATATTGGTTTTGACCTTGCCGCGACGTATGCGGCCAATACCAATAATGCCAACATAACTATTGTAATCCAGTGTTGAAATCTGCAACTGGAAAGGGCCTTCTTCATCCACTTCCGGGGCATGCACATGCTCGACAATTGCCTCGAATAAAGGCGTCATATCACCGCCCGTAATTTCCGCCTCAAGACCGGCATAACCATTGATGGCTGACGCATAGATCACCGGGAAATCTAACTGTTCATCAGTCGCACCCAGCTTATCGAACAAATCAAACGTTAAGTCCAGCGCACGATGCGGATTAGCGCCATCGCGGTCAATCTTGTTAACAACCACAATCGGCTTGAACCCCATGGCAAAGGCCTTCTGGGTGACAAAACGGGTTTGTGGCATCGGGCCGTCAACCGCATCAACCAACAATAAAACCGAATCCACCATCGATAACACACGCTCTACTTCTCCACCAAAATCGGCGTGTCCCGGTGTATCGACAATATTAATGTGGTAACCATTCCAGTCAAGCGCGGTATTTTTCGAGGTAATGGTAATGCCACGCTCTTTTTCCTGGTCATTAGAATCCATAATACGTTCAGTCGGCGCCTTGCGCTCATCAAAAGTGCCGGACTGCTGCAATAGCTGGTCAACCAGGGTTGTCTTACCATGGTCGACATGGGCGATAATTGCAATATTGCGGATTTTTATACTCACGATGTTTCTCTAAAAGGAAAAAAGGTGCGCATTATAGGCGTTTATTGGGAATTAAACTGTATTAATTTAGGGCTATACGGAATATCAGGATAATTTAAAAAAATAGAAGAATGTAGTCCACATATGTAGAGGATGTACGGTAGTAGGACAATGCAGGGAGTAATTGCCGAGGATGCGGAAGCTTTCATCTGCGTTTATCTGCGGACTACATTTATTTTTACTCGGTTTTACGGCAGGGCTTACAATGACTCATTTAGCGATACGATCTCGCACCGCCTGTGCTTTTTCAGCATGACCGGCATCTTGAAGAATACGCGCCAGCTCTTCCAGGGCCCGTACATTATCGTTATCCACTTCCAGTGCCTGCTCACAATGGTAACAGGCCTTATCTAAATCGCCCTGTTTATATGCCACTCTCGCCAGACCCAGCATTGCATATAAATCATGACCCACTTTTAAACTGGAATGGTAGTGCCGTATGGCATCATCCAGCCGGTCAAGCGAGACCAGTGCATCACCAACACGCGTCCATAATGACTGATTTTCCGGGTCCTGATCGAGAATTTTCCCCCACCAGTACACCGCTTTTTCTATATTGAGCTGGCCACGGAAACAATCCCCCATACCAAACAGGGCAAAATTATTTCTTGGATCATGCTCCAGCGCATTTTGATAATGATCCATGGCGCGATCAAATTCTTTTCGTCGACGATAAATATTGCCTATCATCGTCATCAGCACAACATTGTGCGACGTATTTTTAGCCAGCAGCTTCTCAAAACAATTCAGCGCTTTTTCATCATCATGCTGCGCGTAATAAACATTACCCAGGCCGAGCAGGGCAAACGGATCATAAGGTTTGATGACCAGCGACTGCTCATAGAAATCAATGGCATTCTCGCTATCGCCAAGCTTGTGATAAGCGTCCGCAATACGCACCATGACATGACTGTCTTTTGCATTGATTTCCAGGTAGCGCAGCCAGTAAGGAATGGCCTGCAACGGCTGCTTCATGCCACGACGTGCATCGCCGGCGCCACGTAAAGCGAATATATTCTGCGGCTCATTTTTCAAAACCGCATCATAATGAGCACCGGACTCTTCAAATCGGTTGAGCTTACGATAGACATCGCCCAGGCCAGATAAGACATAAGGATTTTCCGGGTCAAGCTCTTTCGCCTCTAAATAAGCTTTTTCTGCGGCGTCTAGCTGGCCACTTCGAAAAAGGCGACTTCCTTTCTTGGATAATTCAATAACAGCTTTTTTAGATATGGCAGACATATGTTTTTAACTTCAATTGCGCTCAATTTTGATTTACTACAGAACAAATAATACTACGATAGTTCCTTATATATAGCGCATTTTCATCCATTTATGCGGCTAAACTTTTATATCCTTGAATTTCATCGTAAATTTCAATGCCATCACGGCATTCCTGTGGCACTGCGGCTAATCACCCGCCAGCGGCGTTGATCAGCAACAGCAGATTACGAATGCTTATTAATTTACATTCCAACAATCTAGCGTAGAATGCTTTTTACATGTCCCAGCAAAATACCAAACACACACAAAAGCACGCTTACCTGATTGACAGCAGCATTTACATCTTTCGTGGCTGGCACGTTTACTCCGATGAAATCGTTGATAGCGAAGGCAATCCAAGCAACGCCGTATATGGTTTTACCGAGTTTCTGCGTGAATTACTGGAACTTGAACAGCCAGAGTACATCGCCTGCGCCTTTGACGCCAAACAAACTGATTCCTATCGCCGCGAAATATTTCCAGAGTACAAAGCGAACCGGCCAGCTGCACCGGTTGAACTAAAGAGCCAGTTTAAACACTGCCGGGACTTCTGTCGCGCCGCAGGTATTGCCGATTTTTCCAGTAATCGTTACGAAGGCGACGACATCATCGGCACCCTGGCAACACGATTGCGCGAAGACGGTTTTAAAATCACCATACTCAGTGCCGACAAGGATCTTGCCCAATTGCTCAGACCCGGTGACGTCTGGTGGGACTATGCACGTAACAAAATCCTGCATTACAAAGACGTGGAAAAGAATTTTGGTGTAAAACCTGAATTAATTGCCGATTTACTCGCGCTTGCTGGCGATAAAGTAGACAACATCCCCGGCATCCCCGGCATCGGTTACAAAATGGCGTCCAATCTTTTAAAGAAATACCCTGGCGTTAATCCTATTATGGAAAATATTCACAAAATATCAGAAATGAAATTCCGCGGATCCAAGCGCATTCAAATGCTAGTTGATCAGCACCAGCATATTCTGCCAATGACAAAACAGTTGACCACCATTGTCACCGACGCCGAATTCAAGGGCCCGAAAAACGATATTCGCTGGTCAGGTATCAACGAAGAGGCGATGCATGCCATGTTCGATTATCTTGATGCCGCTAATGCACGACGTGATCGCTGGTATAACTTGCAGCCCGTTTATTAAACATTTAATGTTTCAATTTTCTCTATGAAAGAAGATCTCTCCCTTTCGTTCGAGATGACAGAATGAAGCATATTAGTTTTCAAGATGAAATATGCTAATTTTCAATGTCATCTCGAACCAAGGTGAGAGATCTTAAGCACAACACTACAGCAACCTTGATCATCCTCTTTAATAAACCATTCGACGTACTCTGCCAGTTTACAGATGAACAGGGACGCGCAACGCTGGCCGATTTCATCAACCAAAAAAACGTCTACGCTGCAGGCAGACTTGACCGTGACAGTGAAGGACTGGTCATACTGACAGATGATGGAAAACTGCAACACAAAATTACCGACCCAAAAAACAAAATGCAAAAAACCTACTGGGTACAGGTAGAAGGTGAAATAAGCGACGATGCCATCAAACAAATAAAAAATGGACTAACACTCAACGATGGATTAACAAAACCCGCGAAAGCAAAAAAAATACAGGAACCGGAAAATTTGTGGCCGCGCGTGCCGCCCATTCGTGAACGCAAACACATACCAACGTCATGGATAGAACTGAGCATTACAGAAGGACGCAATCGCCAGGTAAGGCGAATGACCGCCGCCACAGGTTTTCCTACATTACGTTTGATTCGTTACAGCGTTGGCGAATGGACAATCGATAATATTACTAACGGTGATTCCTTAACTGCCGAGCAATAAATTTAAAATTGTATAAAACCGGCATGTATATCGACTCTACAGATAAAAATACTTCACCACCGATTAGGGCACGCCTACATGGACGTAGGTGGTAGAGCAGCGCAGGAGCAGTTGCCGAGGACGCCCGTAAGTACGATTCCAAGGATGGAATCGTACTACCTGCCATCCATGGCACCATCAAAAATCCCATAATGATAGGCCCCTTCAATCACACCGCTCGTATAATATCCTTTCAAACCTTTGAAATTCCCTTTTGCGAAATACACCTTCAATTTAGGGTTCTGATTCATTGCATCTTTTACATTTTTCACCAATTGATCATCGGCATTCTTCACAAGAACACCGCTAAATCCTGCTGTCAGCGGAAAGATATCGTTGCCGCTGTCCCCGCAAAACACAACATCCTCTTTCGCAGCACCGAACTCCTCAGCCACATACTCTAAAGCAGTCTGCTTTGTCGCACTTGCAGGTAAAAAATCAAGAAGCCCTTTCCCATCCTGTGAATCAAAACTGTATATGATTACTTCATCAAACTTTCCCTTTACCAGTGCATTAATTTTTTTTAACACCTGATTATTTTTTTCATGTTCAACATAATAACTCTGCTTGAATTGATTCAAATGCTCACTTTCCTGTTCCCGCATACCATCGATCCCGGCAACCGCATCTCTTATTGCCGTGGCATCCCACCTTGGACTCTCCCTTTTGACATGGTCAATCCAGCCATCATCAAACTTCCATTCACCATCCTCATACTTTCTAATCGTAGTGCCGACGTCACCGCACAGAATATTTGGGTACCTGACTCCAAATTCTTTTATCGCTTTCTCGGTGAGAGCAAGATTTCGCCCTGTTACATAAACGACGAGAACGCCGTGTTTTTCTGTCAGCTCATTAAACAGGCTGATGGCTTCACTATCACTCTCCCAACTGCCATTTGGGAGCAGCGTTCTGTCTAAATCGGTAGCTAATATTTTCATTTTTCTCCTCTACGAAAAGTCGATCCCGCTCGCGTATCGACGTCTAGCTGTACGACATCACTGTTTCATTACTGGTATTTTCCTTATGTGTAATACTAAAGCTATAGTCGCGTAAGTCAGCGTCCAATGTCGCTGTACACTTCTGGTGTTTCCAGGTTAAGTGCAGGCGGTGATCATCTGTACTTCTGACCGTCAACTCGCCGTCAAATGCAGGCGATGTATTGCGCAGTTTCATGATCTCCAGTTGGTCTCGCACAACAGATTGCTTGAGCCCTTGTTCAATATCGCTATTGGTGAGTGTTGTGCGATTGATTTCTTTATGTCCCGCCGTACCACCATTATCCGCGGCCACGTAATCATTCTTGCCAGCAAACAGATCCAGATACCACACTTGCGGTATACCCGGCATAAACATTTGAATTGCCCGGGCGAGACGCAATTTTCGCTCATCTTCCCCTAAGGCACTGAAGAATGTCGCATTTACCTGGTAATACGAAATTTTCTTACCATCCGGACCATATAGGTTTTTTACTCTCCCGCCCCGGTCCATTATGCTTTCGACGACTGCGTCGATCTCTTCATCGCTTAATAATCCTTTTCTTGAAACACCATCATTATCCTTCCCTTTCAGGTCAAGCACAGGAATGCCATCATGACAGCCAAGCATATTAATCGTCTGGATGCCTTTCTCTATTAGCTCACCAATCCAGCGCAAAAGATTCCTGTTTGTCCCCTGATCCAGGGCATGAATAACCAAACCGGGGAAGAAAAAATCGTAGATGGGAAACCCTTTGCCAGCCACTTCTTCGTGGAGTCCATGACCATACTCAGCATGTATTTCAGGTAAAAGAATTAAATCGTACTTATCAGCTATCCGTTTCACTCTTCTCAGGTATTCCCACGTACCGGGGTCATTGAAGAAGTTAACCTCACCTGGTTGCTTGTGCAGATAGGCGAATGCATCTAGCCTGACAAGCTTGCCACCGTGGTCATGTAACTTCTTTAAAGTCTCATCATAAAAATCCCAGACCTCCTGTGATTGAGCGTTTAAATCCATTTGTCCCAAATATTTACGGTTCTGCTCAACAACAGAAACGATATCATTTTTGTGATGGGAAAAGTCGCCTAAATCGATTTCGTTAATATCCTGCTTTGCATTCAATATATCGTTCAGGATGATTGCAATGTTCTCTGCATCCTCGTGAGTGAGCTCTTCGATCCCTAATGCCTGTAGTAGATGATGGGCGGTGATCTCATGATAAACAATCTCCTGATAAAACGTATTCCAATAAGGCCGGTCAGATCCATCCGGAAAGCGTACTTTCAATATCGGAAGATCCGGTTTTCTCATGAACAGTTTCTCTAGATACTCTTCATCTGGTATCACGTGACCGTCAGGGCTCATCTCTCCGTGGGAATGCCAGAATTCGTTCCAGTCAATAAAGAAGTTCTTATATTTTGATTTGTCCCCATTCTTCAATAGATCCTGAAACTGGGGAGAACCTACGGAAAGATGGTTTAAAACCAGGTCAAACTTGAACATGACATTAAGCTCATGGAGTTGCTCCAGATCATCCTGGGAAACAAGCTCATCATTGAGGTCGTAATCTATGATAGAAAAGCCGCGATCCAGATCACTGTTAAAAACGGTAGGTAAGATATAGAACATAGAAAAAACATCTTTAAATTCCGGTCTCTTGAGCATACAGACTGTATCAGACAGGTTTCGGCCAATACTATCAGGGTAAGCATTAAAAATTACGCCTTTTAGAAAGTCTGTGTTAGTTGATTTAACTTCGGTTTTCATAGCACCTGCTTATTATTTGTGTTTTTACTAGCGGTAATAAACCTGACCCGTCTATCGCTACTGTATGCCAGATAATTGTGAACACTTTAATTATAGATCAGTTTTTATGAAAAAAATTTCAGGTCAATATTGCTACAGAATATCCTTTTGCAATAAAAAGCCTCATCGGTAAAATATTTTATAAATCAGTGAGTATTAAAGTTTCTTACACTTGCTAGAAAATACTAACTCGATCATTGCTGATCGGTCAGCCAGTAAAAGTGATAAGGGGGAATCACCAGCTGATCTTTAAACATAGTCGGGATTTCACCTGAAATCAGATCCTTAACTTGTCCATAGGAAAGCACAGATTTAACATGGGGATGATTCATATCCAGGTACTGCGGCTTGGCATCAAAGTTTGCCACCACCAATACACCGCCAGTGGTGCGCATTCAGGTTAAAACGTGAAAAAACAAACAGGTGTGGATTTTCCATGTGGATCAGCTCACGATTATTAAAATCAGCAAATGCCGGTATTTCTTTACGTACTGCAATCATCTTTTTGATGGCATTGAATATCTGATATTCAATAGTGCCCGGCTGTTGCCTGAGCTCGGCTTTGTCCCAGTCGAAATGGGGTCGGTGAGTCCAGCGATTGTCATGGGCCTTGTCTTCATCATTCAGAAAATCGCAATCATTTAAAGTGCCCAGTTCA
This sequence comes from uncultured Gammaproteobacteria bacterium, assembly GCA_963768125.1. Lineage (GTDB taxonomy): Bacteria > Pseudomonadota > Gammaproteobacteria > SZUA-229 > SZUA-229. The sequence goes on from CAVYHC010000042.1 coordinate 103,897, forward strand.
TCGCCATAATAAAGCAAGGGTATACCACCGAAGGAAAGGATCAGACTGTGCAGCAGCAGGATGTGCTGCACAGCATTGTTAATGCGCTCTGGATCTTTCGATTCAAGCGCTGTTTCCAAACCGACCAGAGATGCCAGTGAACCTGAAATACGCGCATCACCGGTTTTAAGGTTATGACCAAAAGGAAAACCCCTGGCATCCGAATCACTGAAATTACCGGTGTAATAATCAATAAGAAATTTGCGATGATTAACAGGATCGTAGCCCACTGCCTGAATATCAGCATCATCAAAGCCCAGACCGATATCATCATGACAGCGCACATAGTTTAACCAGGTTGCTCGTTCCAGTTTGTCCGGCAGGCTTCTTAAACCCTGGTAAAGCAGTTTGGCATTCTTGGTGGCAACGGCATCCCAGAGCAGGGCCATTAAGGTAGCGTTATAGGCAATCTCACATTCTTTGGCATTGATGGCATCTTCACCAAAATATTTGATGATTTCTACTGGCGCCACAATGGCTTCTGCAATAAACAGTACACCCGGCGCCGTCACCTGACAGCAGTCTTTCATCAACTGCAATATTAGATGGGCTTCGCGTTCATTCTGACAGACGCTGCCAATTTTTTTCCACAAGAAAGCCACCGCATCAAGTCGAATAATATCCGCACCCTGGTTAGCCCAGAACAGGATAATGTCGAGCATTTCAATAAACACCGCGGGATTGCTGTAATTAAGATCCCACTGGTAATCATTAAATACCGTCATCACCCATTTATTCATTTCCTCATCCCAGGTGAAATTACCGGGTGCAGTTTCCGGAAATACTTCAGGCATGGTTTCTTCAAACATATCCGGGATTTCACGATTATCAAACAGGTAATAATAATCCTGGTATTTTTTTTCGCCCTGGCGCGCGCGTTTTGCCCATTCATGCTCGTTGGAGGTATGATTAACCACCACATCCAGGGTCAGCAAAATATCTCGTTTCTTCAGTGACTTGACTAAGTTCATGTAAATCATCATTGCTCCCGATGCGGTCATCCACCCGACGAAAATCACTGATCGCATAACCGCCATCGCTCTTGCCATCCGGACATTGCAGGATCGGCATGATATGAATCATATTGACCCCGAGTTCCTGAAAATAATGCAGCTTGTCTTTGAGGCCACTCAGGTTAGTGGCAAAACCATCGGTATACAGCGCCATTCCCACCCATTTCTGGCTAAGAAACCAGTTGTGGTCTTTTTCACGCTCAATGTCACTGGTTTTGAGCTGTTCGGAGCGGTCCATATACTGCTTGGCCATGGTTTCAACCAGACGTAAGGACTGTTCTTCGAAATCATCACAATCACCGTATAACAGATGAAACAGGGAATAGATGGCGTAAAAGTTTGCGCCCAACCGGGTATAGAAATGTCGTAACTCGTGCTTTTTGATCTCGGGCTTTAACTTGATCAGTATTTCATTGAGTAAGGAATGTGAGACTTGTTCATACATGATTTTGATTTTACAAAGTAATTGGTTTTTATTGTGACATTGATCACGTTAAGGTTTTTCGATTTTGATCGGTTGTCATGTGTTATTCAGTTAGCACTGTTTATTACAAACCCCAGGCTTTTATAAAGGGTTTATAAAACGCTTTATTTTTCGTGGTGGCTCCGCGCTGTCCAACCACTGCGCTGGCAAACTGTTGCGCGCGATTCAATATTTCCTGCAATGGCCAGGCCTGGTGTATGCCTAATAATAATACACTGCTAAAAGCATCGCCGGCACCCACAGTATCCACGACATCAATAATGTTATCCGGGCGCACTGAGCACCATTCTTTATGTGTCGCCGCTATTGCCCCAGCGTCACCCTGAGTGACCACGATTAATTCAATATCCAGATTTGATAACAAATAACGGAGCCTGGACTCGGTATCCTTTTCCTGTGGCACGATCAGAGCTAACTCATCGACATTGAGTTTTACCCAATGGCTTTTCTGGATAATGTTTTCGATCAGTGACCGATTCCACCAGGGTGGTCGCAGATTAACATCGGTGAATATCGATTTGGAACATTTTAGTTTCAAGTCCGTCAGGCTGTTGGCAGCGACCGGATTCCTCAGGGCAAGAGAACCATGATATAAAACGCAGTGTTGATCAATTTCTGGCATAGCCCGGTGCTCGATGAAATCCCAGGCACTGTTTTCAACAATATTATAGGATGGTTCGCCATCATGAAAACAGATATCTACGATGCCGGTTGCATGGCTGGAATCAAGCTGCAAACCAGAAGTATCCATACCCCAGTCGAGCATAGCCGATCTCACTTCACGCCCTAACGAATCATTACCTACCCGAGAGATAAACAATGGTTGCAAGCCAAAAGCCTGGCAGTGCCATGCGACATTAAACGGTGCGCCACCGAGAATACGGCTGCCGTCAGGGAAGCAGTCGAACAATACCTCACCAAATACAACCAGCCCTGTATGATTAATGTGATGACGCATAATTACCTCGAATCCAGTACCCGGGCTGCTGATCGATACTCCAGATCACATTGTTCTCTATTATTTTGTCAGTCATCAAGCTTCCGGTACTGTACAGGTATGAAAGAAATCATAATGTTCTATTGCTTCAAGAATACCAAGCGCATGATCATGACCCGCAAAATAAATATTGTTCTGATCGACCAGTTGAGAAAGCTCTTCATGATGCCGGTTACCAACAACCACCGCTAAAGTATTGCCTCGCATCATATCTTCATCAGCGCCAGAACCACCAGCAACAAGAATTTGCTCTAGTGGAATATCAAGTCGTTGTGAAACATAGCGTAATGCCTGTCCCTTGGAAGCACGTGAAGGAACGATGTCAATAAACTGGCCAAAGGACACAATGACGTTAGCCGTGATTTCATGCTGCCGAAGTTGACTGACAATATCTTCAATAGTTGGCGCAATTTCCGGGTCATAATAATAAGAAACCTTAAACGGCGTCTGGTCTTCTTTCGGTTGTGGCTTTAAACCCGGGAGATTGCCCAGTAAACGTTTTATACGCTGACCACTCCAGTCGTGATCAACATGGTCAGCCCAGTAATCATCTTCCGTTAAACTCTGGCCATAATGTATGCGTGTTCCCAGGCTACTGATCAGGACATCCGGTGTGGGTATGCGGTGTTTTTTCATTATTGCCAATGCTGAATCGATACGATGACCCGTAGCTATACCGAATGTGACGCATTTGCGGTTCTCTTTAATTGCCTCGGCGAAACTATTTAAAGCTTTTGGGTTTCCTACAAGATTTTGATCAAGATCGCTAAAAATGGCACGATCACGATAACGTGCTGCCCGAGTGGGGCGATCGCTCGGTATAGGCTTATATTTACCCGGCAACGCCTCAACCTTGTCTAAATAAGTCTTTGCGTGAGCTTGCCATGAATAATGTTTTCTCACGCCCTTAATGCCATTTTTGGCGGCCTGTGACCAGGTATTCTTATTTTGCAATAATTTGAGTAGGGCTTCGGTTATTGCGGACTTGTCTAATGGATCAATCAGTTCACCGTTTTTGCAGTTACCAATGATGTCGACTGGACCACCATTCTCTGTTGCAACAACGGGCAGGCCGCTGGCTGCAGCTTCCAGAAGCGTCAGGCCAAAAGGTTCTGTCAAAGCTGGATTTATAAAAACCCCACCCGAGGTTGCAACCAGTCGATATATTGCAGGGACTTCATCCGCACGATGGGCCTTGGGTACAGCAACTTTTCCATATAAGTTGTAACTGTCAATTAGCAGCAGGATATTGGTTAATACAGACCGGGCACCGCTTTCCATATCCCGAATATCGTCTCGAATACCGGCGACAATCAGCAAATTAGCCACTTGTTGTAAATTGTGTGACTCGCCATAGACCTCCATCAGAGTAAGAATGTTTTTACGTTCGTCTGGTCGTGACAGAGCCAGGATCAATGGCTTGTCGGGCTCGCTTAAAAATTGCCGTAACTGAGTTGCAAAAGATGTTTGCTCCTTTCCCTGTGCAGGATGAAACAATGTCAAATCAGTTCCTGGAGGTATGACCGACATGCGCCCAGCATCATAATAATTATAGAGACCATACTGTGCTTCAATTTCATTATGAGTGCTGGTAATTACCAGGTCAGCATTAGCCAGTATTTCCTCTTCTGCATCAATACGCCTTTCCATATTGTAAGTGAGCTCAATTTCATCACGCGACAATCCCTTGGCCAATAGGCGTTTGCGTTTATCTCGCCCGAGTGAATGGCCAGTATGAATAAGTGGCACGCCAAGCAGGTTGGCTAAGCGTACCCCAACATAGCCTGCATCAGCATAATGGCTATGCACCAGATCAGGCATACGCGGCTGCTCGTTTAACCAGTTGGTCAAGTTATCCATGAAGCTATCGAGATGATCCCACAGCTGCTCTTTGGGGATGTATTCTTCAGGACCCGCATCAATGCGAACAATTCTAGCCTTGTCTGAAAGTACTTCAGCAGAAATGGCATAGTCATCACTGATGGACGCATCAACAATACGTCGCGTAATCAAGTCAACCTGCTCAACATCATCGTGTTCAGCAAGCGCCTTGGCAAGATCAACCACGTATTTGGTCTGACCGCCTGTATCAGCATCGCAACCAAGCTCAAGATCATGACTACGGATCAGGCCATGAATACTGATAAGGACTAAATATTTTGCTTTGTTATTTTTCCTCATAAACATCACTGATATAATTAGAACTAATCACTAATACTACATTATTATTGTTTGTTTCAGATGATCTACCGTAAATAACTTTTAAGTAACTATAACAAACTGAACCTGATATTTAGGTTTTTACCTGACCAGAAATGACTGCTTCCGCTACTTCCTGACGAACAACCAGAACCCGTGAGGGCCCACTAAGTCGCCCCCCCCTTTTCAGCTCAGTACCTCGACAGTGAAGATGCGGCCAGTAGCGGCCATTTAACGATCCCAGTCAGCCGCCGACGAAGAAGGCCGGTTATAAACTGGTTGGTTAGGCGGATCATTCGCAGTTTTCCCGCATAAATGTTTCTATCTCACTTATCATTCTTTCACGTTCATCGTCTGTCGGCCGCATAATATTCCCCTGGTCATCAGCAAAAGTTATAACCCCGGGTTGCTTCAGAAGGAAAAGCCTGCTGCGAAGGACTTTACATTTCTTTTTAAGTGCTACCTTTCTTTTTTCAGCCTGTTTTTGTTTGAATTCCCTTTCTATTTTACGGGCCTCATCTCTCTGTTTTTGTTCCTGTATTAGCCGCTCTGCCCTTTCTCGAGATTGCTGGATGACTTCTTTAGAAGGACCCGGCGCCGTTTCTATTATCTCAGGTTGGCAATCGGCTGGTGGGCAGTCTCCATAATGAACCTTGTCTTTTTCATCAACCCATTTATACATTTCTGCGAACGAGGATCCGCCAAAGAATAGTAACAAGACCAGAACTAACAAAATTCTCGCCATTTCCAGCCTCCATGCATGTATTGTGTAGTAACTGCTGATCGATGATGGCACGAACGCCTAACGTCTTTGTAAAACGCACGACGGCAGGAGTGTCGTTTTGACAAAACTGTTAGGCAACTCTTAGTTTTTCTAGCGAGGCCTTTGAATTGCTACTACTTATATTTGGATTAATACACAACTCAAGCACCGAAACATTAGCAAGATTAACATGATGATTCTCTACTTCAATGGTTGAACCATTTGGGTTAAAATTCCATTGCTGCCTTACTATTTCGCGGGGCTCGCCATCCTCAGCATACCAATTTAAAACATATTCTTGTGTACGCTCAACTAATGATTCAGAAAACTCAAGCATTACCCTTTGAATATTTTGAGGATTATTAAACATTACTCTGATTATTTGTATTCCTTCCTCACCTGCCACCCAACCAGAAGAGCCACCAAGAATCAGTGCTGACTCTACTGGATAACGCTCATTTTCAGAGGTGACCTCAACATCCGCTATATTCTCAATATTCAGCCAGTTATTCTCAATCAATGTTTCTTGTCTTTGATCAGATCCCTTAATGATTTTCTTGCGCATGACTAAAACCTTTAATTTATAGGACAAAACGTAGCTTACCTAACGTTTTGCATAACCTGACGGGCTTACATAAAGCGTAGTGATACGAAGCGGCATGTAAAACCGGTCAGCGTTGACGTGCTTGTTAGAGCTTGAAAAATTGTGCATACGGTAAATAGGCAAAATTAATTACAGCTAAGCCAATAATTGTATAAATGGTGACTTGCATTCCTGATACACGTATTATTATGTTTGAAGATAACATACCTTTTGCATGTATTAAACGCCCTATGATAAGAGATACTCCTAAAAAGTGAATCATTAAAATATTTGCTTTGTTGTACTCTAAAGCAAACAAGAGTAATAACGCAATTGGAATGTACTCAATTGCACTTAAAGACAGCCATACAATTAGAATCGATTGCAAGGGAAATCCGGGATCAAGTAGTCACTTATGACAGTCCGTTTAGAGTTAACCTTACGCTGTCAGACTCATGCTCCAGATGCCTGTTATGTGGTGCGGTTTCAACCGGTCGATGCAACACTATAATCACAATGTAACTAATATTAGGTTTGAGTCACTCCATTTAAACAGACATCACTGCTAAAGCGTTCTCGATAGATCGACTGTCGATAGTGTTAAACGTTTCTTTGTCGGAAACGGTCATAACGCCCGCCACATCGAGCCAGCCAGCGCCCATTAACCAGTCTGGCAATTTTACTGAACCCTGGTATTTTCTCGGCATGACATAACAGATGTTGCTGCGATACAAACAGTTGAATGCAATATCCTGATTGATCAAATCACTTAAACATAACCATGCCTGTTCAGCATTATCAAAGCGCTTTACATTCAACGGGTAATCAACATTACCGCCATTGTGTTTCCAGCAATTATTTTCTACTGGAAAAATCTGCTCTCGAACAAAACCCTGAAAGTGCATATGATTCACCGACGCACCCGCGGCCAGGCTGTTGAAGCCGGCACCAAAGCCGGGGAATAAACCATCAACACTTTTCGCTAAACAAGCAATCGCCCGATGCGTCTCTTGCGTTAATTGTTGTGAGCTATTTTTTTCCGGGGAAATGGCAATCAATAAATGGTAATCAGAAAACGGGAACTTGTTATACAGGACAAGTAACTTTATATCGTTATACGATCCCTGCCATAAAATCTCCGGCGTTAAAAATGGCTTATTAAAATGAAACTTTGTTTCATCATAATCCATCTTTATAGAATTTAATATTTGTGAAGAAACACGTGTCGGCCTCAGTTGCCGCATTGAATTAAATGCAACTTCCCAAACACCTGCAGTTTTATATAACCATGACGGTATGTCCTGCAGTTCGACATCCAGTAATTGTCTGAAAACATCAACATCATCCTGCGTTGCTTTCAATTTTACTGCATTAAAATTATTTTTTAAAGCAATGAAGGTTGTTTCCAAATCCGCCTGCAGCTCCTTTTTTAAAAACGCGTCTTGCTGACTGTTTGCCAGTACTAAAATAAAAGCGCCTAACTCATCTGCAGACAGCATATTTTTTAACTGATCAACAAACAGTTTTTTAAATTGATTTATATTTTCTGCAATAAACATAATTAATTGTGCCGAAAAAAAAGTAACCAGAACGATAAATTGCCCACCGGTGAGCACAGATAAACGCAGATAAAAAACACAATTTTTTCTTACTGCACTGAACGAAAGTGATGTGTCTTATGCTACACATAAAAAGCCTCATTAACTGAGGCTTTTTATTGTTTCACGGGCAAGCGATACAACAATTATTGCAATGCTTTTATTCCGACAATTAATTCAGCGACCGCTTTTTTACCGTCGCCATATAACATTTGCGTATTATCGGCATAGAACAGGTGATTTTCGATGCCGGAGAATCCTGAGCCTTGACCCCGTTTAATGACAATCACATTATGCGCGTGGTCCGCATCCAGAATGGGCATACCATAAATCGGGCTATCAGGATTTGAGCGTGCCACCGGGTTGACCACATCATTGGCACCGATAACTACAGCAACATCAGCCGTTGGAAACTCGGGATTAATTTCTTCCAGATCGAGAATATTGTCGTAATCCACGCCCGCTTCTGCCAGCAGTACATTCATGTGACCAGGCATCCGGCCCGCGACCGGGTGAATCGCGTATTTCACGTCAACACCACGTGCTCTGAGCAGGTCTTCCATTTCTTTTAATTTATGCTGTGCCTGTGCTACCGCCATACCGTAACCCGGCACGATAATGACTTTTTGCGCATAGGCCATCATAATGGCGGCATCATTCGCCTGAATTTCTTTCATGCTGCCTTCAATATCTTCCTCAGCGGCCGCACCGCCATCACTGCCAAAGCTGCTGAACAGGACATTGGATATGGGACGGTTCATGGCTTTTGCCATTAACTGCGTTAACAGCGTACCGGAAGAACCCACCACGGTACCGGCAATAATCATCGCCGCATTGTTTAGCACAAAACCTTCGAAGGCAACCGCGAGACCGGTTAAGGCATTAAACAATGAAATCACCACGGGCATATCTGCACCGCCAATCGGTAACGTCAGCATCACACCTAAAACGATAGCCAGAACAAAGAACCAGATAATATAATCAAAGTTAACAGGATGACCAGTTGCCACCAGATAACCAAATCCACATACCGCAATAAACAAAGCAATGTTCATCACCTGGTGCAAAGGTAAGCGCAAAGTCTTTTTCATGATGCCCTGTAATTTGGCAAAGGCCATCGCCGAACCGGAAAATGAAATCGCGCCAATGACCGCGCCCAGCACTGCCAGTACCTGCACCGTTAAACCGTGGGACTCACCACCTGCTGAAAGTTTAACTAACTCAACCGCAGCAATAGCCGCAGCGGCACCACCGCCCATACCGTTGTACATGGCAATCATTTGCGGCATGTCGGTCATGGCAACTCGCTTCGCTGAGATGTAAGCCACAGCAGAACCGACAATAATCGCCAGCAGCATTAACTGCAGGTTAATATTGCCAATATCCAGGGTAATTTGCGGCACAGCAAACGTCGCTAACGACGCCACCAGCATTGCAATACCCGCCCACACAATACCGCGATGCGCGGTTACCGGAGAAGACATTTGTTTTAAACCGAGGATGAAAACGGCGGCAGTCACTAAATAAACCGCGTCAATAATAAAATTCATTATTGCGCTCCCGCTTTCGGCTTCGCCGTATGGAACATATCCAGCATGCGAACCGTTGCCACATAACCACCCACGGCATTACCCGCTGCCATGGCAACCGCAATAAAAGCAATGCTTAGTTCCAACGTCCCTTCTGCATTGCCCATCACAATCATGGCGCCAACCAGGACAATACCGTGCACAAAATTTGAACCGGACATTAAGGGTGTATGCAAAATCACCGGCACGCGGCTAATGACTTCATAACCGGTAAAGGCAGAAAGCATAAATATGTATAACGCGGGTAAACCTTCAATCATAATTTAGACCTTATTTTTCGCTTTTTTCATTTGATAACGACAAATGGAACAGACTATTTATCTCGCTTATTTATTCCTGTAGTGCTCATGCACTATTTCACCATCGCGGGTTAATACACAACCGGCAATGACATCATCTTCAAAATCCAGTTCAAGATTCCCCTCTTCCGTAATAAAGGGCGATACCAGGTTAAACAGGTTTTTGGCATACATCTCACTGGCATGGATAGGCAGCTCACCGGCCACGTTGAGCGGGCCATGAATAATGACCCGGTCTTTGTATTCAAACGTTTCGCCCGGTTTAGTGAGTTCGCAGTTACCACCGCCTTCAGAGGCCAGGTCCACAATCACTGAGCCGGTTTTCATATCTTCAACCATGGCCTGAGAAATAATTTTAGGCGAAGGCCGGCCCGGAATGGCGGCAGTACTGATTATCACATCGGCCTGTGCAATGTGTTTCGCCAGCACATCCTGCTGCTGCTGTTTTTCATCATCGGTCAGCTCACGCGCATAACCGCCCTCGCCATCAGCACTCACGCCGGTATCAATAAACTTGCCGCCCAATGACTCAACCTGTTCACGCGTTGCACTGCGCACATCATAGGCTTCGACGATGGCACCCAGGCGTCTTGCCGTGGCAATTGCCTGCAGGCCGGCGACACCAACACCGATAATCAGTACTCTCGCGGGCCGAATCGTGCCTGCTGCGGTGGTTAGCATGGGGAAAAATACCGGCGCCAGTTGCGCCGCCATCAATACACCCATATAACCGGCGATTGAAGCCTGTGAGGACAAGGCATCCATCGATTGCGCACGGGTGATCCGCGGTACCAGCTCCATTGCCAGCGAAGTGATTTTTTTATCACACATCAGCTTCATCATGTCGGCATTTTTACTTGGCGCCATAAAACCAACCACCGTGCAGCCATCATTCATCAGCTTTAACTCTTCTATGGTCGGCGGCATGACTTTAAAAATCAAATCCGCCTCCTTATATAAAGTGGCAGCATCAGCGACAAGTTTCACATCGATGAAATCCTCATCTTTAAAGTAGGATGACAGCGCGGCACCTTGCTGCAGGGCAATATCAAGTCCTGTGGCGATTAATTTTTTAGCGACCCCCGGCTCCAACGCAATGCGTCGTTCACCTGGGGTGATTTCATTTGGTATGACCAGCCTTGTTGGCATGGGAACTCCCGGAATGTCTACGGATTAAAGATTGGGCGATATATTACATTATTCTTAAGTTCACCTCTAATAATTCTACATATAGCTCGAGGCCACTCCATCCATGGAGATTCGCTGAAATCGTTCCGGACGATTCTCAGCATACACTCCATCCATGGAGATTCGCTGAATCGTTCCAGACGATTCCAGCATACACTCCATCCATGGAGATTCGCTGGAATCGTTCCGGACGATTCTCAGCATACACTCCATCCATGGAGATATAACTTGAGGTAAAAAGCCAAATCTGTCAGTCTTCGCGCACCTACAACCACATTTTATTAAAACCGTGTCAGAAAAAGTTACTCATCAACATGGCGCCAAGCAAAAGCTGGGCATCCTTCTGGTCAACCTCGGCTCGCCCGATGCACCGACGACGTCGGCTGTGAGACGGTACCTGGCGCAATTTTTATCCGACCCTCGTGTTGTCGAGACCAATCGATTTATCTGGTGGCTCATACTGCACGGCGTTATTTTACGCATTCGTCCCTCACGTTCAGCAAAAGCCTATAAAAAAGTATGGACCGATAACGGCTCGCCACTGATCCATATTTCCCGCCTGCAAACCCAGGCCATACAGAAAAAACTGGAAGAACGTTTTCGCGGACATGTTATTGCCGACCTTGCCATGACCTATGGTAATCCGTCGATAAAAAGCGGACTGGAGGCCCTGCGCAAGGCTGGCGCTCGTCGCTTGCTGATTTTACCTTTATACCCCCAGTATTCTGCAACCACCACCGCCGCTGTGTTTGACGAGGTTACCCGCGTACTCAAAAACTGGCGCTGGCTGCCTGATCTGCGCATGATCAACCAATACCATGATCATGAGAAATATATTGAAGCACTGGCCAATAGCATCAATAAGCAATGGCAGGAAAACAAACGTGGCGACCTGCTGTTATTCTCCTTTCACGGCATCCCGCAGCGTTACGTTGATAGTGGCGACCCTTATTTCTGCCATTGCCAGAAAACGGCCCGCCTGGTCGCTGAAAAGCTGAAACTGCAAGATGATGAATGGAAAGTGGTGTTCCAGTCTCGCTTTGGGCGCGAGCCGTGGCTGCAGCCTTATTGCAGCCAGACCCTGCAGGAACTCGCCGGTGCCGGCACAAAAAGCGTGGATATTATCTGCCCCGGTTTTTCTGCCGACTGCCTGGAGACGCTGGAAGAAATTCAAATGGAAAATAAAAAACTGTTTATCGACGCCGGCGGCGAAAACTTCAATTACATCCCCTGCCTGAATGACAGCGAAGACCACATCAATGCCATATGCGAAATCCTCACCGCGCACATGTTCGGCTGGCCAGAAACCATGCCTAACTGGGACGCGGGAAAACTGGCGGTTGAAGCGAATCAGTCAAGGCAGCGTGCGCTTGAAATGGGAGCTAAGAAGTAGAAGGCACTTCTTAATGAATAATGAAAAATGAAAAGTGAAAAATGCGCTGGAATTGTTCTTCGGCAATTTTCTGCCACTCCGTCCATGGAAATTCGCCGGAATCGTTCCGGACGATTCTCAGCATACACTCCATCCATGGAGATTCACTGAAATCGTTCCGGACGATTCTCAGCATACACTCCATCCATGGAGATTCACTGAAATCGTTCCGGACGATTCTCAGCATACACTCCATCCATGGAGATAAAAAATGAAAGAACGGAAACCTTTGGTGGGGGTTAGTCAATGCTTGCTGGGTGATGCGGTTCGTTATGATGGGGCATCTAAAGCTAATCAAATCGTATTAAAGAAACTTAGCCAGCTTTTTGAGCTGGTGCCTGTTTGTCCTGAAGTTGAAGCGGGTTTATCGGTTCCCCGCCCGCCGGTGCAGCTCACTGGCAGTATTGAACTGCCGAGGCTGACTGGGCGGGATGACCCTGCTATTGATGTTAGCGACATCATGCAACATTACTGTCATGCAAAACCTGCAGCGCTAAAACACCTTTCCGGATTCATCTTCAAAAGCCAGTCGCCCAGTTGCGGTTTGAACAGCACGCCGGTGTTTATAAACGGCTTATGCGTTAGCGAAAACAGTCGTGGTGTATTTGCGCGGGCAATGTGCCAGACATACCCGGACTTGGCAGTCATTGAAGATAACGAACTGGATCAAGCAATGGTACTCAATAAATTTATCGCACAAATCGCGGCCAAACACCCCGGCCAATAACCGTAGGGTGTACCGCGCACACCATGAATCGTCTGTTATATTTCCGGCAAGATCAATGGGGCCGGCTGATTCCTCTCGATCACTCAAAAATAATGCCCGCTTTTGCCCGCCAAACACCCCATTAATGCAAGACGACCACAAATTAAGTCTTTGCGCGCGGCATCACTGCTCATGTTAAAATATGTCTCATATTTTCCTTACAAAAGAGCTTTTATCATGAAACCATTTAATCGCATTTTAACTTTGGCTTTATCACTGCTATTGATATTAGCCCCCATGGGTCAGGCTCAGGGAGCCATCATCGCCAACGCTCAGCTGATGGACCAGGTGCAACTGACCAGTGATAAAGCGGTTTTGCTGCAGACCATTAATCGTGTCGAGGTGCAGCAACAGCTGCTTGAAATGGGCGTGTCGACTGCCGATATTGAAAACCGCGTTAATCAAATGACTCAGCAGGAAATTGCCCAGCTAAACCAGCAGATAAATCAACTGCCCGCTGGCAGCGGCGTGCTTGGCTTCATCCTGGTCATCTTCATTGTTTTTGTCATTACCGACGTCATTGGTGCCACCGATATATTCAGCTTCATTCATCCGGTTCGCTAATTAATAACCATGCATGAAAGCACTGCATCTGCTTATATGCCTGCTGCTACTGAGCAGTTGTGCCTCAACACCACAAAGCAGGCAGCTACGCACTAACGGGCCAGGCTCCCTGCCTTCGCAATTCGAGCTTAGCGATACGCCTTTTTACCCACAGACACAATACCAGTGCGGACCCGCCGCACTGGCTACCGTGCTGCAAACCCATGGCATTAATACCACGCCTGAAAAATTAGCCTCACAGGTTTATATCCCTGAACGCAAAGGCAGCCTGCAAATTGAAATGACGGCGGCATCACGGCGACATGCCACGCTGCCCTATCCGTTAGCGCCGCGGCTGGTTGACCTGTTTAGCGAAATCGCGGCTGGCAACCCTGTTCTGGTGCTGCAGAACCTGGGGCTGGACTGGTATCCGCAGTGGCATTATGCGGTTGTGGTTGGTTACGATACGGACAATCAGGAAATCGTGCTTCGTTCCGGCACCACGAAACGCCGGATAAGTTCTTTTGAGATCTTTGAGCGTAGCTGGAAACGCGCCGATTTCTGGGCACTGGTTATTGTGCCGATGGGTGAAATACCCGCCACAGCAGAACCTGCCCGCTATTTAAAAACAGCCTATGCTTTCGAAGAAACAGGTCACCCGGCAATGGCAGTCAAAGCCTATCGCGCAGCGAGCAGGCAATGGCCGGAGGTCGCTGCCAGCTGGATGGCACTGGGCAACATGGCTTTTGCTAATCAAGACTGGAGCAGGGCTGTGAGCGCATTTAATACTGCCGCCAGGCTTGAACCTGACTCAGTCAGCAGCTGGAACAACCTGGCCTATGCACTGCATGCCGATGGCTGCAAAACGCAGGCAGAGATAGCCCTACAGTGCGCTTTGAAAATGTCACCTGATGATAAAAACCTGCAAGATTCATGGTCCGAACTGATTGACGGCACTGTCAGTAACGATCGCAACGGATGCCCGCTTATTCGCTGTCAATAAAAACCATGCTTACCCTTTGTTACTTCCATTAACAACACCTTATAACTAATTTCTTGTTTTATAATGAAATAATTAATTAAGCAGCTATATTCATAATTATCCAGGCAATATAAATTGCATAAAATATAAAAATAATACTAATAAATTTATTTAATCGGCAAAACTCCTCAAAAAATACACATCATAACAATCAGGAGTAATAGGTGAATGCTTAACTAATCAGGCATGCACAGGGATAGATTAAGGGAAAAATTAATGACACTGATTCAGCCAGTTTCTGGCCTTTCAATTAAAAGAGCGGTAAATCTGTATACGATAATATTATTTTTATCGTTCGGTGCATTATTGTATTGGATAGCGAC
>CAVYHC010000043.1:0-4070 GCA_963768125.1 uncultured Gammaproteobacteria bacterium
AACTTTCCCCAAATTGACGCGGGCTGACATTAATACACATGTTTATGTTTGCTGCTGCTGATAATCCTGCCAGGGTTTCACACGATTTTTGCAATACCCAATCGCCGATAGCAATGATCAATGCAGATTTTTCAGCAATGCCGATGAAATTATACGGTGTGATAATACCTTTTTCTGGGTGATTCCAACGTATTAAGGATTCGACCGCAAAAAGATTTTTCTCACTATCAAGCAGTGGTTGATAATAAAGTTCTAGCTGCTGCTCTTTTAGCGCCTGACGTAAACCGTTTTCAACGTCGAGTTGATTATCTATCACAGCCTGCATTTCTGGCTTAAACAGTCTGATCTTGTTTCGGCCTGCTCCCTTGGCTTCATACATGGCAACATCAGATTTTTGCAGCAATTCTTCAGGTGTGGTTTCGTTTAAAGGAAATATGGCGACGCCGATACTGGCTGTTATTTCTAGCGGTCCGCTTTCAATGTCAAATGGCTGTGCAAAAAGATCAAGTAAACCCCTGGTGATGGTCTGGCTGTTTTTCGCCGCTTCGGCTGGCGAATCACCTGCTTCAGAAATGAGGATAATAAATTCATCGCCGCCAAGACGCGCCACCGTGTCTTCGTTTCTCATGCGTGACTTTAGCCGTGTGGCAACGCTCTGGATTAGTTCGTCACCGATGGAATGACCGAGTGAATCATTAATTGTTTTAAAGTGGTCGAGATCAAGAAATAAAATTGCACCAAAGTGATGATGACGCTGGCAGCGAGAAATTTCATCTTTAATCTTTTCTGTAAGTAAACGCCTGTTGGGCAGATTGGTTAACTCATCATGATAAGCCTGGTGTTTAATGATGCCTTGTGAAACTTTATTTTCATGTCTTATTTCTAATGACTCTGTCATGGTTCTATTTAAACGTTTTGCAGTAATCAGCATCATTACAGTAAAAAGTGTAGCCATGGTCGCCATGGCATAATTAACACTGCTTCCTATTAGCAGCAGATGTGTAATTAATGGCAGCATGGCTAACGTTATAAACGCAATTATTGAACTCATTACTGGCGCTAAGGTGGTCACCGCACCTGCTGACATGCCGGCTAGAACAAAAGCGAGAAAGACCTGGTGAGCAATACTGTTTTCGGGAAATAAAAAGATCGATGCCGCACCCCATGTTAAACCTGTAACGACACTGGTCGCTAAGGTGATCTTCTTCCATATAACAGGTATTGGCTGGCTAACATCAAGCTGTTTAAATCTTTGATAAAGAAATATCCTTATCAGGGAGATGAGGTTGGTGATGGCCAGCCATGTAAGGACAGTTGCATGCGCAATATAGTCCCATTGAACGATACTTAAAATGACACTGTTAACCAAAACAGTCAGCAGTGTTAGTGGCAGATTGGCATATACAAGTTGATGAAGTTTCGAGCTGGTATCAAATACCGTGTTGTCAGTTGCGTTCGTTGGCATATTATTTTTGTCTGGATGGTTAGCGTATATCAGTTAATAACTACCACAGGGTTATCTTCCAGCATCCGCTTTCGGAAAACTTTTTGCCTGCTTTAGTGTTTATAGACCAGTTCGCTAAGATCTTTAAAAAAAAGAGGTAAAAAAATGTTAAGAAACTAAGGAGTAATAGGGCTTTACTCGCTGTTATATGGCTAATGGCGGTTGTTAACCATCGATTGAACATCAGCAAATTAGTTGAGAATTATTGACAAATGTTCCATGTATTTTTTCTCAATATCCATAATATTATAATGTTCTGATGTATGTATTTATTGTATTAACCTGACTTAAAGTATTGATATAGAAAATTGATGGTTGTAAGGTGTATGACTGTTTAATATTATGTGACATAGTCACATCTTAATATGGTAGAAATCGATTATGAAGACCTGCATAACTCGGCACCGGAACCCAATCATTTATTCCCCATGTTGTTTCAGAGTTTAATTTCTGATTTCTCAAACGGTGGCAGCAGTCCAACAAACGAATATTCAACACAACAGGCTAAAGCCAAATTCAATGCTGACTGGGCGGCAGTCGCGGTAATGGATGTGATTGACGATTTCTCCGATCAATACGATCAGGTACTACTTCTGGCAATGCATAAAAACAATGCGTCGGATGCTTATGTGATGGTGCTGTTTGATGAATACCAGGCAGTTAAACCTGAACTTAACGCAGTCCTTGCCAGCCTGAAGTTCAAGTAGTCGTTTGTAGACTGTTTTTCGTAGGCTGCGGTGTGCGCACGGCGCAGCCTACGGTATCCTTCGTTGCAGTTATGCTTTAGTGACGGTTGGCGGCTCCAAGCAGGCCGTCGCTTAAAGCTTAAATCGCAGTTTGTAAGATTCTTCCAATGTTCTAGAGCGGTCTTTGTAGTCAATCAGATCGCCAATTTCTATAGCCACCTTCAAACCTTTGCTGTTTTTTTTGATTGCTTGCATTAAAACGGCATTGGTGTTCGTTTTAATATATACGGGCAATATCTTCAATTTGTTTTTCATTGCAACTATTTGAGAACCTTCTTTAAACGCAGACAGCGGTGCATCATCTTTATTGCGCGTACCTTCAGGAAAAATGCATATTGAAAACCCCTGTGCAACATTCGCCTTTATCTCTTTAAAGAATAAGCTCATTTGCTTTGAGTCCCTGTCCAGTAATATAGTGCCTGCATTACGTGTAAACGTACCAAAGAAAAATGAATTATAAAGTTCTTTCTTGGCGATCCATAAACTATTAATGCCTTTATCCTTCAGTGCAAGCTCGACAATCAAAGGGTCGATAATGCTTCGATGATTAGAGATGATAAGATATTGATCGCCATGCTTAATCTTTTCCGCGCCATCAACTTGTACGCTAATATTTAAACGCGACAATAAAGTTTCGGCATATTGAAGTCGAAGACTGGTGACTTCAACGGCATCGTTCACCTTTCTCAATTTAAGACCAAACTTATGGGTCAAATAAAGTGAGTAAAGCGCTATTTTAATTTGATTCAGTGTCACGTGGATTTTCTGCAAAAAAGTTTAAGCATTCTACCAGAAATATAACGGCTGCCAGAAGCTTGTATCAGTGTTTTAAAGTCATTTCGATGCGCAGCTATCTGGCGTCATGGTAAAAATTCATGACGGTCTATTTATCACCGCTAAGTGAGTACTAGATTAGTTTGCTGTTAATGTTTTTACTCTATAGTTACCTAGCAATCCTTCATGCGTGTCACAAATATTTACAGTAACAATCGACCGTCAAAACCATCTAAACGCCCATACGGCGGGTTTCAGCCCAGGCCAGGTATTCAGACAGGTGTCTATAAAATTTACAACTGCTTTTATGGTATATATTTATCTACTTGATAATAATAGAATTATTTTTCTGGCATGACTTTTGCTCTATTATATTTAGAAATAGTGTAATTATAGTAACAATGACAAAAATCGGGGCTAGACAGGGATTCGACTAAATACATATTTACCGTCCCTTTTTTTTGGGATTTTTCTGGACGATATCTGGTCTTATATGTGTTCGGTGGGCTCAGCTAAATACTGACATGGGAGTTTTATTGTGAAATTAACAAAACCAGTGCTGGTGGGATTCGCCTCACTATGGGTGATAGTTGCATACCTGATACACCCCATACTGTCGCTTATTGCCTTAATCATTTTTATTGCTACATTGGGTCGTTAAATAAGTCGGTTTTCCCTGTTAGTGTATAGCGTTGCCCGTATATGGCTTGAGATTGGGCTGCAATATACCAGGCATTATCTTATCGATAGTTGAAAATAAAAAAGCCCGGATGTTTTTACATCCGGGCTTTTTAGTTTCTGATAAAAGAAAATAATTAGCTAGCTAATGTTTCTTTAATGGCGTCAATCACATCATCAGAAGACGTTGCCGCGACAGAAAGCAGTAAACCTTCGTTTTTGTAAAAATCAACCAATGGTGCAGTCTGATCGTTATAAACATTTAAACGATTACTGATGGCTTCTTCCGTTTCGTCATCACGTTGTACAACAGGCTCACCACATTTATCACACACACCCTCTACTGCTGGCGGGTTAGATTTAACGTT
>CAVYHC010000044.1:0-8797 GCA_963768125.1 uncultured Gammaproteobacteria bacterium
GAAGAGCAGCGTGCGTGCCAGGGGCTGGTCATGGAGCTGGGCGAGCAGACCCTCGAGGAGCACGTCATCGGCGGCCAGGGTCACGGTCTCGGCCAGCGCCTGGTCGAGATTGCCCTCGGCATCGGCACACCAGCGTGCGGGGTCGGCGATGCCGCGTGCCGCCAGCGCCGATTCGAGCCGCCGGGTGACGTCGTCGAAGCGGGCCTTGCCGCCGCCGAGCAGCGCATCCAGATACTCCAGCGCCCGCGGGTGGCCGCCCACCTGCGCGTAGGCCCGCTGGCGGGCCTCGGGCGCCAGGGCATTGAGGGCCTTAAGGCGCAGGATGAGCTTGCGCGCCTCGGCCGCAGAGAGGGGACCAAGGTGCAGGGGCGCAAGGCGCGTCTGCAGGTTCCCGGGCAGGTGGAAAGGATAACGGCTGGTGACCAGCAGGCGGCTGGTGCCTGGCCGCGCGAGCCAGCGGGCCAGGAACTGGCCTAGGGCATCAGGCGGCGCGTGGGCCTCATTGAGGTTGTCCTCGAAGTTGTCGAGCAGCAGGGCCAGGGGCAGTTCAGGTGGGAGCTGGGCGTGGAGCAGATCCAGGCGGTCGGCCCAGGGGTATTTGGGCTCGCGCAGCAGGCCCGCGAGCTGGCGCAGGGGATGGTGACCAGTCCGACCAGTTCATTGCCTTTAACCACCGGCATACCGGAAATATTGTATCTTTCACGTAACGCCATCACGTCGCGCACCGTCACCTCCGGTGAAACGGTTACCGGTTCAGTAATCACACCGCTTTCATATTTCTTCACGGTATTCACTTCGGCAGCCTGTTCTTCAGGCGTGAGATTTTTATGAATAATACCCATGCCACCTTCCTGTGCCAGTGCAATAGCCAGGCGGGATTCAGTGACCGTGTCCATGGCAGCGGACATTAATGGAATATTTAAGGCAATGTCTCGGGTGACTTTTGTCTGCAGTGAGACGTCTTTTGGCATCATCACCGAGTGCGCAGGAACCAGCAAAACATCATCAAAGGTTAAGGCATCTTCGATTATTAACATAACAGTTCCCGCATGGATTTGAAAAGCGGCTAATTATATGCGGTAGCGGCTTTTGTAACAAGATTTGTCTGTACTGTGCGGGTAAATAATTATACAAATTCAGACTTTTGGCGTATAAATACACGTTCTTTAATCAACTTCCGGGGAGATTCCATGAAAATTAGTAAACTCAGCCTCATTTCGCTCTTTAGCGCCTGTCTTTTTACCCCTGTATTGACCCAGGCAGGCAGTTACGAAGATGCTGT
The DNA here is from genome assembly GCA_963768125.1 of uncultured Gammaproteobacteria bacterium. Classification (GTDB taxonomy): domain Bacteria; phylum Pseudomonadota; class Gammaproteobacteria; order SZUA-229; family SZUA-229. Next base: position 1,283 of record CAVYHC010000044.1, read on the forward strand.
AAAAGCGGCCAATGCCTCAATTGAGCAGGCTAAATCTGTCAACTATGAATGGCGAGACAGCCGTAAGCTGCTGAAAACAGCCGATGAACTCTACAAGCAAGGAAAAACCGATAAGGCCATGTCACTTGTGAGCAAAGCTAAAAAACAGGGTGAAATGGCCGTAATCCAGGCGCAAATGCAAGCAGGCACAAGCGGTCCCCGATAAAACCCGGACCTGATACTAAAAAAAGCCGGTAATCCGCATAATGGGGATTACCGGCTTTTTTTATGCTTAAATTGGGCCATGATTTCCAACACACCAAACAACGCAGATGGCAACAACATTTACAGCGTCAGTTCACTTAATCAATCCGTGGCAAATCTGCTGGAACAGCAGTATGGCTGGATCTGGGTAGAAGGAGAAATTTCCAATCTGGCACAACCGGCTTCCGGGCATATTTATTTCAGCCTGAAAGATAATTCAGCACAGGTGAGTTGCGCCATGTTCAAAGGCCGCAAGCAGGCACTTAGGTTTCAGCCTGAAAATGGCAACCAGGTCATGCTACGCGCCAAAGTCAGCCTGTACCAGCCACGCGGCAATTACCAGCTCATTGTTGACCGCATGGAAGAAGCCGGTGATGGCGCATTACGCCGTCAGTTTGAACAGTTAAAAATCAAGCTTGCCGGCGAAGGCCTGTTTGACGCCTCAGCGAAACAGGCCATTCCCAAGCTGCCGCAATGCATCTGCATCATTACCTCAAAAACCGGTGCCGCGATTCACGACGTAGTTAGCGTTATCGAGCGGCGTTTTCCTTCGATTGCGGTGAAATTATTCCCGGTACCGGTTCAGGGCAGCGAAGCTGCACCGGCAATATGCAATGCCATCAAGCTCATTGGAAAACATGTAGCTGGCGGTGAGTTAAACTGTGACGTTATCTTACTGGTGCGTGGTGGCGGCTCACTGGAAGACCTCTGGTCATTTAATGAGGAAAGTGTCGCACGCGCCATTTTCGATTGCCCGCTACCCATCGTTAGCGGCGTCGGCCATGAAGTCGATGTCACTATTGCAGACTTTGTTGCTGACCTGCGCGCGGCAACGCCAACCGCTGCCGCGGAAGCAGTCACCCCCGATCAGTCTACCTGGTTACAATCTTTTGACTGGTATCAAACGCGATGCCAACAACTGGTTAAAGATAAAGTTGCACGCTACCAGGAAAAAGTTGAATGGTTACATCGCCGACTGCAACAGCAGCACCCAGAAAAACAGATACAACGCGCCAGGCAACAAAGCATCGACTTACTGAAAAGATTAAGCCGTCACAGCCAGTCACTGCTCGATTTTCGCCGCAGCAAACTGGCGACAACAAATGCAAAACTAAACGCCCAAAGCCCAGTTCAATTATTGCAACAAAAAAAACAGTCCGCGTTTTATTTAAGGACAAGACTGCAACAGGCAACAGCAAACGTATTAACGCAAAGGCAATCACAATTAAGCAATGCCGCTAGAACGCTAAATGCCATCAGCCCATTACAAACACTGGAACGCGGCTACTCAATTACCTTGAATGAAAAAGGTAACGCGGTAACATCAATTGCACAGGTAAAACCCGGCGATAGCATCGAAACGCGATTACATGATGGACACATCATTAGCCTGGTAGAATCCTGCGCCCATTCTGACCAATAACGGCCTAGCCTTTTCATTTTCAAAAATGACATTTGCAATGGGTGGTGAATTTATGGTAAAAAGTCGCTCGCTATAATTTATAGAAACGACAAAATACGATATCTTGTTGATTTCATTGAAGTTACACCAATCGGAGTTAAGATGCCTAATACAGCGGCAAACATAAATCAAAGCTTTAAGCCTTATAAACAGAAAAAAGGCGAAGAATACATGAGTGAAGGTCAACTTAATCACTTCAAAGCTATTCTTGATGCGTGGAAAATGGAACTGATGTCAGAGGTTGATCGCACGGTTGACCACATGAAAGACGAAGCAGCCAATTTTCCTGACCCCGCTGACCGGGCAACGCAGGAAGAAGAGTTCAGCCTTGAGCTGCGCACACGTGATCGTGAACGTAAACTCATCAAAAAAATTGACGATACCCTGGCACTGATGAGCTCTGGCGAATACGGTTACTGTGAAACCTGTGGCGTCGAAATTGGTTTACGTCGCATGGAAGCACGGCCAACAGCAACACAATGTATCGACTGTAAAAGTCTCGACGAAATTAAAGAGAAACAAACTCGCGGTAAGTAATAGCTACCGTCAGTGTAAATTTAAAAAAGCCGGTATTTTTATATCGGCTTTTTTTATTGCCGGTATTGATTAACCATAAAAAAAACAAGCAGAATAATTGTCCGCAGATGAACGCGAATAAAAAATATTTTTATTTCATTGTTCTCGGTCACACTGATCGGTAAAATTAAGCTTCTTCAACAAAGCGCACTAATGAATCAAAAAATTAACAAAAAACACTATTTTTCTTTTATTAGGGCTCATCTGTGAACAATATCAATCGTTTAAATGCCCAGTCATCAATCAACAATACTATAAAGGCCGTTTCGCCCCTTCGCCAACTGGCCCGGTCCATTTCGGCACACTGGTGACAGCAGTGGGCAGTTATCTTCAGGCTAAAAAAAATAATGGCAAATGGATAGTACGCATGGAAGATGTCGATACCACGCGCAGAGTGAAAGGCGCAGATGTTGATATTCTCAACACGCTGGCAGCCTATGGTTTTGAGTGGCATGGCGAAGTCATTTACCAGTCTAAACAAAGCCATCATTACCAGCAGGCGCTGGAGCAACTGATGTCACAATCGCTGATATTTCCCTGCCTGTGTTCACGCAAACAACTCGCCGAAACAAACAGTGACATTTACCCCGGCACCTGTCGGCAACGGCAGTTGCCGGAAAAAAACCAGCACGCATTACGCATTATTGCGAAAAACATCGACATTGCGTTTGTTGATGCGGTGATGGGCAAGCAGTCACAAAATATAAAACAGCAATGCGGCGATTTCATCCTCAAACGCCGTGACGCTTTATTTGCCTATCAGTTAGCCGTGGTTGTTGATGATGCACTACAGGGCATTAGCGAAGTTGTCCGCGGCGCTGACCTGCTCGAGGTAACAGCACGACACATTTATTTGCAGCAATTACTGCACTACCCGACACCGGACTATTGCCACCTGCCACTCGTTATTGATGATGCAGGCAATAAAATCAGCAAATCAGAAGGTGCGGCAACAGTAGGCACAGAAAACAAAGTAAGACAGCTGATCAGCGCGCTGGAATTTTTAGGCCAACAACCTCCTGATGAACTGAATGAGGCAAATATTAGCGAGCTCTGGAAGTGGTCGATAGATCACTGGCGGCTAGACCGGGTAGCAAAAAATAATCAGCTTTTGCCGACACTAATCGTATAAAAGCTGTCGAAGTTTTGCTTTACACGGTGTATGCTCCTACTCAAATAAAAACCCATTGATAAAAAGAGGAAATCACCGTGTCAGGTATTGAAATTAATTCCGTCCTTAACGAAAACCGCCTGTTCGAACCCAGCGCTGAATTCACTGCAAAAGCACGCTTAAAAGCCGATGATTTAAAGGCCTTATACCAGCAGGCAGACGACGATTACGAAGGATTCTGGGCAGATCAGGCCCGGCAGCATCTGGACTGGCACACCCCTTTTACTAAAACACTGGATGACAGCCAGGCACCACATTTCAAATGGTTTACCGACGGCAGCATGAATGTCAGTTATAACTGCATTGATCGCCACCTGGCAAAAAGCGCCAATAAAACAGCCATTATTTTTGAAGGCGAAGCCGGCGATACCAAACACATCAGTTATCAGCAGCTGCATGATGATGTTTGCCAGTTTGCCAATGCCTTAAAAGCCAGGGGCATAACCAAAGGTGACCGCGTGGTTATCTACATGCCGATGGTTGCTGAAGCCGTGGTTGCAATGCAGGCCTGCGCCCGAATCGGCGCTATTCATTCCGTGGTGTTTGGCGGTTTCTCTGCCGAGGCATTACGCGACCGCATTGAAGATGCACAGGCGGTAATGCTGATTACCGCAGATGGCGGTACCCGTGGCGGTAAAACCGTTGCACTTAAAGAAGCCGCGGATAAAGCCCTGAGTAATGGCTGCGACAGCATTAAAAATGTCATCGTTTTAAAACGCAGCGGTCACGATATAAGCATGGCAGAAGGCCGTGATAGCTGGTGGTCAGAGGCCATTGCCGGTCTGGACACAACGTGTGAACCGGAATGGCTGAATGCTGAGGACCCGCTGTTTTTACTTTACACCTCAGGCTCTACCGGCAAACCCAAGGGCATTCAGCATTCCAGTGCAGGTTATCTGCTCAACGCGGTCACCTCTAACCTGTGGGTATTTGATTTACGGGATGATGATGTCTTCTGGTGTACCGCCGATGTGGGCTGGATTACCGGCCACACCTATGTCGCCTATGGCCCGCTGGCAGCGGGCGCTACCATCGTCATGTTTGAGGGCGCACCGGTGATACCCGATGCCGGCCGATTCTGGAAAATGTGCGAACAGCATAAAGTCACTGTTTTTTATACCGCACCGACCGCAATACGCGCCTTAATGAAATTTGGCGACGATTTCCCAAACAGCTACGATTTGTCTTCCCTGCGCCTGCTGGGCACCGTTGGCGAGCCCATCAATCCAGAAGCATGGATGTGGTACCACACTGTCATCGGCAAACAGCGCTGCCCTATTGTCGACACCTGGTGGCAAACTGAAACCGGTGCCAATGTGCTCACCCCGATTCCCGGTGTGACCGCAACCAAACCCGGCTCATGCACCTTTCCATTACCCGGCTTGGATGTCGACATCGTTAATGAAGAAGGTGAATCCATTACTCAGGCAAACACGGGCGGTTACCTGGTGATTAAAAAACCCTGGCCATCCATGGTAAGAACGGTCTGGGGTGATGATCAGCGTTATGTTGAGACCTACTTCTCCAAGTTTGGCGGCAAATACTACCTGGCTGGCGACAGCGCGCGCCGTGACGAAGACGGTTATTTCTGGATCATGGGGCGGATCGATGATGTACTGAATGTTTCCGGTCATCGCCTGGGCACCATGGAAGTTGAATCCGCACTGGCGGCTCACGAAGCAGTGGTGGAAGCCGCTGTTGTTGGTCGCCCTCACGAAATAAAGGGCGAATCGATTGTCGCCTTTGTCATCTGCCAGGGTGAACGTCCGGTGGGTGAAGAAGCCAAAAAAATGGTCGCTGAATTACGCAACTGGGTCGGTGAACAAATTGGCGCCATCGCCAAACCCGATGATATCCGTTTCGCCGATGGCCTGCCCAAAACCCGTTCCGGCAAAATTATGCGCCGACTGTTAAGAACCATTGCTGCCGGTGAAGAAATTACATCGGATATATCAACACTGGAAAACGAAGCCGTCGTTGCACAATTACAGGGCGAGGCATAAATAAAATCCCGCTGCTAGTGGCATACTGATGATAGACAAGGCCATGTTATACCTGGGCATTGAGCGGTATCATGTCAGCCACACCGAAAAACTTGTTTCTGCATCAGGTGCTTTTTTAGGCATTCTTCTTGTTTTTTATAGCAGCACGTTTTTTGTTCAGGGCCTCTCATCCTATTTGATTGTCGCCTCGATGGGAGCCTCGGCGGTGCTGCTGTTTGCAGTACCCCACGGCCCGCTGTCACAACCATGGCCGCTTATCGCTGGCCACCTGCTCTCTGCTGCGGTCGGGGTAAGCTGCGCCAAATTCATACCCGACCTTGCGCTGGGTGCAGCGCTGGCTGTCGGCATCGCAGTCGGCCTGATGTATTACCTTCATTGCATACACCCGCCAGGCGGCGCAACGGCTTTAGCCGCCGTTGTAGGCGGTAGCGAAGTGCAGCAACTGGGTTATCAATATATCTTGACTCCTGTGCTTATTAACGTATTGGCAATAATCAGTGTCGCAATATTGTTTAATTACTTTTTCAAATGGCGCCGCTACCCGGCTTACCTGGCACAAAAAAAATCCACATCCAATAAAACTGAAAAAGGCTATGGCGCCATCAGTCATGAAGATTTTGTTTACGCCTTGAGCGAATTTGAATCGTATATTGATATCTCAGAAAACGACCTGTTGAAAATTTATGAGTTAGTAACCAAACGCCATCAAGAGACAAATATTCCTTACCAGGCATTGAAACATGGCCATTACTACAGCAATGGTGAATACGGCGATCAGTGGTCGGTGCGGCAAATTGTCGACTGGGCTGATAGCAACAGATTCGGGTGAAGAAAAACTCATCTATAAAGTAATCGCTGGCGCCAATAGACGAAGCTCAGGCGTAATGACTAAAAATGAATTCTCACGCTGGGCTAAACACGAAGTCATTCGTGATGAAGATAACTGGCGACGCATCGATAGGCGAATGACAATACAATAATTAAGCATAACCAATCGATAACCAGGCAGTGAAACTTCAAATTAAAGTCATCCCCTCCTCCTCCAGAAAATGCTATCGCAGGCTGGCTAGGCGAAACGCCAGGTTAAAAGTAAAGTTGAAATCGCTAACGATGATGGCGCTATAATTAAACGACTAAAATTTATAAGAGATTAGTTGTAAGTTAAAAGTTGTAAGTTAAAAGCATATAAAACTTAAGACTTAAAGCTTAAAACTTACAACTTAAAACTTACAACTTGTTTTTTATATCTCAGAAAAGCTGCAGGTGATTTATGTCCGCTATCCTTTTCGATCTTGATGGAGTGTTATACCAGGGCGACAAAGCCATAAACGGTGCTGCTGAAGCGGTTAACTGGTTTATTCAAAATAACATCCCTCACCTTTTTTTAACCAACACCACATCAATGTCACGTTTAGAACTGGTGAATAAACTAGACGCGTTCGGCATTAAATCCACAGCGGAAGACTTTCTTACCCCGCCGGTTGCCGCCCGCCAATGGTTACAGCAAAACAAGCTGAAAAAACTGGCATTGTTTGTTCCAGAAACAACCAAAGAAGAATTCTCCGCATTTAATTTAGTCAACATAGAAAGCGATAAGGTCGATGCTGTTGTTATTGGTGACCTGGGCGAGCAATGGACATTTGCAATCATGAACCAGGTTTTCAGGCTGCTGCTCAATAACCCGCAAGCAAAACTGATTGCCCTCGGCATGACACGCTACTGGCGCGCCAGCTCTGGTTTGCAGTTAGATGTCGGGCCTATGATCAAAGCCTTTGAATACGCAACCGGTATGCAAGCGGTCGTCACAGGAAAACCGGCAAAAGCTTTTTATCAGGCCGCCGTTAGCCTGCTCGGTGAAAACGATAATATAGTAATGATTGGTGACGATATTCGAGGCGACATCGAAGCCTCACAACAAGCCGGTTTAAAAGCCATACTGGTACGCACAGGAAAGTTTACAGCGCAGGATCTTAACTCAGGCATAAAACCAGAGGCGCTGCTCGATTCGATTGCACAATTGCCAGACTGGTGGCAAGCCAATATGTGATTGACTCAAGCAC
>CAVYHC010000045.1:0-73875 GCA_963768125.1 uncultured Gammaproteobacteria bacterium
CGTGATAGTAAATTCGCTAATATCGACACCGCCCGTTAATGAAAAAGTCAAACCACCTGACTCAGGATCTTGTGCTGTCACCGTGCCTATAGCTGTATTACCTTCGTTAGGTGTAAAGGTGGATGCGCTGGTAAATGCAGGCATCTCATTAACATTTTGCACGGTTACCGTAATGGTTTGTGTGTCAGTCACCCCACCCACTTCTGCGGTAACGTCAACCACATAAGTATTATTGCCATCACTATCTGTTGGAGTTTCAAAGTCAGGCAAACTGTTAAAAATCAAATCACCCGTGCTGCTATCAATAGAAAAAGCGGCCTGATCTGTACCACCCGTTTTGCTGTACACGATAGTCGATGTTATATCATCCTGAGCCACTACCGTTGTTACACTGCCTGTATTTTCATCAACATTAACGGCTGCTGTCGCACCACCGCCATTACTGGTAATAACCACTACATTATCATTCACGTCTGTGACTGTAATGCTCAAAGTCTGTTATATCATTAACCAGGCCATCGGTAATTCTTACATCGACCACATAAACATTGTTTGTGTCGGCATCGGCTGCTATCTCGGCATCGGGTGCTGAAATAAAACTTAATACGCCAGTAGAAGGATCAATACTAAACAGGGTTCTATCGTCACCGCTGACAATAGAGAAACTTGTCGGTAAAGTTACGACTGCGGATGAAACAGTAGCCGCGATTGTCTGGTTTTCTGCCGCACTGGCTGAGCCGGTTGAGGTAATACTAAAGAAAACCGTCGCAGGTGAAGCTGTGGTGGCTGGATTAACCCCATCATTTGCAGAAATACTGTACGCTGGTAGCGCGTTGCTCATAGTGTGCACAAATTGAACCTGTCCATTGTCTACCTGTTCCTGGGTAAAACTGGTTATGGCCATGGCCGCGCCTGGATTGGTTATCAGCTCAAATCGACCATTGGCAAGGCCAGTCACATTTAATGTGATACCTGACGCGTCTGTATCAGGATCTACATAACTCAATTGACTCGACGTTAATATTAACGAACCGCCATTCTGGATAGTGACTCTATTACTGGCTTCAAGCGGAGCACCTGATGTAGGCGCACTGGGGTGTCCCTGCACATCAACATCGAGCCGGTAAGAGTTACTATTGGCATCACCGTCTGCAATAAACAAAGTCAGGCCACGAATACTTATCTCTCGCAGAAGAACGTATCGGTATAATTTAAACTACGCACCAATGCCTGAACGGCTGCGAGCGTTGCATTGGGCGTTGTGAATTAAAATTTGCAGTGCCGTGCCCACACCATTCTCGATACTATTAATTTCACCTATTTTATTACCTTCATAAAAAACTTCTGAGCCCGTAACGCGGATTTCTCCAGCACCATCACCCACTGAGCTGATGCCTAATATCTCGAACTCGCTATCGACAAAAATCACCTGCAATTTCAATGAGCCACCATTCAGGTCGGTACTGTCTGTGTCGGTTAAAACAGCATCTACTCCAGCATCAACTAATAATGATGTAGTCGCAGAATATGTTACGGTATCCCCTTCGATATTGGCCAATTGCGGCGCATTCGCGTCAACCACAATAAATGTTAATGCCAGGTAACTATTGGTTGTTAATCCACTGGAATCAACAATTTCGATGGTCACCGGGTATGTGCCGGGATCCAGACCTGAACCACTGCCCCCGGGGGTGAATTCATAATTACTTTCAGTGGGCTCGGTTAATGTGCCGCTTAAGTCACCCAGGCTAGCTGAAGTAATGGTTGATGTAGCACTTGTTACGCCAAAACTAAACGTATCGCCTTTATTCACTACGATGGTATTAGAGGTTGGAATTCCGCCCGTGGTGGTAAACTGCACGCCAGCTTTATTCTGAATATCAAGAATAAAATCAGCACCACTTTTTGACTTAACCGCGCCGGTGGAATCGATATCTTCAGCAATAACACCTACGCTATACAATCCGGGCGTTACCGTGCCTGATCCTGCCCAGGTTACGATTCCTGTATTTGCATTAATGGTAAAACCTGCTGGATTGCTGCCACCGCCCATTTCTGAGCTGTTTGCCAGACGGAAACGTATCTGATCGGCATTGGGATCTGCTGTATTTACATTGAAGACAAAATCACTCAGGACTGTTGTCCCATCCCCTTGAAATTGCGGGATATCATATAGAATAGGTAGATCAATTTTTGATGCCAGATTATCGTCTTTTAGAAAGATGACTGCCTGTATATTCCAGCTTCCATTCGCATTGTTCTGCAAATTACCAATTCGAGCACCACTTGCATAGCTCACTAAATATTGGGTATTAAGGTCAAGATCTTTTACCTGGAACTCAGTGGTTTTGAGGTCATAAGCGCCTCCAATATTTATAATCGACTCACTTATCTGTGTAACAGTACCGGCACTTGGCGTGATATTTAAATTTATAGGACTAGTGAAAGAACCCCATGCTGTTACAACACGAATTGTAGCATCATTTCTTTGTCCATCTGCATCGAGTTCTACATCCTGCCATGTGATCGAACCGCCACGAAAATGACTTGCACCGGCAGAAAACGAAATACCGAAAAAAAGCAGCAACGACAAAAACAGATTTACATGACGCGATAAAGATAGACTCATTTAATTCCCCAGCTAATCTCTTTGGTAAAAAACACAATTGATATTATTAATTTAGATACAACTTATAGGCATACTGTAGTCTGAAAATAGGATATTTCCATAAAAATTTTTAAATCTGATGATGGAACAGCTAATGATTGTTCACGGATCAGTTATTGAACGACTACAGACTTATCAAAATTGAAAAGTAACTAACTGTAAATTGTAATATATATTTTTTCGTGAAAAACAATTGAAGCCGTTAAGCTGTATAGAGTATTTATCTCAGAAGGTCTGAAGTCAGGAAACAATCCTGGAGAGAACAAATCAAGCAGATTATTTTGTGCGATGAAGTCTTTGTTGAAAAGATACAATGATAGAGATGCAGCACTATTCAAAGATTATGAAAGTAATGCTTAACAGTATGAAGATTATAGGTAATTATTTCATTACATTATTCCAGGGCTAGCCTGATCATAAAGACAAAGAAAGAGAACCGACCGTCTTTATTCAGTTTATTACTTTGTCTCTCCTCGGCAAAACAGTTTTAAACTCATTTATTTTTTTGCGGCAGATTCTTTTTATCAAACTGATACTTTAAATTAAGTTGCCAATCACCTGGATATGGATTCACCTTGTTTTGCTCCCACGTAAAACAGCAGGGACCAGCCGTTTCTGCAGTAATATTCCCAGAATATTCAGCGACATCCAAACCTTCAATAATATTTTCTGATATATGCTTGCCGTCCTTTTTAACGTGATTATGAGCGCCAAACTTAGTTTTATATGGGCCATCAAACTGATAACTAACGCTTTGCCCGGCAGCCATGGAAAAACAATGCTCAACAGGCCAGTTATCATTTTTTTTAACATCCAGTGTAATAGACTGCTGCCCCGACTCTGCGTTACTAGTTGTAGCCAATGCAAAAATTAAGATGCCTAACACGATATTACAACAGCTGATATTTTTTACAGCAGGAAGAGATTTCACCATAATTCCTTATCACTATTATTTTAAGTGCCGGAAGAGTAAATGTCTTTTTACCAAATGTCCAGCCAAACATCACTACAGACAAATCCGCCCTTCCCTACATGCTTGCTACTACCAACTTAGCCCATCTATGTTTACTCAGAAAACTTGAATACTTTCATTATCAATAGCGATTATCTGCCATGATATCTAATTCACTTCGATCTTCTATGACAAACATCTTATAAATTATGATCTTATTTTAAAAGACCAGGTAAAGTAAAACGTGGCAACTTCGTTATTGTTAACGTCCCTGCCCACTGTTTTAACGGTAACCGCTGCCGTATCATCCGGCTGTTTTAGCTGATTTACCGCACTGCAAATCTTGTCATAGTCCAGACACGAAAAAGTAATTGTAGACTGCGCTTTTTTTACAAATTCTGCTTGCAGGTCAACAATGATCATTGCGACATTTGTTTCCATACCTTTTAACGCCATTAAAACTGGCGCAGCGGTAGATAACTCTGCCGCCATGCTTTGCACCGCAAAATACATGGAATTGAACGGGTTTTTATTACTCCAGCGAAAGGGAGCCTCGGTGATTGATTGTTCTTCATCGAGATGTACCAGCCTAACTCCACTAAACAAAGCCATCGGCAAACTTTTAAAATAATAGAGTCTTTGTTTAAATGGAGATAAAAAGTCACCCCTGAACTTTATTTGTTTATCAGATAACATCGAGAATGCTTTACTGCTGATAACCAGCCAAAACTTTTTTACCGAAAAGATCACAAATAAACATAATTAAAATAAAATCATTCGATTAAGCTGCGTTCTTCTCGGAAAAAAATAAATTTCATTTAAGGCGCAGACAAACTAATCTCTTCACCTGCCTGTTCGCCTGATAAGCGTGACAGCATACTATACAGCTCTTCTTTATCACCGCTATCGCACAACCACTGTTTTGCATCTTCGTCGTAATCAAAATGAAAACCGCCAGCTTTAGCTGCCATCCATAATTGATTCATTGCGCCCTGTTTACTAAAAATGATTTTACTGCCATCGGTAAACTCCAGCGTTAATACACCGCCAATTTCATCGTAGTCAATGTCAGCACCGCTATTATCAACCGCATCCTGAATATCATCGATGGTTTGTTCGGCAACTTCCCGGAATTCTGATTCGTTCATTTTTTGACCTTAATAAGTAAAAGCTTTAACCACAGAGGCACAGAGACACTGAGAAAAGCATTATTTTGTTTATAGCGCTGTAGGCGCAACTACTAAAAACCTCTGTGACTCCGTGCCTCGACAATCGCTCCTGCATTGTTCTCGGTCTCTGTTCCCGACTCGACTCTACCGATTCCATCCTTGGAATCGTACTTACGGGCGTCCTGCCCTAATCTGTGGCTCAATCTTTATTACTTCATTTTACTGCGAATAAGCTCGTTGACCTGTGCAGGGTTGGCCTTGCCTTTGGACATTTTCATTACCTGGCCGACAAAGAAGCCCATCATTTTATCTTTACCGCTTTTCAGTTCTTCAAACTGCGATGGATTGTTTGCAATCACTTCATCAACAAAGGCTTCTATCGCAGAGCTATCGGTTATCTGTTTCAGGCCTTTGCTTTCGATAAGCTCATCGGCACTGCCTTCTCCATTCCACATGGCGTCTAAAACATCTTTGGCGATTTTTCCGGAAATAGTATTGTCTTTTATGCGGGTTAATAATAAAGCAAAAGCATCCGCATCAACTGCTGCGTGTTCAATTTCAATCTCTTCACGATTTAATCGTGCAGATAACTCACCGGTAATCCAGTTAGCCGATAACTTTGCATCACCGGTTATTTCTGCAACCCGGTCAAAATAGCTTGATAAAGCTAACGATGAAGTAATCACGCCCGCATCATAAACGGACAAACCCAATTCATCCATGTAGCGCTGCTGCTTCTGCTCAGGCAATTCCGGCAGTTCACCGCGTACCTGCTGCCGGTACTCTTCAGTAATCATAACCGGCAGTAAATCGGGGTCCGGGAAATAGCGGTAATCATTGGCCTCTTCTTTACTGCGCATAGAACGCGTTTCATTTTTATCTGCATCATATAAACGCGTTTCCTGCACCACTTCACCGCCGTCTTCAATGACATCAATTTGACGCTGTACTTCAATATTGATTGCCCGTTCAACGAATTTGAATGAATTAATATTTTTCAATTCTGCACGCGTGCCATATTCTTCCTGACCTGCTGGACGAACAGATACGTTAGCATCACAACGAAACGAGCCTTCCTGCATGTTGCCATCGCATATACCAATGTATTGCACCAGGGTATGAATTTTTTTCATATAGGCAACGGCTTCTTTGGCACTGCGCATATCCGGCTCAGAAACAATCTCCAGCAATGGTGTACCGGCACGGTTTAAATCGATACCTGTCATGCCGGCGTAATCTTTGTGCAGTGATTTGCCGGCATCTTCTTCAAGATGCGCACGCGTGACACCAATGGTTTTTGTTTCGCCATTTTCCAGTTCAATATTGATTTTCCCTTTACCCACGATCGGCAAATCAAATTGTGAAATTTGATAACCTTTGGGTAAATCCGGATAAAAATAATTTTTACGTGCAAACACGGAACGATCAGCCACTTCGGCATCAATCGCCATACCAAACTTGACCGCCATGTGTACCGCTTCTTTATTCAGCACGGGCAATACGCCAGGCAAGGCGATATCCACTACACTGGTTTGCGTGTTTGGTTCTGCACCATAAGCGGTGCTGGCACCGGAAAATATTTTAGATTTGGTTGCCAACTGGGCATGTATTTCAAGCCCGATGACTACTTCCCAGTTGCCGAATTCAATCTCATTACTTGAACTCCTCTGGCATTTGTTTGTGCCAGTCGGTTTGCTGCTGATACTGATGGGCAACATTGAGCAATTTCGCTTCTTCAAAATAGTTTCCCATGATTTGCATACCGACTGGCATGTTTCATGACTGGAGTTGGCAAAACCAACCGGAATCGACATCGCCGGTATGCCCGCAAGATTGACCGCAATGGTAAAAATATCTGATAGATACATTGAAATAGGATCATCGGTTTTTTCACCGATGTTAAAAGCAGTTTCCGGTGTGGCCGGCGCCATGATGACATCCACTTTTTCAAACGCTTTTTTAAAGTCATCACTGATTAAATGACGCAACTGCTGTGCTTTTAAATAATAGGCATCGTAATAACCTGACGACAACGCATAGGCACCGATCATGATACGGCGCTGAACTTCTGAACCAAAACCTTCACCGCGTGAGCGTGTGTATAAATCATTTAGATCTTTAGGCTCTTCACAACGATAACCATAACGCACACCATCAAAACGTGACAGGTTGGCTGAACATTCTGCCGGCGCAACTACATAATAAACCGGCACGGATAAGTTACTGTTCGGTAATTCAATTTCAACCAGTTCCGCACCCATTGCTTTGTATTGCTTCAAGCGCGGCTTGAATCGCCGCTTCAACGTCTGCATCCATACCACCGTCTTTATGCGCAAAATATTCTTTTGGCAAACCAATGCGTAAACCCTTCAGCGGTTTATCAACTCGCCGAATAATCAGGCACCTCTTTTTCAATACTGGTTGAATCTTTTTCATCAAAACCGGCCATCGCATTCAGCAACAGTGCACAATCACTTGCACTCTGCCCCATCGGACCGGCCTGATCGAGACTGGAGGCAAACGCTATCATACCAAAACGCGAAACACGGCCATAAGTCGGTTTTAAACCGGTGATACCACAAAAAGCAGCCGGCTGGCGAATGGAACCGCCGGTATCAGTACCGGTTGCCGCCGGCGCTATACGTGCACTGACAGCTGCCGCTGAACCACCGGATGAACCACCAGGTACTGCCTTCAAATTCCACGGATTTTTTACTGCACCGTAATAGCTGGTTTCGTTTGACGAGCCCATGGCAAATTCATCCATGTTGGTTTTACCCAACATTACCACGCCCGCATCACGCATGTTTTTTACAACGGTTGCATCATAGGGAGATATAAAGTTATCCAGCATTTTTGATGCACAGCTGGTTTTCACCCCATCGGTACAAAAAATATCTTTATGCGCAATAGGGACACCGGTCAGTGCAGGTGCATTTCCGGCCTTTAATTTTTCGTCAGCGGCTTTCGCCTGTGCCATGGCCTGGTCTTCACAGACAGTAATAAAACTGTTTAATTTTTCATCACTGTTTTTTATGCGATCGAGAAAGTAGCGGGTTAGCTCAACACTGCTAACATCTCCTGCCTGTAACATGGCAGCAAGCTCAGTGACTGTTTTGGTGTGATAATGACTCATTTATGTTTCCTAAAAGCTCTCAATAAATATTTTCATACAGAGCGTTTTGCAAAATATCGGTTTTCTTCAGGTAATCGCGATCTTATTCTATGACTTTGGGAACCAGGTACAGACCGTCTTCAGTGCTCGGCGCAATCGCCATAAAATCGTCACGTCGATTCAAATCCGTTACTTTGTCTTCCCGCAGGCGTTGAACGGCGTCAAACGGGTGAGACATCGGCGTAACACCGGTAGTATCCACGGCATTCATTTGTGCGACCAGGTCGAGGATATTCGATAAATTGGTGGCGTAAGGCTGCAGATCAGCCTTATCGATATTTAAACAGGCCAGTTTGGCTATTTTTTTAACTTCATCAATCTCGATTGACATGAAAACTCCTGGTGTTTTGAATGACTGATTTTGCACAACCTTTTTGAACAGTATGCCGTAACCTGCCACATGTAACGAATTGCTTTTTAAGCGGGGTAAATACAGAGCGGGAAATTAGCACATTTCGGCCATTTGCTCTACTTAATCACCCCAGAAAATGCGGCACAAAATAACTGGATAGACTATATGTCATTCATTTTTGATAATAATCCATCTATCTGCCCGATAAACCTTGCCCAATAGCAGCCTGATTGCTACAGTACGCGCAATTTGATGCCGGATTCATGGTAATTTCGGCAAAAAACTCTATATTCAGAGAATAACTATAACTATACACAAGGGCTCTCGGAAATCGCGGCTATAACTGTCATATATATTTGCCAGCTTTATCCATTATCGGGAACACCTTAAGAACACTAAGAAGGTCTACACACATATGTTTTTGAATCGTTTCCGGGGAATGTTTTCCAACGATTTATCAATTGATCTTGGTACTGCCAATACATTGATATACGCTCGCGGTCGAGGCATAGTTCTCGATGAACCCTCCGTTGTTGCTATTCGTCAGGACCGTGGTCCCGGTGGCCCCAAAACCATTGAAGCATTCGGTAAAGATGCCAAGGGCATGCTGGGTCGTACCCCGCAAAATATTACTGCTATTCGTCCAATGCGTGATGGTGTAATTGCTGACTTCAATATTACCGAAAAAATGCTGCAGCATTTCATTCGCCAGGTTCATGAAAGCAAAATTTTACGCCCCAGCCCACGCGTACTGATTTGTGTACCCTGCGGAGCAACCCAGGTTGAACGTCGCGCCATTCGCGAATCGGCCGCTGGTGCCGGTGCGCGCAAAGTTTATTTAATTGACGAGCCCATGGCTGCAGCCATAGGCGCGGGCATGCCCGTCGATGAACCCAGTGGTTCTATGGTACTGGATATCGGTGGCGGCACTTCTGAAGTGGCGGTTATTTCATTAAACGGTATCGTTTACTCTGCATCGGTTCGTGTCGGCGGCGATAAATTTGATGAAGCAATTACCAATTATGTACGCCGCAATTACGGTATTTTAATTGGTGAAGCCACCTCAGAAAGAATTAAACACGAAATCGGTACCGCTTATCCCGGTAAAGATTTATTAGAAATTGAAGTCAAAGGCCGTAACCTGTCTGAAGGTATTCCACGCAGCTTCTCGCTTAACAGCAATGAAATTCTTGAATCCCTGCAGGAGCCGCTGCACGGTATTGTCAGCGCGGTAAAAACCGCATTGGAACAAACCCCGCCAGAACTTGGCGCCGATGTTGCCGAACGCGGTATCGTATTAACCGGTGGCGGATCGTTATTACGCGGTCTGGACAGGCTTATTATGGAAGAGACCGGTCTGCCCGTGGTTATGGCTGAAGATCCTCTCACCTGTGTTGCACGTGGCGGCGGTCGTGTGCTTGAACTCATTGACGAACATGGAGGCGATTTCCTCGCCGTTGAGTAATAACATGCGCGGTGACCAATACTCCACTCACCATGCCTTCTATTTCCATAGACTCGATTTTCTTACTAATCGTTCAGTTAACCTGGCTTAATTACAGCGCACATGCAAACGCTATTTATTCGTGGTCCTTCCGTTACTTTCCGCATGGTAGTGCTCGTCATTGCCTCAATTGCGCTAATGACTGTCGATCATCGCTGGCAATCGCTGGAAATAGTTCGCAGCACGCTCTCCAGTGTTTTATATCCGCTGCAATATACGATTGACCTGCCCATCAGATTTTTTTACTGGGCCGACGAATCATTAAGCACTCATCAAACCCTGCTTGAAAAAAATCGCGAGTACCAGGCGCGCCACCTGGAAAACCGCGTGCAACTGCAAAAACTGGACATCCTGGAAAAAGAGAACAAGTGTTTACGCCTGCTATTGAGCGCAACCCCGAAAATCACTGAACGTTTACTCATCTCTGAAATCCTTAATGTTGATGTCGACCCCTACCGGCTATTAATTCTACTTAACAAAGGCAGCAGCAGTGATGTTTACCAGGGACAACCCATACGACGCACACGGTATTATGGGGCAAGTTGTGCATGTTGGCCGTTATCGTCTACCGCAATGTTAATTACCGATGTCAGCCACGCCGGACGGTGCAAATCGACCGTACGGATTACGGCGAATGCATTTGGTGTCGGTAAATCCGACGAGCTTAATTTACGCCATTTACCACAATGTCGACATGACAGGTGGGTGGAGGATGAATCACCTCCGTATTGGTCCACATTCCCGCCGAATTCCCCCGTCTCTCGTATCACAAAAGTTGAACGCCCTGCGGAGGAACGTTTGTCACGGTTGAAGTGGCTCCTCTTGCGGAACTGGATAAAACGCGCGAAGTCTTGTGGTATGGTGAAATGAAGCTGTCAATAAAACAGAAAACTTTGCAGGCAACGAAAAACAGGCGGAGGAAAGCAGCACAAACAGTAACCCCTCTCCCACATCGACGGAGAATGAAAGTTCAAGCGATGGGTAAGCCAGGAAGAGCCATCAACACAGGACAAAGACAAGCGTGAATAAAACACTGCGCATAGGTTTAATTACGGTTATTGGCGTATTCATGCTTACCATCATACCGCTACCTGCTGGGCGGTTGAGTATAGGCCAGAGTGGATAACACGGGAATTGATTTACTGGGCAATGACGGTACCTTCAAGAGTCGGCGTAACCATCGCGCGGTTTTCCGGTTTATTATGGATGTAAGCGACGGCAGATTACGGGACATGCCTCTTGGCATGTAGGTCATTTTGTCATCCAGTTACAGCATCAACGCCTGCGCGTCGCCTCGCTGCTGCAACAGGCGATAGTGATTTTCTTCCTGTTATTAATAAACAGCTGCTGACTCTGGTTGATGGGACGTCAGGTCGCGCGCCGAGACAGCTGGCTTTATTTCATGCCGACAATTACCAGCATACTGTCATGGCCTGGACCTATTTAATCTTAAGAGATTTACAGAAAAAAGTATTGAGCATCGCGAGTGATACTCAATACTGTGTCATGAAAATATTGATAGTGTTTATTGGCGCCAAATTTTTTCTGTAAATCTCTTAAGATTAAATAGGTCCAGGGCCATAACAGTGTGCTGGTAATTGTCGGCATGAAATAAAGCCAGCTGTCTGGCGCGCGACCTAACATGCCATCAACCCAGAGAGTCAGCAGCTGTTTTATTAATAACAGGAAGAAAATCACTATCGCCTGTTGCAGCAGCGAGGCAACGCGCAGGCGTTGATGCTGTAACTGGATGACAAAAATGACCAGTACCATGCCAAGGGCATGCTGTCCCATTAATGTGCCGTAGCTTACATCCAGTAATAAACCGGAAAACCACGCGATGGTTACGCCGACTCTTGAAGGTACCGTCATTGCCCAGTAAATCAATACCAGTGTTATCCACTCTGGCCTATACTCAACCGCCCAGCCAGGTAGCGGTATGATGGCAAGCATGAATGCGCCAATAACGGTAATTAAACCTATGCGCAGTGTTTTATTCACGCTTGTCTTCATCCTGTGTTGATGGCTCTTCCTGGCTTAGCCCATCGCTTGAACTTTCATTCTCCGTGGATGTGTCAGAGGGTTTACTGTTTGTGCTGCTTTCCTCCGCCTGTTTTTCGTTGCCTGCAAAATTTTCTGTTTTATTGACGGCTTCATTTCGCCATACCAGCAAGACTTCGCGCGTTTTATCCAGTTGCGCAAGAGGAGCCGCTTCAACCGTGGCAAACGGTTCTCCCGCAGGGCGTTCAACTTTTGTGATACGAGCGACGGGGTAATTGGGCGGGAATGTGCCGCCGAGACCGGAGGTGATTAATGTATCACCCACCTGTATGTCAACATTGTGTGGTAAATGGCGTAAATTAAGCTGGTCGGTTTTACCGACACCAAATGCATTGGCACGTAATCCAGTACGGTCGATTTGCACGGGTATGGCGTGGCTGGCATCGGTAATTAACATTGCGGTAGACGATAACAGGCCAACATGCACAACTTGCCCCATGATACCGTGTGCGTCGAGTATGGGTTGTCCCTGGTAGACATCACTGCTGCTGCCCTTGTTCAGTAAAATCAGTAGCCGGTAGGGGTCGACATCAACATTAAGGATTTCCGAGATGAGTAAACGTTCAGTGATTTTCGGGGTTGCGCTCAATAGCAGGCGTAAACGCTTATTCTCTTTTTCCAGGATGTCCAGTTTTTGCAGTTGCACGCGGTTTTCCAGGTGGCGCGCCTGGTACTCGCGATTTTTTTCAAGCAGGGTTTGATGAGTGCTTAATGATTCGTCGGCCCAGTAAAAAAATCTGATGGGCAGGTCAATCGTATATTGCAGCGGATATAAAACACTGGAGAGCGTGCTGCGAACTATTTCCAGCGATTGCCAGCGATGATCAACAGTCATTAGCGCAATTGAGGCAATGACGAGCACTACCATGCGGAAAGTAACGGAAGGACCACGAATAAATAGCGTTTGCATGTGCGCTGTAATTAAGCCAGCTTAAGCTGAACGATTAGTAAGAAAATCGAGTCTATGGAAATAGAAGGCATGGTGAGTGGAGTATTGGTCACCGCGCATGTTATTACTCAACGGCGAGGAAATCGCCTCCATGTTCGTCAATGAGTTCAAGCACACGGCCGCCGCCACGTGCAACACAGGTGAGAGGGTCTTCAGCCATTACCACGGGCAGACCGGTCTCTTCCATAATAAGCCTGTCCAGACCGCGTAATAACGATCCGCCACCGGTTAATACGATACCGCGTTCAGCAACATCGGCGCCCAGTTCTGGCGGGGTTTGTTCCAATGCGGTTTTTACTGCGCTGACAATACCGTGCAGCGGCTCCTGCAGGGATTCAAGAATTTCATTGCTGTTAAGCGAGAAGCTGCGTGGAATACCTTCAGACAGGTTACGGCCCTTGACTTCAATTTCTAATAAATCTTTACCGGGATAAGCGGTACCGATTTCGTGTTTAATTCTTTCTGAGGTGGCTTCACCAATCAAAATACCGTAATTGCGGCGCACATAGTTGGTAATAGCTTCATCAAATTTATCACCGCCAACGCGTACCGATGCAGAGTAAACGATGCCGTTTAATGAAATGACTGCAACTTCAGAAGTACCGCCACCGATATCCAGTACCATAGAACCCTTGGGTTCATCGACGGGCATACCGGCACCAATCGCTGCTGCCATTGGTTCATCAATTAAAAATACTTTGCGCGCACCGGCGCCAGCGGCTGATTCACGAATGGCCCGACGCTCAACCTGGGTTGCACCGCAAGGGACACAAATCAGTACACGTGGGCTGGGTCGTAAAATTTTGCTTTCATGAACCTGGCGAATGAAATGCTGCAGCATTTTTTCAGTAATATTGAAATCAGCAATCACACCATCGCGCATGGGACGTATGGCGGTAATATTTTGCGGGGTACGGCCAAGCATGCCCTTGGCTGATTTACCAAATGCTTCAATGGTTTTTGGGCCACCAGGACCACGGTCCTGACGAATGGCGACGACTGAAGGTTCATCGAGGACAATGCCTCGACCGCGAGCGTATATCAATGTATTGGCAGTACCAAGATCAATTGATAAATCGTTGGAAAACATTCCCCGGAAACGATTCAAAAACATGTGTGTGCAGACCTTTATGTGTTCTTAAGGTGTCCCTGATAAAGATAAAACCGGCAAGTAATTCTGACAGTGATAGCTGAATTTTATGAGAGCCCTTGTTTATTGTTATAGTTATTCTCTAAATAATAGAGTTTTTTACCGAAATTGCCATGAATCCGGCATCAAATTGCGCGTACTGTAGCAATCACACTGCTATTGGGCAAGGCTTATTGAGCAGATAGATGGATTATTATTAAAAATGAATGAAATACGGTACATCTAGGGTTTTTGCTGCGTATTTCTGGGCTGTATGAGTAGAGCAAATGTGCAGAATGTGCTAATTTTCCCGCTCTGTGTTTTCCCCCCGTTTAATAAGCAATTCGGTACAAGTCGCAGGTTATAATTAGCTGTTTATAACGTCGCATAACCGACCGAATAACGGGCCGCTCAAAATACCCAGGAGTTTTTCATGTCAATCGAGGTTGATGAAGTTAAAAAAATAGCCAAGCTGGCTTGTTTAAATGTTGATGATGCTGATATTCAATCTTATGCCACCAATTTATCGAATATTCTTGATCTGGTCGCGCAAATGAATGCGGTTGATACGACTGGTGTTACACCGATGTCTCATCCATTCGACGCGGTACAGCGTCTGCGTGAAGATGAAGTGACTGATGTTAACCGTCGTCAGGACTTTATGGCGATTGCGCCGGCAACAGAAGACGGGCTGTATCTTGTGCCCAAAGTTATTGAGTAACTGAACCTCGCCCTGACAAAAACCGATATTTTGCAAAACGCTCTTTAAGAATAAATATTGAGAGCTTTTAGGAAACATTAATGAGTAACTACCATAGCAAAACAGTCACTGAACTCTCTGCCATGTTACAGGCAGGAGAAGTGAGCAGTGTGGAATTAACCCAGTACTTTCTCGATCGCATAAAAAATAGCGATGATAAATTAAACAGTTTTATTACTGTTTGTGAAGAACAGGCGCTGGCGCAGGCGAAACAGTCTGATGAAAAATTGAAGGCCGGTAATGCACCCGCCCTGACCGGTGTTCCGATTGCGCATAAAGATATTTTTTGCACCGAAGGCGTGAAAACCAGCTGCGCATCAAAAATGCTGGATAATTTTATTTCGCCTTATGATGCAACTGTTGTAAAAAACATGCGTGACGCCGGCGTGGTGATGTTAGGCAAAACAAACATGGACGAATTTGCCATGGGTTCATCAAATGAAACCAGCTTTTACGGTGCGGTAAAAAATCCGTGGAATTTAAAAGCGGTGCCCGGTGGCTCATCCGGTGGCTCAGCGGCCGCTGTAAGTGCACGGCTGGCGCCGGCGGCAACGGGCACGGATACCGGCGGTTCTATTCGCCAACCGGCTGCATTTTGCGGCATTACCGGTTTAAAACCGACTTATGGCCGTGTTTCCCGTTTTGGCATGATCGCTTTTGCCTCCAGTCTCGACCAGGCAGGTCCGATGGGACAGAGCGCGAGCGACTGTGCCCTGTTGTTAAATGCCATGGCCGGTTTTGATGAAAAAGATTCAACCAGTATTGAAAAAGAGGTGCCGGATTATTCTGCGAGCCTCGATAAACCGCTAACGGGGTTGCGTATTGGTTTGCCTAAAGAATATTTTGCGCATCAGGATGGCGGTATGGATGCCGGCGTTGAGGCGGCGATTAAAGCCGCGCTGCAGCAATACAAAACCATGGGTGCTGAACTCATCGACATTGAATTACCAAACAGCAGCTTGTCTGTGCCTGCTTATTATGTGGTCGCGCCGGCAGAATGTTCGGCTAACCTGTCACGTTTTGACGGCGTGCGTTATGGCTACCGCTGTGAAAACCCGAAAGACCTCAATGATTTATATACCCGCTCGCGTGGCGAAGCGTTTGGTGCGGAAGTGCAGCGTCGTATTATGGTCGGCGCCTATGCCCTGTCGTCGGGTTATTACGATGCCTATTATTTAAAAGCGCAGCAGTTGCGTCACTTAATCAGTGATGATTTCAAAAAAGCTTTCGAAAAGGTGGATGTCATCGTGGCGCCGGCAACACCGGAAACCGCGTTCAATATCGGTGAAAAAACCGATGATCCAATTTCAATGTATCTGTCTGATATTTACACCATTGCCGTCAACCTTGCGGGCATACCGGCGATGTCGATACCGGTGGGTTTTGCCAATACCAGCTCAGGTGAAAGCATGCCAGTGGGTATGCAGATTATAGGTAACTACTTTGAAGAAGCGAAACTGCTCAACGTGGCTCATCAGTACCAGCAGCAGACTGACTGGCACAAGCAAATGCCAGAGGAATTTAAGTAATGAGCATTGAAACCGGGAACTGGGAAGTCGTCATCGGGCTTGAAATACACGCCCAGTTAGCAACCAGATCAAAAATATTCTCTGGTGCCAGCACCGCCTATGGTGCAGAACCAAACACGCAAACCAGTGTAGTGGATATCGCATTGCCTGGCGTATTGCCGGTTCTAAATAAGGAAGCGGTACATATGGCGGTCAAGTTTGGCATGGCGATAGATGCCGAAGTGGCTGACCGTTCCGTGTTTTCACGTAAAAATTATTTTTACCCGGATTTGCCCAAGGGTTATCAAATTTCACAATTTGATTTGCCTGTCGTGGGTAAAGGGAAAATCAATATTGAGCTGGAAAATGGCGAAACAAAAACCATTGGTATCACGCGCGCGCATCTTGAAGAAGACGCCGGCAAATCACTGCACAAAGATTACGCCGGTATGACAGGTATCGATTTAAACCGTGCCGGTACACCATTGCTGGAGATTGTTTCTGAGCCGGATATGCGCAGTGCCAAAGAAGCCGTTGCCTATATGAAAAAAATTCATACCCTGGTGCAATACATTGGTATTTGCGACGGCAACATGCAGGAAGGCTCGTTTCGTTGTGATGCTAACGTGTCTGTTCGTCCAGCAGGTCAGAAAGAATATGGCACGCGTGCAGAATTAAAAAATATTAATTCATTCAAATTCGTTGAACGGGCAATCAATATTGAAGTACAGCGTCAAATTGATGTCATTGAAGACGGCGGTAAAGTGGTGCAGGAAACGCGTTTATATGATGCAGATAAAAATGAAACGCGTTCTATGCGCAGTAAAGAAGAGGCCAATGATTACCGCTATTTCCCGGACCCCGATTTACTGCCGGTTATGATTACTGAAGAGTACCGGCAGCAGGTACGCGGTGAACTGCCGGAATTGCCTGAGCAGAAACAGCAGCGCTACATGGATGAATTGGGTTTGTCAGTTTATGATGCGGGCGTGATTACTTCATCGTTAGCTTTATCAAGCTATTTTGACCGGGTTGCAGAAATAACCGGTGATGCAAAGTTATCGGCTAACTGGATTACCGGTGAGTTATCTGCACGATTAAATCGTGAAGAGATTGAAATTGAACACGCAGCAGTTGATGCGGATGCTTTTGCTTTATTATTAACCCGCATAAAAGACAATACTATTTCCGGAAAAATAGCCAAAGATGTTTTAGACGCCATGTGGAATGGAGAAGGCAGTGCCGATGAGCTTATCGAAAGCAAAGGTCTGAAACAGATAACCGATAGCTCTGCGATAGAAGCCTTTGTTGATGAAGTGATTGCAAACAATCCATCGCAGTTTGAAGAACTGAAAAGCGGTAAAGATAAAATGATGGGCTTCTTTGTCGGCCAGGTAATGAAAATGTCCAAAGGCAAGGCCAATCCTGCACAGGTCAACGAGCTTATTCGCAGTAAGATGAAGTAATAAAAAGATTGAACCACAGAGGCACGGAGTCACAGAGGTTTTTAGTTATTGCGCCTGCGGCGCTACAAACAAAATAATGCTTTTCTCAGTGTCTCTGTGCCTCTGTGGTTAAAGCTTTTACTTATTAAGGTCAAAAAATGAACGAATCAGAATTCCGGGAAGTTGCCGAACAAACCATCGATGATATTCAGGATGCGGTTGATAATAGCGGTGCTGACATTGACTACGATGAAATTGGCGGTGTATTAACGCTGGAGTTTACCGATGGCAGTAAAATCATTTTTAGTAAACAGGGCGCAATGAATCAATTATGGATGGCAGCTAAAGCTGGCGGTTTTCATTTTGATTACGACGTAGATGCAAAACAGTGGTTGTGCGATAGCGGTGATAAAGAAGAGCTGTATAGTATGCTGTCACGCTTATCAGGCGAACAGGCAGGTGAAGAGATTAGTTTGTCTGCGCCTTAAATGAAATTTATTTTTTTCCGAGAAGAACGCAGCTTAATCGAATAATTTTATTTTAATTATGTTTATTTGTGATCTTTTCGGTAAAAAAGTTTTGGCTGGTTATCAGCAGTAAAGCATTCTCGATGTTATCTGATAAACAAATAAAGTTCAGGGGTGACTTTTTATCTCCATTTAAACAAAGACTCTATTATTTTAAATGTCTGCCGATGGCTTTGTTTAGTGGAGTTAGGCTGGTACATCTCGATGAAGAACAATCAATCACCGAGGCTCCCTTTCGCTGGAGTAATAAAAACCCGTTCAATTCCATGTATTTTGCGGTGCAAAGCATGGCGGCAGAGTTATCTACCGCTGCGCCAGTTTTAATGGCGTTAAAAGGTATGGAAACAAATGTCGCAATGATCATTGTTGACCTGCAAGCAGAATTTGTAAAAAAAGCGCAGTCTACAATTACTTTTTCGTGTCTGGACTATGACAAGATTTGCAGTGCGGTAAATCAGCTAAAACAGCCGGATGATACGGCAGCGGTTACCGTTAAAACAGTGGGCAGGGACGTTAACAATAACGAAGTTGCCACGTTTTACTTTACCTGGTCTTTTAAAATAAGATCATAATTTATAAGATGTTTGTCATAGAAGATCGAAGTGAATTAGATATCATGACAGATAATCGCTATTGATAATGAAAGTATTCAAGTTTTCTGAGTAAACATAGATGGGCTAAGTTGGTAGTAGCAAGCATGTAGGGAAGGGCGGATTTGTCTGTAGTGATGTTTGGCTGGACATTTGGTAAAAAGACATTTACTCTTCCGGCACTTAAAATAATAGTGATAAGGAATTATGGTGAAATCTCTTCCTGCTGTAAAAAATATCAGCTGTTGTAATATCGTGTTAGGCATCTTAATTTTTGCATTGGCTACAACTAGTAACGCAGAGTCGGGGCAGCAGTCTATTACACTGGATGTTAAAAAAAATGATAACTGGCCTGTTGAGCATTGTTTTTCCATGGCTGCCGGGCAAAGCGTTAGTTATCAGTTTGATGGCCCATATAAAACTAAGTTTGGCGCTCATAATCACGTTAAAAAGGACGGCAAGCATATATCAGAAAATATTATTGAAGGTTTGGATGTCGCTGAATATTCTGGGAATATTACTGCAGAAACGGCTGGCCCCTGCTGTTTTACGTGGGAGCAAAACAAGGCGAATCCATATCCAGGTGATTGGCAACTTAATTTAAAGTATCAGTTTGATAAAAAGAATCTGCCGCAAAAAAATAAATGAGTTTAAAACTGTTTTGCCGAGGAGAGACAAAGTAATAAACTGAATAAAGACGGTCGGTTCTCTTTCTTTGTCTTTATGATCAGGCTAGCCCTGGAATAATGTAATGAAATAATTACCTATAATCTTCATACTGTTAAGCATTACTTTCATAATCTTTGAATAGTGCTGCATCTCTATCATTGTATCTTTTCAACAAAGACTTCATCGCACAAAATAATCTGCTTGATTTGTTCTCTCCAGGATTGTTTCCTGACTTCAGACCTTCTGAGATAAATACTCTATACAGCTTAACGGCTTCAATTGTTTTTCACGAAAAAATATATATTACAACTTACAGTTAGTTACTTTTCAATTTTGATAAGTCTGTAGTCGTTCAATAAATGATCCGCGAACAATCATTAGCTGTTCCATCATCAGATTTAAAAATTTTTATGGAAATATCCTATTTTCAGACTACAGTATGCCTATAAGTTGTATCTAAATTAATAATATCAATTGTGTTTTTTACCAAAGAGATTAGCTGGGGAATTAAATGAGTCTATCTTTATCGCGTCATGTAAATCTGTTTTTGTGGTTGCTGCTTTTTTTCGGTATTTCGTTTTCTGCCGGTGCAAGTCATTTTCGTGGCGGTTCGATCACATGGCAGGATGTAGAACTCGATGCAGATGGACAAAGAAATGATGCTACAATTCGTGTTGTAACAGCATGGGGTTCTTTCACTAGTCCTATAAATTTAAATATCACGCCAAGTGCCGGTACTGTTACACAGATAAGTGAGTCGATTATAAATATTGGAGGCGCTTATGACCTCAAAACCACTGAGTTCCAGGTAAAAGATCTTGACCTTAATACCCAATATTTAGTGAGCTATGCAAGTGGTGCTCGAATTGGTAATTTGCAGAACAATGCGAATGGAAGCTGGAATATACAGGCAGTCATCTTTCTAAAAGACGATAATCTGGCATCAAAAATTGATCTACCTATTCTATATGATATCCCGCAATTTCAAGGGGATGGGACAACAGTCCTGAGTGATTTTGTCTTCAATGTAAATACAGCAGATCCCAATGCCGATCAGATACGTTTCCGTCTGGCAAACAGCTCAGAAATGGGCGGTGGCAGCAATCCAGCAGGTTTTACCATTAATGCAAATACAGGAATCGTAACCTGGGCAGGATCAGGCACGGTAACGCCCGGATTGTATAGCGTAGGTGTTATTGCTGAAGATATCGATTCCACCGGCGCGGTTAAGTCAAAAAGTGGTGCTGATTTTATTCTTGATATTCAGAATAAAGCTGGCGTGCAGTTTACCACCACGGGCGGAATTCCAACCTCTAATACCATCGTAGTGAATAAAGGCGATACGTTTAGTTTTGGCGTAACAAGTGCTACATCAACCATTACTTCAGCCAGCCTGGGTGACTTAAGCGGCACATTAACCGAGCCCACTGAAAGTAATTATGAATTCACCCCCGGGGGCAGTGGTTCAGGTCTGGATCCCGGCACATACCCGGTGACCATCGAAATTGTTGATTCCAGTGGATTAACAACCAATAGTTACCTGGCATTAACATTTATTGTGGTTGACGCGAATGCGCCGCAATTGGCCAATATCGAAGGGGATACCGTAACATATTCTGCGACTACATCATTATTAGTTGATGCTGGAGTAGATGCTGTTTTAACCGACACAGACAGTACCGACCTGAATGGTGGCTCATTGAAATTGCAGGTGATTTTTGTCGACAGCGAGTTCGAGATATTAGGCATCAGCTCAGTGGGTGATGGTGCTGGAGAAATCCGCGTTACGGGCTCAGAAGTTTTTTATGAAGGTAATAAAATAGGTGAAATTAATAGTATCGAGAATGGTGTGGGCACGGCACTGCAAATTCAGTTCACAACGCCCAATGCTACGCTCGCAGCTGTTCAGTCATTGGTGCGTAGTTTAAATTACACCGATACGTTCTTATTGAGAGACGTAAGCATACGCGGTCTAACTTTGTTTATTGCAGACGGCGATGCAAATAGTAACTCTTACCGGCTTGATGTCGATGTGCAGGATCATCCCAGTGCGCCTATATCAGGCGGTCCGCTTGAAGCCAGTAATAGAATTACTATCCAGAATGGCGGTTCGTTAATATTAACTTCTAGCCAATTGAGTTATGTAGACCCTGATACAGACGCGTCAGCTATTACATTAAATGTGACTGGTCTCGCCAATGGTCGATTTGAGCTGATAACCAGTCCAGGCGCTGCCATAACCAGTTTTACCCAGGAACAGGTAAACAATGGTCAGATTCAATTTGTGCATACTGCTATCAACTCTCTACCAGCGTATAGTATTTCTGCAGATGATGGCGTTAATCCAGTAACAGCCGCTTCGCCTGCAACGGTTTTCTTTAGCATCACGTCAACCGGTGCGGCTAATGCAGCAGAAAACCAGACAACAGCAGCCACAGTCACTTCCGCGGTAGTACTCTCGCCTACAAGTTTCTCTATTGTTAGCGGTGACGATAGAACTTTGTTTAGTATTGATCCTTCTACCGGCGTATTAAGCTTTATTACAGCACCTGATGCAGAGATAGCAGAAGATGCTGACACTAATAATATTTATGTGGTCGATGTAAGAATTACCGATGGCCAGGTCAATGATATAAAAACCATGAGCATCACAGTTACTGATGAGAATGATAATGTGGTGGTTATTACCAGCAATGGCGGTGGTGCGACGGCAGCTATTGATGTTGACGAAAATACAGCCAGTGTAACTACGGTAGTGGCTCAGGATGATATAACATCGACTATTGTATACAGTAAAGTTGGTGGCTCAGATCAGGCTGCTTTTTCTATTAACAGTAGTACAGGCGATCTGATTTTTAACAGTTTGCCTGACTTTGAAACTCCAGCAGATAGTGATGGCAATAATACTTATGAGGTTACCATTACCGCAGAAGCGGGTGGCGTGACAGATACGCAAACAATTACTGTTACGGTGCAAAATCTAAATGATGTGGCGCCTGTATTTACCAGTGTATCGACCTTCACACCTAATGAAGGTAATCCAGCCGTAGGCACTATTACTGCACAAGATTCTGAATTAGATGCTTTGACCTTTTCGTTAAGCGGCGGTGTCGATATTAGCGAATTTACTATCACGCCTTCAGGCGTGCTTAGCTTTAACGCAACACCCGACTTTGAGTTGCCTACAGATAATGGTGGTGATAATAGCTACCAGGTGCAGGTTACTGTGACGGATGGTTTCAATCCTGTTGTACAGGCTATTACTGTTACAGTGCAGAATCTTTCCGACGAAGCTCCCGTGTTTACCAGTTTGTCAGCCTTTACATTGAATGAAGGCGATACCGCAATAGGCACTGTAACTGCAGCAGATCCTGATTTAGGTGCATTGACCTTTTCATTAACCGGCGGTGCAGATGTTAGTGCATTCAGTATCACGCCTTCAGGTGTGCTGAGTTTTACTGCGCCAGCAGATTTTGAATTGCCAGCTGACAGTGATGCTGATAACAGCTACATCGTGCAGGTCTCAGTAACTGACGGCGCTAATTTCCCGGTACAAACCATTACTGTCAGCGTACAGGACGTTGATGAAGCGCCGGCATTTACCAGTGCTTCAACTTTTAACTTGATTGAAGGTAGCACGGCTGCAGGAACCATTACTGCAGAAGATCCTGAATCAGCCGCTGTGACGTTTGCATTGACTGGTGGCGCAGATATTAGCAAATTTAATATCACGCCATCAGGGGTGCTTAGTTTTAATGACGTACCAGATTACGGGTTACCTGCAGACAGTGACGCCAATAACAGCTACGTCGTGCAGGTAACAGTAACGGATGGCTTAAATCCCATAGTGCAAACCGTAACTGTAACTATAAATGCACAGGGAGCATTAATTGCTGATGCTGATGGTGATAACGTGCCGGATGTATTTGAAAGCCCGACAACGGATACAGATGGCGATGGTGTGCCCGATTCTTTAGATACCGATAGCGATGGAGATGGTGTAGCTGACAGTGCGGAAATAGGAGCAAGTGGCACTGATACAGATGGTGATGGTATCGATGATGCATTTGATGTTGATCAAACTGGTGGTACGGATGCCAATGGCGATGGTTTTGATGATAATCCGCAATTTACAGATGCAGATTCAGATGGCATACCGGATTTTCTTGATAACGATGATGGAAATACATCAGGCAGTGGATTAGGTGGGGACAGCGATGGTGATGGTATACCCGATCAAGTAGAGTGCCCCGAATATCCTGATTGTGCGGATTCCGATGGTGATGGTATACCTGACTATGCTGATGCGAACACAGCTGTTGTCAGTAGTAGTCTGGAAGAAGTTAACACGGGTTTAAAAGGGATAGGCGCTTTTAATCCACTAATATTATTAATGGTTCCATTGCTCAGATTGTTACGTAAGGTCAAAAGTGTTGCGCTTGTAACATCAATGCTATTCATTACTTCAATAGCAACGTCAGTCAATGCAATTGAAGGTGCAAAAGAATTAAGCTGGTATGCCGGTGCGGGTATTGGCCAGTCTCAACTTGAACCTGATACCAGTGGCACAATATTTACTGTGGCGGACGATACCGATACTGGATTTAAAATTTTTGCGGGTTATGAAGTAATAGAAGACTGGTTTCTGGAACTGGGTTATAACGATTTAGGCAAGGCAAAAATGGCCACATTCGGCGAGATCGAGTATCAGACTATCGGTTTGAGTGGACGATATAATTTGTTTGATTATGAGCTCTATGGCAAAGAACTCGTACTGTTTGCAAAAGCTGGTCTAGCATCAATAAATAACACCTCTAATATTCCATTTAAGAAAATTAACTCAACGCAGTTGTTTTATGGTGCGGGTATTGAATATCCTTTAATTGAGTCTCTGGTGCTACGAGCAGAGCTGGAAACGTATGATGAAGATGCCTCTTTTTTGTCATTCAACATTGTGAAATATTTTGGCCGCAAATCGAAAACAGTTAAAGAAAAAGCCATTGTAGAACAGGCTGTACCAAAAGAAGCAATACCGGAACCTAAAGAAGTCGCTATAGTGGCAGTGCTCCCCGTTCTAGATTCTGACCTCGATGGCGTCACTGACGATAAAGATCAGTGCCCGGCTTCTAAGACGGGAGCTATTGTAGATGAAAAAGGCTGTTATATATTTAAAGGTCAGATTGAATCAATTCAATTTGAAACAGGCTCAGATCAATTGACCAATGAGACGAAACAGACTTTAGATACGGTAGCTGAAACATTGGCTACTTATCCATTGTTAAAGATAGAAGTTCAGGCTCACACTGATAATGTTGGTAAAAAAGATAAAAATCTTGCGCTATCCAGGGAAAGAGCTCGAAGTGTTGTCGACTATCTGGCGGTGAAAGGTGTTTCAGAAGGTCGACTGACAGCTGTAGGTTATGGCGAAACCCAGCCACGGGCAAGCAATCAGACGGCGGAAGGTCGAGCACAAAACCGAAGAGTTGAATTTCGAGTATTAGATAGCAGTTTGTGATTATAAAAGGGATCTAAAACAACACTGTAGTTGCGCCATGCCAACCAGTAGTGATTTATGCCTGTAAGAAGGTAAAGATTGTTACGGGTAATAGACTCATGTTTTATTTCGTTGCGCCCGGGAGTACTTGCGTCGCAACGCGGGCGCCGGGCCCTAAGGTGTAATAACTAAAACCTGATCTGACCGTTTAAATAAGTGCTCCATATAACCTGTCATATAACATAACCGGTAAAGTTTATTAGAATCGATATGCCTATCTATTTTGGTTCAATTAATCACATTCAAAAGCGTATTTCAAAAATCGCGGACAGTGAAAGAATCTATAATATTTTAATCGTGGCGTCGGGTATCAATTTTATTGATTTAGCGGGCGCTGAAGCATTGGTATCTGAAAACAACCGGTTGAAACAGAACAGCGGCGGTTTGTATTTTGTAGGCTTAAAATCTTCTGTCTATGAGTTTGCAGCAAAATCATGCTTTATTAAGAAAATTGGTAACGATCACTTATTTGATACTAAAGGACAGGCGATTCATAAAATCTATGGTCATTTAGACAGATCAATCTGTGCAGACATGCCCGGCGCTTATCTTTAACGAATGCCAATAAATCCGGAAATCATTAAGCCATGATCTAAGTCCGCATATCGATTGTGCTCTTACCAGCAGCTTTTAGGTGCAAGAAAAGTGCTGGAAATTGATTAAATAATTAATTACGATGTCTGCAGTTTGATATATTATAAAGACTGTTTCACGCATAGTTATATGCTGTTTATAAAAATTGATTAAATTTACCAAGGGTATTTATTATGAGACGTTTATATTTCCTGTTACCGGATCTGGAAGTCACGCATAAAGTGATTGACGAATTACTGCTGACGCATATTGAAGAAAGCCATCTTCATGTGCTCGCTGCTGAAGGTGTCGAACTGGGTGATTTGCCTGAGGCTACTTTGCTGCAGAAAAGTGATTTTATACCTGCAATGGAACGTGGTGTAGCGTTGGGTGGTGCCACGGGTTTGCTGGGCGGACTGGTGGCGCTAGCCATGCCGGGTTTTGTTATTGCGGGTGGTGCAGTGCTGGCGATGGGCCTGGTCGGTGCCGGTATGGGCGTCTGGATGGGCGGCATGATCGGTGTCGATGTTGACAATTCTCAGGTCAAACAATTTAAATCGGCCATTGAAGAGGGTAAAGTTCTGGTGATGGTTGATGTGCCTAAAGATCGTGTTGAAGATGTAGAAACACTGGTGAAAAAACATCACCCTGATGCCGAATTCGAGGGTACCGAACCACACATCCCCGCCTTCCCATAAGTATGGCTTAAAAAAATCAGGCGTGTAGCGAACGTGATCGGGTTTTAACATCAATCTGAATGGCGACAGCAGAAGCTGATGACCATTCAACTTTACCGGTCTCGCCAATCTTATCTAAAACACTTTAGCTAAGGTGAGACTCGATCAGAAACAAAACAACATTGCAGGAACCGATCTGTTTTTTAAATAACTAAAAAAGATCGGTTCCTGTGTTTGCCTTAAATAAATTTAACCTGCGGTGAAGTACGCGCTATTAATCATCATATGCACATAGATGCTGGCGATGTAGCCGACAGCAATCGCGGGTGTCCATTTGAGGTGGCCAAAGAATGTGTATTTGCCACGCGCCTGTCCCATAAGGGCAACACCGGCAGCTGATCCAATCGACAGCAGTGAGCCGCCTACACCCGCGGTTAATGTCACTAACAGCCACTGACCGGTAGACATTTCTGGATTCATGGTCAGTACGGCAAACATTACCGGGATGTTATCGACGATGGCTGATAGCAGGCCGATGGCGATATTTGCATTGGTTGCGCCCCAGCCGGTATACATCATTTCTGATGCCATGCTCAGGTAACCGAGGAAGCCGAGGCCGCCTACACAGAGTACAACACCGTAAAAGAAAAATAAGGTGTCCCACTCTGCTTTTGCTACCGGTGAGAAAACATCGAAGGCTGCCGGTACCCATTTCGCCATCATGCTCTGCATTGTCAGGTGTGCCGTGGTGATCTTTGTGAGTGGTTATCTTCAGGTAATATCCGAACACTTGCAGGTAACCAAGACCGGTCAACATACCGATAACCGGCGGTAAGTGCAGAAAGTTGTGAAAAGAAACGGCAGTGGTTATGGTGGCAAGAAACAGCAAAACGATACGTTTTGCACCGCGTTGCATTATTACCTGCTCACCGGATGCGTCGGGTTTAACATCGGGTACGGCAAAGTGCATGATTGCGGCAGGCACCAGAAAATTAACCGCTGCCGGAACAAACAGGGCGAAAAAGGTCCAGAATTCCACGATGCCTTTTTGCCAGACCATTAACGTGGTGATGTCGCCAAAAGGTGAGAATGCGCCGCCGGCATTAGCGCCAACAACAATATTGATACACGCCAGTGTGACAAATCGGCTGTTGTCACCACCAACGGCCAGTACCACGGCACACATCAATAACGCAGTTGTCAGGTTGTCGGCGATGGGCGAGATAAAAAATGCCAGTATACCGGTTATCCAGAATAGAGCACGAAAACCAAAACCGCTGCGAACCAGCCAGGCACGAAGCGCATCAAATATCCGTCTTTCTTCCATGGTGTTGATATAAGTCATCGCCACTAACAGGAAAAGCATCAGTTCGGCATATTCCAGCAGGTTATGCCGTACCGCGTGTTCGGCTTCCATCGGCAGGCCATGATTGGCATAAAACCAGCCAATGATTCCCCAGATGAGACCGGCAGCAAGAATGACCGGTTTTGATTTACGCAGATGGGTAAATTCTTCCGCCATTACCAGTAAATAGGCCAGTATGAAAATTCCGATGGATAAATAACCTATCCAGTGGCCGGTCAGGTCAAGGCGTTCAGTTGCCTGTGCTGCTGCCATGGCCAGGCCCGGTAAAAGCCAAAGCACAAGTGCCGGCAGTAATTGTGTTAATAGCTTTTGAATTTTCAAACGCGTGAGATTCCTAAAAGACAATATTCATCATAACCATCATGACGATTAAAAACAGAATGGTCATGATGCCGCCTGCCTTCATGAAATCAGCCACTCGATAACCGGCCGGCCCCATGATTAACGCATTAACCTGATGTGTCGGGATGAGAAATGAGTTAGAGGTTGCAATGGCAACGGTAAGCGCAAACACCGCGGGGTTAGCACCAGCACCAATAGCTATGTTGACCGCCAGCGGCACCAGCAGTACGGTGGCGCCGACATTCGACATAACCAGTGTGAAGAAGGTGGCCAACACGGCAATGGCAGCCTGAATGACCCATATATCCATATGCCCGACGACCGATAATACCTGTTCAGCTATCCATTTTGCGGTACCGGTGGTTTCGACGGCCAGGCCCAGCGGGATAAGTGATGCCAGCAGAAAGACGGTTTTCCAGCTCACGGCATCGTAAGCTTCTTCAATATTCATAACGCCTGATAGCACCATTCCCATGGCGCCGGTTAGCAGTGCAACAGATAGACGGATGTCAGTAAACAGCACCATGTAAAGTGCAATTCCAAAAAACAGCATAGCCGGTATAATTTTATGCGGGCGTGATTCCTCTTCATGTGGATATTCAGTGGTTACCACGACAAAGTCACTGCTTTTTTCGATACGCTCCAGTGCGTTCCAGGCGGTGTGCACTACCAGAGTATCACCGGCAATTAGTGGCATGTTACGGATGTCATCGCCTTCGCGCAGCGTTTCACCATTACGATGTAATCCGATCATGGCAAGGCCATAGGTTTTTCGCATCCAGACATCACGCGCAGATTTACCGATAAGGTTTGAACCGGGCGGGATAACGAGTTCGGCTATACCCGTTTGCGCGGAAGATAAATCGTCAGAAAATGTCTTTAATTTTTCGAGTTTTTGTAGATCATATTTTTCAACGAAGTTTTTTACAGCGACGGGAGAGGCAATAATGCCTAATATCATGCCTGGTTCAAATTCAATGTCACGAGCCAATGAGCCGGGACCAATACGAATGTTATCAATCGGGCGTTTGGTTGCAATAATGCGGATACGGCTGACAGTTTCAACTTCATCAATAAGTTTGCCGATCAGCGTGCTGCCAGCTGTCACTACCACCTCGGAAAGTGAGTAATCGACACCATAGACATCCTGGAAATATTGCATGGCGTCAGTACCACTGGTATGACTTTCACTTATTGTTTTTGGCAATACAAAACGGCCTGCAATAACAAAGTAAATGATGCCGGTAACAATTAATGCTGCACCGATGGGCGTTACTGAAAATAATCCCCAGGTATCCATTTGCTGATCGGCGGGTAAGGCTTTGTTAGAGGTGAGAATTAGATCATTGAGCAAGATCAGCGGACTGGATCCAACCATGGTCATGGTGCCACCAAGGATAGCGGTAAAACCCATCGGCATAAGTAAACGTGACATTGGTATACCGGAGCGCGCTGAAATACGAGAAACCACCGGCAGGAAAAGTGCGGCTGCGCCCACGTTTTGCATAAAGGATGAGATAAAACCGACGGATGCAGAGATGATAGGGATGATACGGCCTTCAGTAGTTCCACCAATTTTCAGAATAAAGGCAGCTACCTTGCTCATGATGCCGGTTTTGTCGAGACCGGCACCGATGATCATCACCGCGATAATAGAAATCACTGCATTAGAGGAAAAACCATCGAACAGGTGTTTGTTGTCCACCAGTCCATGTTCCAGACCCATCAATGGCGCTAATAAAGTGGTTAGTCCCAATAACACCATAACCGTTGCAGCGGCAACATCAACACCTACGACTTCAAATGCAAACAAATAAATGGTGAGCACTAAAATGGCGCTGACCCAGGCTATTTCAATGCTGGGTACCACACTGGCGAGAAACAAAGCTAATGCAGTAAAGAGAACCGCTGCAATAACTTGTTTTTTGTTTATTATTCCAGGGTGAGCAATCGTTTGCTCTTCATCAGCCAGTTTATTCATACGGTATTTCTTCCTGATTTCTCTTCGCTAAAATTAATACGTTAATATTTCAGCCGACAGGGCTTAGGCCTGACCAGTGAATGCATCTTTTACTGATAATTGATTGGCTGACTGTTCAACTGGGTAATGAATATGAAACACCAGTGGCACTGGGTTGGGGCTGCCGCATGAGGGGCGCTTTTTCCAGCAGAACTTCTGCAGCGATAGAATCCGAAATAATAACCGGAAATATCTGCGGGGTATTATATATTAAATCGTTAATATAGTCGAATTGTGTTGCTGTGTAAGGGGTTTCTTGTGGAGGAGGCAAGCAGGCCTGTACTCAGACTACGTTATGATTAGCTCAGCTGAGCTGCGATTAAGTACGCATTTGATAACACTCATTTAAATAAGCAAGGACATCCTTTTGTTGCCCTTTAAAAACAACCCGATCGTTTTTTTTGCTAATCTGAAAATCATACATCGGGTCATAATAATCAACTAACAGGACTTTTATCCATGCTTTATGATGTTCAGCATTGCCACAGGATTGTTGCTGTTGAATGGCGTCATCAAGTAATGCTTTAAGTTCTTTATAACGAACCCCACCCAGGCGCCGCTGTATTTTATCTACAGCGGTATGCAGCTGTTCTGCCCAAATTTTAAATCCCTGCTCTTCATCATAATGCAAGCGGTGTTCAGCCAGCGAGTCAGTAATATATTCCTGAAAAGTGATATTGGTTCTTTGCTCAATACTTGCTTCCAGTAATATGATCGGTGACTGTTTCATTTTACTGGACAGTACCTCGGGAATCGCCCTGGAACCGATGTTGGTGCCTTCATCTTCAAATACAATGTGCGAGTGTTTCCTGTTTCGCAGTTTCATCAGT
This sequence comes from uncultured Gammaproteobacteria bacterium, assembly GCA_963768125.1. GTDB lineage: Bacteria > Pseudomonadota > Gammaproteobacteria > SZUA-229 > SZUA-229. Next base: position 30,821 of record CAVYHC010000045.1, read on the forward strand.
TCGATGGATAATTTATTTTCAATGTCAATTTGAGAAGGTTGTGGCGTAACATGTTTACCAAACACCGAGCCGCGATGATGATAGATACCTTCAAGGTCAATTTGCGGTTTTATTTTTTTCAGTAACAGTGTTTTTCCTATGCCGGTTCGGCCACCAAGCATAATCGGGTTTATACACTGTGCTGAGGTTTCCAGCTCGTCAATTAAAAAACGACGCATGGCTTTGTAGCCGCCTTTAATTCTTGGATAGACTGTGCCGGTTTGTTCATAGATCCACTGTTGTGATATTTTTGAACGCATGCCGCCGCGAAAGCAATATAGCACCGCTTGTGGGTGTTGCTTGAAGAAGTTTTGCCAATGCATGATGCGTTCTGTTTTTAATTCACCCTGTACCAGTTTATGCCCTAGTTTAATCGCCTCATGCTGCCCCTGTTGTTTGTAACAGATACCGATTTCTTCACGTTCCAGATCATTAATCAATGGCACATTTTCTGCAAAAGGAAATGCACCCTGACTGAACTCGAACGGTGCGCGAACATCCAGTAACGGCGTGTCGTTTAACAGTAATGAACGATAATCGTCAGTTTGAGGGAGTTCCATAAGTAATTACATTGTTGCAGCAGGTTTATAAAATATTCCGGATATTTTGTTTGGCTATGAAGCGGTTTAATTTTAAAGGTTTGCAATGGTGAGTGTGTGGGCACTAGCAAAACCGGCTATTTAACTGACACTGTTTACTAATTGAACTATAAATATATCATGATATTACATACAAAGTTGTTGCGAATTCGTGGATAATCATTAAATGTTAAAAGTGCTTGCTAAAAACACGGTCGCTGCATTGCTACTGGCATTGCTCAGTAGTCAAATTGCGTCTGCCGAGGTCAAGATTTATCAGTATGACGGTAAGCTGCCGTTTGTGCAGATGATGCTGAATATGATGGTAGCGATGGGTATCCTGGATAGGCTACCAGCCAATTCGGCCTATGGCGGTTATAATAATTTTGGCGGACGATCTGGATATCTTTCATCACCCTTGTCCAGTGACACAAATCTTTATGCGCGAGCGCTGGCAATGCGGGGGATAAATCCGGGCAATGTCAGTTCTGCCTACATCAATAATCCTTTTTTACGTTCATCGTTGTTGCAGTCTCCCCGGTCACGGAGAGGATGGAATAATTCATCTTTGAATAATGAAAGCCCGGTGTGGGGCAATCCTGGCTGGGGCGTTTTGCCTTATGAGAATTATTCGTCAAATAATTATTCATTATATGATCAACAGGGTTACGATCCGCTATGGTCATCTTACGACTTGAATGGCTGGGCTAATGAGCCGTGGGAAACATCTGAGTGGAATCCTAAGGCTGATAAACCACAGCAAACTCAGACCCCATCATTAAATAATGCGCCCCTGGTGCAGAATTTTTATAATCTGCCGGGTGATGCTGCTGCCAGTCCAAACGCGGGTTCTGCCGGCGATGCGCAACTCGATAGTGGGCAGGCAAATGGGCAGCGTAATGACCAGGTCAGACCGGCACAGCCGTCGTCGAGGCCATCTCAGCGATCAGCAGCGCAATCATCCCAGCAGGCTAATACATCGACTACAGCACAGTCGGGAAAACCCTCTCCTTTAGATAAACAATCAAAAAAACAAATAGTCAGTAAAAGACCCTGTATTACTGAATTTTGTGGCTTGAAAAAACCCAACTTGAATGGTTTGTGGGTGGCGCAAAATGGTGAAATGCTGGGTTTAAAAAATAATCGATATCTATGGAGCGATCCCAGTGAACGTTATTTAACCGGGCAAATGCAGATACAAAATGAGTATCTTGTCGCCAATATAGATGGTGATGATCGGATAATGCGTTTTAAATACAAGCTGGCGGGTAACCGTTTATTAACAATGCAGCCAAGCGGAAGGATTAATGAATTCGTCAGGATGCCGACGAATCAAAATGCTTATTATTAATAAATTTAAGTTGTAAGTTAATCGTTTAAAGTCACAGCTGAAATTTATAACTTACCGTTCCTGGCTTTTCTCTTCTTCCAGTATCAATTCTATTTCTTGCATACTTTTCTTCTGCTGAGTATAAGCACGCATTTCCAGTACGCCTTTGGTGTTGAGTGAGATGATGATGTAGAAGACATTTTTATAGTTGTTTTCATTAATGTCCAGCTGTGAAGGTTGAGCATTAGTAGTGGGATGAGAATGTACAATGGCAAATATTTCCTGCTGTTTTTCTCGCATCTTTTTTATCGCACTTATTTGCTGCGGTGCGTCCATTAAAAATCGGCAGCTGGGGTTTTTTGATATGTTTTTTATAGGGTAATAATTTTTTTCGTTTGAAGTGTGGTTAGCAATCGAAGCACCTATCAGTCCGCACACTTCAACGGCAGGATTTTGTTGAGCATGTGCCAGAATTTTGTTTACCAGTGGGCGTGGCAGGCGAAGTGTTTGTTCATTTGATTGCATAGTGTTTTATTATTTCTATTTGCTTTTGCAAACGGGACAGTCCGGGTCTTTATTGAGTATCATGGTTCGCCATTGTAGCGCGAGACCGTCAAATACCAGCAGGCGGTTTTTTAACGTCTCGCCGATGTTACATGTTAATTTAATGGCTTCAAGCGCCTGCATGCTGCCAAGTATACCAACCACCGGTGCAAGTATGCCGTTATCACTGCAATTAGTGTTTTCTTCACCACCTTCCTCGCTATATAAACAGGCGTAACATGCACTGTCTTGCTGCCTTAAATCAAAGACGCTAATTTGTCCTTCAAATTGTATTGCAGCCGCTGAGATCAGTGCGATTTTTTGTGCCACGCAGGCGCGATTGATAAGGAAGCGCGAAACAAAATTATCGGTGGCATCAATCACGCAACTGGCATGTTTGATTTGGCTGTTCAGTTCTTCTTGTGTTAATTTTTTGTTAACACAATGAATAGTGGTTTCCGGGTTAATCTTGAGTAAACTGTTTTTAGCTGAGTCGACTTTGCTTTTACCAATGCTGTTGGTATTGTGAACTATCTGACGTTGCAGGTTGCTGTTATCAACGGTGTCAAAATCAACCAGTGTTAATGTGCCTACGCCTGCTGCAGCCAGGTACATCGCTGCAGGACTGCCCAGACCGCCGAGACCAATAATGACAACATGCGCATTTTTTAAATGCTGCTGACCTTCAATGCCAAAATGCGGCAACATTATTTGACGACTGTAATGCAGTAGCTGTTCGTCGTTGAATGTGATTTCGTTGTCTTTCATTTTTAAAAAAATAGTTATTAGTTTGCCGTTTTTAGTTGGCAGTAAAAAGAAAAAACCGGTTGTAAAGCCGTTATGATTTTTTTAAAGTTGCCAACTGCCAACTGCCAACTGCCAACTGCCAACTGCCAACTGCCAACTTTAAACTTTTTTTCCTGCTGTTATTCTCGTGTGACCGGACAAATCTTCTGCCTGCTCGATTTCTGTATAGCCCTTGCTGGCAAAGCATCTAGACACCAGCTGCTTTTGATTATAACCGTGTTCAACCACCAGGCAGCCATTGCTGCTTAAATAATTTTTAGCATTGGCACACAGGTGCTCAATATCATCCATGCCGGTAAGACCAGAGGTTAATGCACTTTTAGGTTCAAAACGGACGTCACCCTGCAGTAAGTGCGGGTCATCGCTTGCATATGTAAGGTGGATTGCTGACGATGATATCAAAATCATGGTGTTTTATATTGTTGAACCAGTCACTTTGAATCAATGTGATATTTCGGATTTGATGAAAATCACGATTGTGTTTGGCTAATTTCACTGCTTCTGCTGCGTTATCACTGGCGAAGATAGCCCAGCCTGGTTTTTCACTAGCGATGGCAATGGCGATAGCACCCGTACCGGTGCCCATGTCGAGTAATTTCAGTTTTTTTTTGTCGCCAAAATTATCGAGTATGAATTCCACCAGTGTTTCGGTTTCGGGACGTGGTATTAAAGTGCAGTCATTCACTGAAAAGTTTAACGACCAGAATTCACGTTGTCCGGTTAAATGTGCAATCGGCACACCCTGTTGTCGCTGCTCGATGAGTTTTTGGTATTGTCTCTGTTGTTTTTCACTGAGCGTTTTTTCAGGCCATGCGATCAGGTGCGCGCTATTGCATTTTAGTACATGCGTTAATAACACCTGTGCATCCAGTTGTGCCGAGGGGCTGGTGTCTGCCAGTTTTTTACTGGCCTGTTGTAGCGCCTGCTGAATATTCATTGAATTTTTCCCCGCGTTTCAAGTTCGGGTGGTTACTGGTCAGCAGCTGGCTGCTAAGCTAATCACTAGCCAGCGTGGAAAGCAGTTCAGCCTGGTACTCATTGATCAGCGGTTCAATCACCGGCTTTAAATCGCCCTGCATCACTTCGTCTAATTTGTATAAAGTGAGATTGATGCGGTGATCGGTAACGCGGCCCTGCGGGTAGTTATAGGTTCGTATACGTTCAGAACGGTCGCCGCTGCCAACCAGGCTTTTTCTTGCCTGCGCCTGTTCTTTTTGTTGTTTTTCGACTTTTGCGTTCATGATGCGCGACTGTAGTAAAGACATCGCACGTGCTTTGTTTTTATGCTGCGAGCGTTCATCCTGACATTCAACCACGGTGCCTGTCGGTATGTGTGTAAGGCGCACAGCTGAATCGGTTTTGTTGACGTGCTGACCACCAGCGCCTGATGCGCGATAAGTATCAATGCGCAAATCGCTGCTATTGATTTCTATCTGTTCGACATCGGCGATTTCGGGCAATACTGCAACGGTTGCGGCAGAGGTATGTACGCGTCCCTGTGATTCGGTTTCAGGCACGCGTTGCACGCGGTGCGCGCCGGATTCAAACTTTAGTTGTGAGTACGCACCATTACCGATGATGCGAGCAATAACTTCTCGGTAGCCGCCATGTTCCCCCAGGTTCTGATTGATGACTTCTATTTTCCAGTTTTTTAATTCTGCAAAACGAGAGTACATGCGGAACAGGTCGCCTGCAAAAATAGCTGCTTCGTCGCCGCCGGTTCCAGCACGAATTTCAAGAAATATATTACTGTCGTCATGCGGGTCTTTAGGCAGTAATAATTTCTGTAACTCAAGCTCGAGTGTTTCCATATTTTGAGCTGCGTCCTTTTTTTCTTCCATGGCCATGTCACGAACATCGGCATCATCGTCCTTTAACATTTCCTCGGCGCCGTCTAAATCTTCTTTTGCCTTATTGTAATTTTGAAAACAGTTAACCACGGGTTCAAGCTGTGAATATTCTTGCGAAAGCTCGCGAAACTGGTTTTGCTCACCGATTACGCCAGGGTCAGCGAGTAAACCGGCTATTTCTTCATAGCGATCGAGCAAGGTGTACAGCTTATTATGTATGGATTCTTTCATTGCTCGGAGTTTTTCTTATTGTCATCAGTGTTGCTATTGTTGTGTGTTTGTAAAAAAATCTTTTGTGCAGCATCTAACATATCGTCATGTTCCTGATGGCTTGCCTGACGTAAATTTGCGCTTGGCTGGTGCAAAAATTTATTGGTTAATGTGTGTGCCAGATAGTCAAGTACCTCTTCGGCAGGTTGGCCAGCGGCCAGCTGTTTTTTAGCCTTGAGCAAAACTTCTTTGCTGGTGTCATGGGTTTGTTGTCTGATTTGTGCGATAACGTCAACCGCGCCCAGCGAGCGTTGCCAGTCGAGAAAGTGTTTGACTTGTGTATCGATGATTTCATGTGCCTGTTCAGCCGCCTGCTGTCGGTTTTCCATGTTCTCGCTAATGACTGACTGTAAATCATCAACACTGTATAAGTAGATGTCATCCAGCTCGCTGACTTCAGGCTCGATATCACGCGGTACGGCAAGGTCAACCATAAAAATAGGCTGGTGTTTGCGTTGTTTTAGTGCGCGCTCAACCGTGCCTTTGCCAATAATTGGCAGTGGACTGGCGGTTGAAGAAATGACAATATCGCTACGCTGTAAATGGTCTGCAATGCTTTGCAGGTTAATGGCTTCACCGCCAAATTCATCAGCCAGCTTTTGTGCGCGCTCGACGCTGCGGTTGGCGATAATGATTTTGCTGACACCTTGTGAGTGCAAATGCCGCGTTGTCAGCTCAATGGTTTCACCCGCGCCAACCAGTAATACAGTGGTTTGTGAAAGATCACCAAAAATTTGTTTGGCCAGGCTGACCGCGGCGAAAGCAACGGACACCGGGCTGGAGCCAATGTCAGTGTCAGTGCGTACCTGTTTGGAAACGGCAAAGGCACGCTGATAAAGTTTGCCCAGTAATTGTCCAATAGCGCCGTGTTTATTTGCCTGTGCATAGGCATCTTTCATTTGGCCGGCGATTTGAGGTTCACCCAGTACCATGGAGTCCAAACCACTGGCTACTTCCATGGCGTGACGAATGGTCGCTTCGTGTGCGTATATATAGAGGTGTTCTTTGATCAGGTTTTCGTCTACCCCGTGAAATTTGCTGAACCATTGAATGATCGTCTGGTCATTATCTTCAGTAGTAACGCAATAAATTTCAGTGCGATTACAGGTAGATAAGATGCTGGCTTCTTCAACATGGACGAGCTTTTTCAGGCTGGCCAGTGCCTCGGGTAGCGATTGCGGGGTAAATGCAAGCCGTTCACGCAGCTCAAGTGGCGCGGTTTTGTGATTGATACCTAGTGTAATCAAAGACATAGACGGATGCGGAATAATATTCTCAGGGGAAAACCGGCAATTTTGAGGGATGCATGCACTTAACTCAAGCTGAATACGAACATTACGGAGAAATATTTAGGTGAATTCTAGTCATTTCACCCTATATAATGTAATTAACCGCTAAAAATGCGTTATATTTAGTACCAGAACAGTTTATATGATACTACGAGATGCCAAAAATTAACGTCAGTTTTAATTGTAATTTCAGTGATTTAGTCACAGCACTAACTGCAGCAGTGAAGCCCGCCTGTTGCCTTGTATTGCTATTGCCGATGCTTTTAACCGGCTGCAATACCTTATCGACGAGTGCGACTGCACTCGGTGAAGAAAAGCTCCGGCATAACCATGCCGATGATGCCGCTGAAATTTATGATACGCCAGTTTCTCATCAGGAGGAAAGCGGGCAGGCGGCAAGCGCTGAAGACAGTGCTGACGCATCACCGGAAAAGAATGTAAGTCTTGATGGTGATTCTTTGTATAACCTGTTGGCCGCAGAATTTGCCGGTAATATTGGTGATATCGATGCCTCGCTGGCGTTTTATCGCCAGGCAGCAGAGACAATTGAAGATAGTCGTATTGCTGCGCGCACGGCATACATTGCGTTATATGGTGAAGACTACGACGAAGCATTAATGGCCCTTGATCGCTGGCGTGAACTTGATCCGGACACAGACTCTGCAGACCTGTCACGTATGTATGCGATTACCTATCTCAAGCTTGGACAGCCTGAAAAGTCAGTGCCGCATATTGAGAAAATTCTTTCAGCCACTGATGAATCGTCGGTTGACGAAGCTGTGGCAGTTAAAGAGCTGCTGGCTAAAGAAGCGAGCACCGAAGACGCTTACGTAGTCTTGCAGAAGCTCAATGAAAAAGAGAATAAGAACAAGCATCTTCTTGTCTTGCAGTCACGTTATGCGGCGCAGCTGAAAAAATATGAAGAATCGCTGCTGATACTCGACCAGGTGTTGGCAATTGATCCGGCATTACACGAAGTATTGATTATAAAAGCCAGAATCCTCACCGTGCAGGGCAAGGATCAGGAAGCTGCGGTACTTATTAAACAGGTGCTTGACCTCGCGCCGGAGAATAATGCGTTACGTTTGCAATATGGGCGCATGCTGGTAGAGCAACGTAAGCTGATAGAAGCAACAGAACAATATTTGATATTGCATGAAAAGCTGCCGGATGACGCTGAGATTACATTAAGCCTTGCACTGTTAAGTATTGAAACTAAAAATCTTGATGAAGCAATTAAAGCATTCGAATATCTGATAACAACGGACCAAAAAGTATCCATTTCAAATTATTACCTGGCAAGAATTTGGCAGAATCGGGGTGAAGATAAAAAGGCAGTCTCTCACTATCTTCGAGTTAAAACGGGCGATTACGCTTTTGATGCGCAACTGCGAATCGGGGTTTTACTTGCGTCGCTTGGAAAAGTCGATGAAGGTCTGGCAAAACTTGAAGTTTTGGCAGAAGAGCAAAGCGACTGGGCATTGCGGGTAAAAGCTTATCTTGCGCAAGGCGAAATTTTACGCAAGCAATTGCGCTTTAAAGAAGGCGTAGAAATGTATAGCCGTGCCCTGCAGCAGAATCACGAAGATACTACCTTACTCTACGCGCGCGGTTTAATGGCGGAAAAAGTTGATCGCCTGGACATGGCGGAAGCGGACCTGCTTAAAGTCATTACCAAGGAACCGGATAACGCGGATGCGTTAAATGCACTGGGTTATACCCTGGCTGATCGCACGGCAAGATACAAAGAAGCGCTTGCTTACATCAAAAGAGCTGCGCAGCTGGTGCCAGACGATCCTGCAATTCTCGACAGTTTAGGCTGGGTAAGTTACCGTTTAGGTAAAATGGATGATGCATTAATGTGGTTATCCAAAGCATTTGAAAAACTTGAAGATGCTGAAATAGCCGCACATTATGGTGAAGTGTTATGGCAAAACAACCAGAAAGAAAAAGCGCGCGAAGTATGGAATAAAGGTAAGGCGCAAAATTCTGTCAACCCGGTGCTGGTTGAAACGCTGGATCGAATTAAACCGTAGTCATTCTTTAATATAATATAAGCTTATTTTGCCGCGAAGGACGCGAGTTGCGCAAAGAAGAGCCTTAATCGTTTTTTGAAATTTGCCCGCTTCACCTCTTTCGGGGTAAAAGTGCCTTTGAATGGTGTGTTACCACGCAGCACAGTTGTTACAATAGCCGACTACAAATCTAAATTTATATTTTTTATACTTCAATAATTATGACCCGTTATTTATCTATTCGTCTGGCGCTTAGCCTGAGCTGCTTAATACTGGCATCTTGTGCCACCATTAAACAGCAAACGACTTCAGAACCGGCTGCCTGGGCAGCAGAACAGCAAAAACGTCGGCTAATTGAAATCTGGGAAATTCGCGGCCGTCTTGGTGTGCAAACCAGTGCAACTGGCGGTTCAATGGATATCATCTGGAAGCAGTCGGATGAGGAATTTTCGATACGGTTAATTGCACCACTTGCTGCGGGCAGCTATTTGATCCAGGGTAATAAAGATGCAGTAGATATACGTTATCCCGACGGCAAGAAAACAATCATTGATAATGTCGACGATGTTTTTGCATCAACCCTGGAAGTTGATTTGCCGCTAACAGCAATCAGGGACTGGATTCGCGGCTTGCCGGCGCACGCATTACCGGTTGAAAGTATCAGCTGGAACGAAAAGGGCCTATTGTACAAAGCTAAGCAGTCTGGCTGGAATGTTGAAATGAGTAAATACACCGGTGTAAAAATATTGCTGCCGCATGCGATTTATTTAAGCCGTGATGATAACGCCGATCTGGATATACGGCTGGTGCTGAGACAATGGCTGCTCGATAATTAAAGATGACTAACCAGGTCTGGCCAGCACCGGCAAAATTAAATTTGATGTTACACATCACCGGGCAACGGCAAGATGGTTATCATGAATTGCAAACGGTTTTTCAGTTTATCGATTTTTCTGATCAGCTTGAATTTGCCACAAGAAATGATGAGTGCCTTATTCGCCATTGTGATGATTTTGACGTTGCCGAAAACGACGATATTATTATTCATGCGGCAACAAAACTTCGAGAGAAATTTCTAAGCAGGCAGCCAGAAACGGATAAAAGGTTTGGCGCCGACATCTATCTTACAAAAAATATTCCGACGGGCGCCGGTTTAGGCGGTGGCAGTTCGGATGCGGCAACGACTTTAATCGCCTTGAATATTTTATGGAAAATGCAGTTCTCGATTGATGAGCTGGCCGAGATCGCCTTGACATTGGGTGCAGATGTACCGGTATTTGTCCGTGGCTTTGCAGCATTTGCCGAAGGCGTGGGTGAAAAATTAAGCCCGCTTCTACTTGATGAAAACTGGTATCTGTTGCTGATTCCACCGGTGCATGTTTCCACAAAAGAAATCTTTTCAAATTCGCAATTGACACGAGATTGTTCTGCCATCAAAATATGCGACCTTTCGCGGCACGAGTGGCGAAATGTGTGTACACCGGTAGTCGTAAAAAATTACCCGTTGGTGTCGCAAGCTATTGATATTATTGGTAAATATTCAAAAGCTTATATGAGTGGTACCGGCGCTTCGGTGTTTGCGGTTTTTGAAACAAAACAGCAGGCAGTGGATGTTTTGCAGCAAATCAGGAAAAACCCGGCAACTGAGTCCTGGTTTAGTCTAGTCGCAAAAGGATTAAATCAATCCCCGTTACATCATATTCTGGAATCTCAAGCAGTTAAATGAGATGCATTGTTGGGCCAGGTTTATTAAACCATGGCTGCAACTTTGAGAGAGATAGAAAATATAAATTGGGCCGTCGCCAAGCGGTAAGGCACCAGGTTTTGATCCTGGCATGCGCAGGTTCGAATCCTGCCGGCCCAGCCATATTTAGGAATCCTGACTGCAATAAATGTAGTGAGGCGAAGGAATTAAGACGGCAGGATGCGAACCGTTACAGGTTCGATTAAAATCGTCGGGAACGATTTTAACATCAGCGTTTTTTTGCTGATGGCCCGTAGGGCGTAGGACAGGAGTCCGGAGTAATCCTGCCGGCCCAGCCATACAAGTAAAGCCCACTGCATGGATAGCGGTGAGGAAAAGTTATTAAATTAGTAAGAGAGCTACATAGCGCGTAGTTGCAGTAAAATTTTCCAGCTAACAGAACTTGTTAGTGCCAGCATTGTTAAATACGAGAGTGACGGGTGAATCAAGAAGACGATAGTCGGCTGATGATATTTTCGGGTAATGCCAATCCCGAATTAGCCCAACGTATTGCCGAAATTTTAGGCACTATGCTTGGAAAAGTCAGCGTTGAAACGTTTAGTGATGGAGAAATCTGCGTTGAGATTATGGAGAACGTGCGCGGGCGTGATGTGTTTATCATTCAGCCCACCAGTTCACCATGTAACGATCACTTGATGGAATTACTGGTGATGATTGATGCCATGCGTCGTGCTTCTGTAAGACGCGTGACCGCGGTTATCCCTTATTACGGTTACTCTCGACAAGATCGCAAGCCACGATCAGCGCGGGTACCGATTACCGCTAAAGTTGTTGCCAATATGCTGGCGAGCGTGAAACTGGACCGTTTATTAACAGTGGATTTACATGCTGATCAAATCCAGGGTTTTTTTGATTTGCCGGTAGATAATGTTTACGCGTCGCCGATACTGCTAAAAGATATTTGGCAGAAACATCATGATAACCTGCTGGTAGTGTCACCGGATGTTGGTGGTGTGGTTAGAGCGCGAGCACTGGCAAAACGACTGGATGATGCAGATCTGGCTATTATCGACAAACGTCGACCTAAGGCGAATGTGTCTGAGGTAATGAACATTATTGGTGATGTCGATGGTAAGAATTGCGTCATTGTAGATGACCTTGTCGATACCGCAGGCACATTATGTAAAGCCGCAGCAGCATTGAAAGCGCATGGCGCTATCAGTGTATCGGCCTATTGTACACACCCTGTTTTATCAGGTAATGCAATAAAAAATATAACGGAGTCGGTACTGGATGAACTGGTGGTGACTAATACCATACCACTGACTGCAGAAGCGCAGCAATGTAGTCGCATTCGTCAGCTATCGGTAGCGACGATGCTGGCAGAAACAATACGACGGATTCATATGGAAGAATCTGTTAGTGAGATGTACATAGATTAATGTAGCTGCGAATTTATTCGCAAGCTGTGCTTTAAAAATTTGGTAACTTAATGTGATTGAAACATTAGGTCGCTAAGAGGAAGTTACAATGCTTCCAAACATACTTCATTTGGTCGCGAATGAAGAATTTTAAATAGTAAACTCGGAGATGATCATGAGTCTAGAATTAAACGCTACATTGCGTGAGGACAAGGGGAAAGGTGCGAGCCGCCGCCTGCGTCACGCAAACACATTGCCAGCTATCATATACGGTGGCAGCAATGACCCAGTGTCTATTACACTGCTACAAAAAGATGTTCAGCATAAGCTGCCTAATGAAGATTTTTATTCACAGGTGCTTTCATTAGTTGTTGATGGTTCTGCTGAAGATGTTTTAATACGTGATATTCAGCATCACCCCTATAAACAGGAAGTGATGCATATGGATTTTATTCGTGTGGATCAGAATAAAGTAGTACACGTGTTTTCTCAATTACACTTTGTTGGCGAAGATGTATCACCTGGTGTTAAAACCGAAGATGGTGTATTTAATCACGTTATCACTGAAGTAGAGCTGGAATGTTTCCCTAAAAACATCCCTTCTCATATTGAAGTTGATCTATCTGAAATGCATGTCGGCGACATCATTCACCTGTCTGACCTGAAACTTCCTGAGGGTGTTGCAGTGTTAGCGCTGAAGCAGGGCGAAGAGCATGACACTGCTGTTGTTGGTATGCATGTGCGTAAAGTTGCTATCGAAACTGAAGATGAAGCGCCTGAAGCACCTGAAGCACCTGAGGTTGGAAGCGATGAAGCAGCTGAAAGCGACGATAACGAGTAACATTAGCTGCTGCATGTAAGTATGTCTGTCAGATCAATAGATCTTAAAGTCATCGTGGGACTGGGTAACCCTGGTCCCAAATACTCTGAAACCCGGCATAACGCCGGGTTTTGGTTTATTGAGCAAGTGGCGCGCAAATACTCTGCAGCTTTTCGTGCAGATAAAAAATTTCACGGTGACGTCGCAAAAATTTCACTCGAAGGAAAAGAAATCTGGCTGTTAAAGCCCGCTACCTTTATGAATCGAAGTGGGCTTGCGGTGCAAAGCCTGATGTCATTTTATCGCATCAACGCTGATCAATTGCTTGTCGCGCACGATGAAATCGATTTACCTCCGGGAACGGCCAAATTAAAAACCGGCGGCGGCCACGGTGGGCATAATGGTCTGCGAGACATAATCAGCCAGTTAGGCACAAAAGATTTTCATCGACTGAGAATCGGTGTCGGCCATCCCGGAAGTAAAGACCAGGTTGTTGACTATGTTTTGCATAATGCCTCGCGTGATGACCGTATCCTGATAGACAGAGATATAGATGACGCTGTTGCAGTAATGCCAGAACTGGCCAGTGGCAATATGGAACGTGCAATGCATGTACTGCATAGCAAATAAGCTTTTTTTTCGAAAATATTTTTTACTTGAAACTGAAAGACTTTTAGTCCGCGAAGAACGCGAATGACGCAAAAGTTTAAAAAATTTTTTTCTTCGCGTCATTCGCTGACGATTAAAGTTTTTATTCTTAATGATTTCCCAGGAGTAACTTGTGGGTTTTAAATGTGGCATTGTTGGTTTACCAAACGTAGGTAAATCCACCTTATTTAATGCATTAACCAAGGCCGGTATTCAGGCAGAAAACTATCCGTTTTGCACCATCGAACCGAATGTGGGCATAGTATTTGTACCCGATGAGCGTATGGATAAACTGGCTGAAATTGTTCATCCCGAACGTATTGTGCCAACTACTATGGAGTTTGTTGATATTGCCGGTTTAGTTGCGGGCGCTTCAAAAGGTGAGGGGCTCGGTAATAAATTTCTTGCCAATATTCGTGAGACAGATGCCATTGCACATGTGGTGCGTTGCTTTGATAACGATGATGTCATCCATGTTGAAGGCAAGATAGACCCAGTCGGTGATATTGAAGTGATTGATACCGAGCTGGCGCTTGCTGATCTTGAGTCAGTTGAAAAAGCCGTAGATAAAGTTGGCCGTGTTGCCAAAAGCGGTGATAAAGAAGCTAAAGCAAAATTCGCATTACTGGAAAGAGTTGCAGCGCATTTAAATGAAGCCAAACCGGTACGTTCCATGGGCTTGAGTAAGGATGAGTTGAATGCATTGTATGATTTACATTTATTAACCGTGAAACCAGTGATGTACATTGCCAATGTCAGTGATGACGGCTTTGAAAATAATCCGTACCTGGATGCCGTAAAACAACGTGCCGAAGGTGAAAATGCCGTTGTTGTTGCAGTATGTGCAGCGATAGAAGAAGAGCTGATAGAACTTGATGCGGATGAAGCGAAAGAATTTTTAGACGAGTTAGGCCTGGAGGAGCCAGGTTTAAATCGTGTTATTCACGCCGGTTATGCTTTGCTTGGGCTGCAGACTTATTTCACTGCTGGCGTTAAAGAAGTGCGTGCATGGACGGTCGCCATCGGCGCCACTGCACCCAAAGCAGCGGCGGTTATTCACACCGACTTTGAAAAAGGCTTCATCCGTGCGGAAACCATTGCTTATCAGGATTTTGTTGATAACAAAGGAGAGCAGGGCGCAAAAGAAGCCGGAAAACTGCGTGTTGAAGGTAAAGATTATATCGTGCAGGACGGTGATGTAATGCATTTTCGCTTCAACGTATAAAGCGCATAAGCCTGGCATTAGCACGTAGCCTGTCATTGCCATTAAGTCAGCCATAACCATTTAAACTGTCATCTCGACCAATGGGAGAGATCTATGCGACCCGTGGAAGATCTCTCCCATTGGTCGAGATGACAGGATAGAGCGAAAAATACAGGATAATTTTTCTCTATACCCCTGTAAATATTGACAATAAGACCATAAAACGGGAAAATCCCCGGCCTTCATTGAGGTTCAATAAAGAAGTCCATTCGGACAAACTATTGTATAGATCTTATAAAGGCTATGTGGCTCAGCTAGTTAGAGCATTGCATTCATCAGGAATGGCGCATGGTCAAAAGGAAGGAAGAAAAAACGTTGAGGTTTTCTTCCGGATAAAGTGGGTCGGTTCAAATTTTTTTGACCATTAATGACTCAAGCACTCAGCATTGAAAAATATAAAGGTCATGTAGCTCAGTTGGTTAGAGCACGGCATTCATAATGCCGGGGTCGGTGGTTCAAGTCCACCCATGACCACCATTTTCAAAAAACTCACACTATCACCGCTTAACAATAACTTCAAAAAAACGCCTGTGCTCTATCTGTGCCAGAGCGTGTTTCTGGTGAAATGCTACAGTCGTAAAAATACCTCGAAAATGACTACATCACTGTTTTCAATTTTGAGTGCAAAATAATGCGTTTTACTGCTGTATGAGATTTATTCTGATCTGAAATGTTATTTACATAATGACTGATATTCGCGTTAACAGACATAGGTTTTTTATGTGGCAACGGGAATTGTCCACTAGCAACGGACACTCAGGTAATTGCCACAAATCATATCTGTCTTGATGGGCAACACTCATCGTAGCTTTTTATACCTTCAGGTTGTTCATACCAGACAACGCTTGAGTTAACCACGCGAACAACCAGTAACATCACCGGAACCTCGATTAAGACACCAACGACCGTTGCGAGTGCTGCGCCGGATTCAAAGCCAAATAAAGCAATAGCCGTCGCTACTGCTAATTCAAAGAAGTTACTGGCACCGATAAGTGCGGAAGGCCCAGCAACACAGTGGGGTGATTTCACTGCGCGGTTGAGTAGGTAAGCTAGACCTGAATTAAATATTACCTGTATCAGAATAGGCACTGCTAACAACACTATAACTAACGGTTGTCTTAATATTTGCTCACCTTGAAAACCAAACAGTAGTATTAATGTTGCAAGCAATGCACTGAGTGACCACGGATGTAATGTTTTTAAGGTGCGTTCCAGTTTTTGCTGGCCATTATTGCGACTTAGCAAGAATCTTCGCCATAAACTGGCAATGAATAAAGGCACTACAATGTAGAGCAAAACTGACAATAATAAAGTGTTCCATGGAACAAAAATGGATGATATGCCAAGCAATAACGCCACTATTGGTGCAAACGCAAAGACCATGATGATGTCATTAAGCGCCACCTGTGTAAGGGTGAAGTGTGGTTCGCCACGAGAGAGATTGCTCCAGACAAAAACCATCGCAGTGCAGGGTGCTGCCGCCAGTAATATCAGACCGGCGATATAACTGTCTATTTGTTCTTCGGGCAACCATCCGCGAAACAGGTAACCAATAAAGAACCAGGCTAATACAGCCATGGAAAAAGGTTTAACGCCCCAGTTAACAAACAGCGTAACGCCAATGCCACGCCAGTGCTTGCCTACATCCTTAAGTGCTTTCAAATCAATTTTGAGCAGCATCGGAACAATCATCAGCCAGAGTAAAATCGCCACTGGCAGATTGATTTGTGCTATTTCGAGGCGTCCGATACTTTGAAAAACTTGTGGTACCAGGTGACCTAATCCAATACCGGCGACAATGCAAAGTGCTACCCACAATGTCAGATAGCGTTCAAAGAACCCCATTTCAGAACCTGTTGATTTCCTGGCTGTAACTTCACATTGGACAGACATGTTGGTTAAATGCTCTTTGAGTTATTCAAACGTTGCAGTAATTCTTTTACACGTGCTTCGATGTCATCACGGCTTTCACGAAACTGTTGCATAATTTCTTCTTCAGTGCCTTGTGCTTTGGCGGGGTCTTCCAGTGGCCAGTGTTCTTTTTTAGTACCTGGTGGTAATACCGGGCAATGCTCATCGGCGTGACCACATACTGTCACTACAAGGTCCGCCCCTGTGAGCATATCGTCGCTTACTTTGGTCGATTCCTGATTAGAAATATCCACCCCAACTTCTTTCATTACTGCAAGTGCACGTGGATTCTTACCGTGAGTTTCAATACCGGCAGATTCGATTTCAAATAATGGACTACCGTACCATTTGGCCCAGCCTTCAGCTATCTGTGAGCGGCAGGAGTTGCCGGTGCATAAGAATAAAATATTGAATGGTTTATTCATGCGCAACACGCTTGTCCGGGCCTGTCAGCCATATTGTTGAGTATTTTTCTGTCAGAAATAAAAGGTTCTGTTTTACGTACGCCATTGAGTGTGGCCTGCAGAATATCAAGTGCCCAGCCCTGTAATTCTGGATTAATACGGTAGTTCATCCATGTGCCGTTGCGCCTGGCGACCAGTACACCCGCTTCACGCAAATGAGCCAGGTGACGTGAAATTTTTGGCTGGGATAGATTCAGTGCATGAGTGAGTTCACAGACGCATAATTCGCCTTCAACCTGCATCAACAACAGGCAACGCAATCGCGTACTGTCTGCCAGCATTTTAAAAAACGTATCGGTTTCATTTAACATGTGGAAAATATACGCATAAACATATATATGGTCAAGCGTATATTGCTAAAGCGAGAATCAATTGAATTTAATTAGTAGGAAGGTCGGTTATTGGCCGCGTATTCGCGGACGAGGTACTGAGCTGATAGGGCGTTGTCGACCCATAACGGTCGTTTAGGATCTAAAACTCTACATTTAGACCTTTGTGAGTGGGTGGGAGCTACTGTTTTACGAAACATTAATAGCATGTAATATACTCGAATGAGTGCAATCAGCTAAAAGATTAATAATGAATAATATCTTCCTTATTGGATTTCTTTTTATGCAGGTCTCCTTGTTTGGGTGTTCTACCACTACGAATGCAGCTGATTTGAATCGACAGCAACGCATAGAAAAAAGCCCACAATGGAATGGTGAAACATTCCAAAATCCGGAACGGGTTCCAGATGCAGAATGGGGTCCAAGTCTGAAGATGTTCTGGAATTACTTCTTCAATAAATCAGAAGGGTTTATACCTGATCCCCCACTACCTGCAGAGCCATTTGATATTTCCCAGTGGAATGGGCAGCAAGACTTACAATTCGCCTGGCTGGGGCACACAACCTTCCTTATTAAGATTGATGATAAAGTAATCCTGACCGATCCCATGTTCTCACAACGAGCAGGCTCCTTTGGATGGGCAAGCCCTAAGCGATATTCTAAAACGCTTCCTTCAACAGACGTTCTTCCAGAGCTCGATGTGGTATTGATTACTCATAATCATTCTGACCATCTGGATGAGGATTCAATTAAGGCAATTATTTCCAAGACCAGACACTTCGTCACACCTCTGGCCGTGGGGAAATTATTGGAAGAGCTGGGTGTGCCTCCTAAAAAGATACACGAACTTGACTGGTGGCAGCAAAAATCTATTGATGATTTAACGATTACTGCGGCACCGGCCAAGCACACTTCTGAGCGTGGAATCTTTGATAAAAACGAGACGCTTTGGGCCTCCTATAGTATTCAAGGAAAAAAACAGAATCTATACCTTAGCGGGGACTCTGGTTGGTATAAGGGGCTCTACGAGATAGGTGAACGTCTTGGGCCCTTCGATGTGACCTTCTTTGAGATTGGAGCTTACAGTAATTTGAAAGGCCAGATGGAGGTCCATTACACACCAGAACAGGCCGTAAAAGCACATCAGGCTGTAAGGGGTAAACTGATGGTGCCTAGCGGATGGGGCACGTTTGATCTAGGGCTGTTTCCTTGGTATGAGCCAATCGAGCGGTTTTTGTTTGCAGCTAATCAAGCTGATGTCGATTATCTTACTCCCAAAATTGGTGAGGTGGTCAATCCTAAACAGTTGGATGGCCGTGAGGTATGGTGGCCGCCATTTATCAATAAGACTCAGTGAACAGGCAGACATTCCTGACCGAACATATGAAAATGGGGTCCAGATAAATTCATTACATCTCAGTAACTATTTTGCCGATGAAAAGAGGTATTGAGGGTCCGCTTCTGGCCGGTAAGCGACCCCTGGATTGTACAGGTGTGGATGACACGCTCAACGGTTGCTAAACGATCCATAACAGCGGTTCATACATTGAGAGTTAGGAGATAGAGTCTCCACTTAAAAACAGAATATACGTAGGCGTCATAATTTTGATCATAGCAATACTTACTAAACATGAGGAGTCCATATACAAAGCGTTTACTCATAAATGCTCAATTAAAGCTTCAACCATAGCTATATTAATATGCTATTTTATTGATTAGAAGCAATGATTTATATAATTTGTTGAGTTATTCTAATTATGATAGGAATGCGGACTGAGTATCAGTCAAAGTGTTTGCCGTCTGGCTGATTAGAAATTTTCAGATTGTGTTCCCAATATCAAAAAAATAGTGGGGCGTTATGGCTGAGTGTTATAAAAAAATACCTGTCTCTAACGTACGGAGCCGGTGCTTCGCAGGATTCCTGTGTCCAATAATTCTGTTCGGCACATTGTTCGCCTGGTTCTCACTCCTGGCAGAGCAGTCACCTAATATTGCAAAATACACTCTACAGAGAGAAAAAACATCTGAATTTGTATCATCTAATTTGCAATCAGGAAAACGGCCTGAAATAGAAATAAATGATCAAAACGGCGCTTATCAGATAAAGGTGGTTGCCCTTATTGCTGCTCCTGCAAGTTATGTGCGTGATGTACTTACAGACTACAGACTGATATACAGGTTGAATCCATCGATTATTGAAAGTGATGTGTTACATCAAGATGATGATGGCGCAATTAATGTAAGAACTAAAGTCGTTGGCTGTGCCGCCTATTTCTGCAAAGAGCTCGATAGAGTGGAAAAAGTACGCTTGTTGCCTTCTGGAGATCTACAGGCAGAAATTATTCCCGAGTTGAGCCAATTTAAATCAGGCAATTCACTTTGGCAGATCAAACCAGTGGGCGACTATTGTGAAGTCACCTATCTTTCCGATATGGAGCCAGATATTTTTATTCCACCTGTTGTTGGCAAGTTTTTAATCAAAAAATCCATCAGGGAAGAAATGCAAATCAGCCTCACCAATCTGGAAAAAATCTCCAGTGTACTAGCCGCGAGAGAAGGGCAGAAAAACTATCAACCTGCCAATGACCAGACTGTAACTAAAGACGCATCAAGTAACTTTTGTCTTGCTTGTGTGGACAATGAACTAAGGTAGAGGCGAGTAACATCAAATGACTGTACAGGTTCTTCCATGGTTAATGTTTGTATTATTAATCAGCGGGTGTGCGAGCCAGCGGGAGTTCAGTTTTCAAATCGAATGACTCTTGTTGGCCGGTAAGCGACCACTGGATTGTCCTGGTGCTGATGACTTGCTCAAGGGCCGCTAAACGACCCATAATAGTCGTAGATAGATATGTATTCATCTTTCTGCTCACACCACATAAGTGACACTGCAGTGAAATTATCTAAGGGCAAAAATCAGGGCAGCAACGGACATTTAAAAATAGTCAAAAATTAATCCTTCCGTCCCTTTAATGACTTCTGTTTTTTGCTATCAGTACGTATAGCGATGGCACCACAAATAGCGTAAACAGGGTGCCGATTGCCATACCACCGACTAACACCAGGCCGATGGAGTTTCTTGCTGCAGCACCGGCGCCGGTTACCAGTACCAGTGGGAAATGACCGGCGACAGTAGCCACGCTGGTCATCAGCACCGGGCGTAGGCGTGTCATTGCGGCGCCATGTACAGCATCGAGTTTACTTGCACCTTCTAGCTGTAATTTATTGGCGAATTCAACGATAAGGATGCCATTTTTAGCTATTAGCCCGACCAGCGTGACTAGTCCAACCTGAGCGTAGATGTTCATTGTGGTGGTCCAGCCATTCGTCCAGTATGGCGTATTGGGGTCGGATATTTTCAACACGGTGAAGATCAGTGCGCCGAACATCGCCAATGGCACAGACCCTGCGAGGATAACGAGCGGGTCACGAAAAGAATTGAACTGCACTGCCAGCACCAGAAAAATTAACAGCACTGCCAATGAAAAGGCAGGGATAAATTTATTGCCCTCGGTGCGCAGCTGGCGTGACTCACCCGTGTAGTCGAAGCTATAGCCAGGTGGAAGTATCTCGCGTGCGGTGTTTTCGAGGAAGGTGAGTGCGTCATCGAGTGTGCGTGTAGTCACGCCCGAAAGTTTTACCGCATTGAGCTGCTGAAAGCGATTTAATGATCGCGCTACCACATCGTTTTCGATATCGGTGATCGCTGACAACGGAACCATCTGACCATTTTCAGCAGGCACATAAATGTCGCGTAACTGCTCGCTGTTGAGGCGGGCAGAGCGCTTAATTTGCGGAATAACTTTATAGCTGCGACCATCCATATTAAAACGGTTGACGTAATTACCACCAGTAGCTACGCCGAGATCAGCGCCGACCTGAGACAGGTTAAGTCCCAGCGTTGCAAGTTTGTCTCGATCGAAGGTCATGGTTGCCTGCGGTTGATCAAGCTTCATATCGATGATGGGTGGGAAGGCAAATAGCCCACTTTCCATTGCTTTCTGTTGCAATGTGTTGGCGAATTCGAGCAGCTGTTTTGAGTCGGCAGTTGATGTGATTAAGAACTCGACCGGGAAATTGCTGCCGCCCGGTAGTGCTGGTGGTGTTGTCATGAACACCTGAATGCCCGGTATTTTTGATACTTCGGCCTGCACCTCCGGCAAAATCTGATTCACAGTTCGATCGCGTTCTGCCCAGGGTTTTACCACCATACCACTGAATCCGTCGGCACCGATTGTGGCACCTATCGACGGTGGGAACAGAAGCTGGAAGGTGAGTGCGGTTTCAGGCACTTCGAGCATTACCTGCTCGGCCGCTTTCGAATAGACCGCGTTCTGGTCTGTAGTAGAGTTGGCAGAGGTGTTGATGATGCCGAACAGTACGCTCTGATCTTCGGATGGTGCCAGCTCATTGGGCGACATCATGAACATCGGAACTGTACACAGGCTGATCACAATCCATACCAGATATACGGCAGGTCGGGCTGCAAGCGTACCACCGAGAGCACGGCCGTAAGCGATTCGTAATTTATCGAAACGGTGATTGAGCCAACCGGTCAGACCGCGCTCTTCATCCTCTGCGCTACGCAGCATATTGGCGGCCATGGTTGGTGACAGGGTTAGTGCAACGATGCCGGATATTGTCACTGCCCCTGCTAAAGTAAATGCAAACTCGCGAAACAGTGCACCTGTCAGGCCGCCCTGTAAGCCGATCGGTATGTACACTGCCACCAAAGTGACAGTCATGGCGATGATTGGTGCAACCAGTTCACGTGCACCGAGCATGGCCGCTTCGCGTGGCGTGCGACCTTCGCGCAGGTGCCGTTCGACATTTTCCACCACCACGATGGCATCGTCGACGACCAGACCAACCGAAAGTACGATGGCAAGCAGGGTTAGCAGGTTGAGTGTGAAGCCGAAAACCTGCATCAAAAAAATGCTGCCGATAAGCGAAACCGGGATCGCCATCACCGGGATCAGTACCGAGCGATATGAGCCGAGGAACAGGAAAATTACCAGGATCACAATCAGTAGTGTATCGACTAAGGTATTCGTCACCTCGTGGATGGCATCGCTGACATAAGCCGATGCGTCGTAACCGATATCGGCATTGAGTCCGGCGGGCAGATCACGTTTGAGCCTGTCGAGCTCGACACGCACGCCGTCGATCACCTCGATGATATTGGCATTGGGTTGCGGGAATACACCGGCAAATACCGCCGTCTGTCCCGAATAGCGCACCAGGGTATCGTAGTCCTCGGAGCCCAGTTCGACATCTGCGATATCCTGCAGACGCACGATGATGTCGTCTTTCTGATAGATAACCAGGCGACGGAATTCATCCGCACTGTGAAGATCAGTGTTCGCTGCTAATTTGGTCTGTACCAGGGCTCCCTTGGTGCTGCCGATTGCCGCCAGATAGTTGTTGGCGATGAGAGCCTGCTGAACCTGCGAGGGGCTGATACCCAACGCCGCCATACGCTCGGGTTTGAGCCAGACGCGCATAGCGAAGGTGCGGGCACCAAAAATTTCGATGCGTTGTACGCCGGTGATTGCGGACAGGCGCGGCTGCACCACGCGGTCGAGATAGTCGGTAATCTGCTCTTGTGAAAGGATGTCGGATGAGAAGCTCAAGTAAGCTGAGGCAAATTCTGAATCAGCCGATTGCACGCTGATTGCAGGCACCTGAGCCTCGATGGGTAAGTCATTGCGTACTTGATCAACCTTGGACGAGATGTCGGCCAGTGCTTTTGTCGAATCGTAATTCAGCTTGAGCCGTGCAGTAATAATTGATATACCCTGTAAACTTTTTGACTCGACGTAGTCGATGCCTTCCGATGCTGAGATGGCACGTTCCAGTGGCGTTGTAACGAAGCCACGTACTAGCTCTGCACTGGCACCAACGTAAACAGTCGAAATCTGTACAGATGCGTTTTCGCTGAGTGGGTACTGGCGGACACTCAGCGAGTTCCATGCATTAAGTCCGGCGATGACAATAATCAGGTTAAGCACAATGGCTAACACCGGGCGTCGGATAAACAGGTCGGTAAAAATATTACTCATAACGACGTAACTCAGGAATCGGACGGTTGTGGGTCGAGACTGGGTTTGGGAGCCAGCGTGTTATCGATTATTACCTTCATGCCGCTACGCAATTTGAAAACACCACTGGTGACAATAGTCTCGCCAGCCTTTAGGCCATCGATAACATCAATAAAGTCACCGCGTGCTTGTCCCAGTCGGACAAACTGTTGGCGCAGTACCTTCTCGGTCTCGCCGGATTGTTCATTTTTCTGTTCTTCTATTACAAAAACAGAATCACCAAAGGTGGCATACGCAATCGCAGTTACAGCAGCGGGTAATACCGATTGTTTTTTCGGCATGACGACAGTGGCGTTGGCAAACATACCTGGCCGTAGTACTTCATCGGGGTTCGCAATTTTTGCACGCACTCTTACACTACGTGTTACGAGATCTACATCGGGGTTGGCCGCAAATATCGTGCCGATAAAGGTGGTATCTGGTGCGGCATCGACGTTTACTCGTACCTCCAGACCAGGTTTCATATGCAGAAGTGTTTTCTGCGGAATCGAAAAGTCGACATAGATCGGATCAAGGGTATGCAAAGGCACGATAGCATCGCCCTCGAGTAAGATTTGACCGATGTTAACTAGCCGCAGTCCCAGTCGACCGGAGAACGGCGCTCGAATTGTTTTTTTCGCGATCAACGCACGAACGTTATGCGCCTGCGCGATGGTTTCTTTTACTTTTGCTTCAGCGCTTTCCAGAGCGTCTTGCGACGTCAAGTTTTGTTTATTTAGCTTGCGCACCCGGGTGAGGCTCGCTTTGGCAAGTGCGGCCGTGGCCTTTGCAGAAGCAAGTTGAGCATCTTCGCTTGATGTATCCAACTGGATCAACACATCGCCTGTGTTTACGATGGAACCTGATTCAAAATTAATCTGCGTTACCCGACCGCCGGTTTCGGCACTTACATTAACTCCCTGCACGGCCGTAACGGTAGCTGTAGAGGTAATTGTTTGTTCCCACTGCGTATCCTCTATCAACATGGCAGTAACCGTTTCAGGCGGAAGTACCATATTTTGGGCAGCTTCACCCATCGCTGTAAACTGGCCGAGCTTGGCTAAGGTGATGGCACCAATAAGGAGAGATACAGCAACTGCAGCGAGGAGTATTTTTTTCAACATGAGTATTTCGTAATGAGATTGATAGTATGTGTCGTTGTGATGATACACCAATGCTTTTCTGATGGCACAAATGAGCCACTCTTTGTTTAGAAATGCACTGTCAGATTGTTACCTAATGGCAGCTTATGACTGCGGTTTCAACCGATAGTAGCCATCCATATTTTTATAGCGAGTGTCTGCTCATGGCCGGTAAGCGACTGCTGGGCTGGTTTGGTGTAAATGTCTTGCTCAAGGGTCGCTAAACCCAAAGCGGACGTTTAGCATTGGCGGTTTTTTATCTAACCATGATTTAATAGTGTAATTATTGACATTTACAGGAAATAAGAGAATTATATAACGCTCACTTAGTGAAAAAACGGTAGTTCATTGGTTAAAAATGTGAAAAAACAGGAGTATCGAAATGAGTACAGCGACACAACAAATAGGACAGGTATGTACAAACTGCGTTGCAATAGCAATTACAATTGCATCTATTGCAATAGTGGCAACACTTTTATGGGTTCTTTTTCTGTAAAACTAATAAATTAAATGCAGTTGAAGGGATAGTATTCCTTCAATTGCTTTTATTTATGATAAGTAAGAAAAAATAGCTTAATGCCGTCATTACATTGAATTTAATATGTCTGTTAGAGGATTCCTCTGTATCCGGATTTTGTAATGATGATGCAATTTTTACCTTATCAGCTCCCATAAAGATCTGGGATTAGCGGAACCGCCAAATCGAAACTTACTATGGACGAGTTCTCGGAAATTATATATTCGTGCAAAGCATTAATTTAAATTCAGTAATTCAACCCAGCATTAGTGGTGAAGCCACTAATATTAGGATTCTTGTGTTGATGTTAATAACGTTAATGTTGCTAGTACCTTTAGCCGTTCAGGCAGATGATTTATTTGATTCCCAGATGAAATTAGCGAAACAAGGCAATGCTGAAGCGCAATTAAAAATTGGTGAAATGTATGAAACCGGTTTTGGTGTAGAGCAGGATAACAGAGAAGCAAAATACTGGATTACACGGTCTGCTAATCAGAATAATGATATGGCACGTTTTAAATTACTTTACTGGGATATGAAATTCAATGGTCTTAACGATGAAAATAAAGTCAAAGTCGAAGAGTTGAATGCAAAGGCGAAACAAGGTAACGCACAAGCCCAATATTATCTCGGTAAAATGTATGCGCATGGCGTTGGCATTAAGAAAAACCTTGATGTTGCGATTGACTGGTTAAATAAAGCAGCGTTAGTTGGTGTATTAGAAGCTGAACTAGAACTCGCTTCTTTAATGGAAAAGAAACAACATGAACCACAAAAGGAAAGAAGGTTTAATTCTGAACTCTGTAGTAAAAAGACAGCAAGATTTCTATCGACATGCAGATGACTAAAATGTCCGCTTCTGGCCCAGACCGGTAAGCAACCGCTAGGCTGGTTTGGTATTAATGGCTTGCTCAATGGCCGCCACCCAGCTGACTGTCGTGAGATTAATTGTCAGAGGCAGAGAACACCACGTAGAGCACATTTTGAAAGTCATACTGACAGAGAAAAAGGCCTAATGCGCAATTAGGTATACTGCCCCCGGATTTGCCGATTGCAACCTTCGACCAGATTGTTGCCTGTTGTAAAGATCATGACCGAAAGCAATCATTTGTGATGTTTATCACATCAAAAATTTATACTAAAAGTGCAGGCGCAATGTCTTCCTGACTAATAAGAGGCGTATTTACTATGTAAATCAAAGCTATGCTCATCTTTTCCGACTATGGGTAAAGGTGGCTTGATGTACCAGGCAGTACTTGCTGGTCAGAAATATAACTACACACCGTCAAATTAATAGTTTGTAGCACATCCTAATCTATTTACAGTGGTGGCTCTTTCGTGAGCCGTTTTTATATATGCTGCAGGTCTACTTTTGGCCGGTAAGCGACCGCTGGATTGGTCTGGTGCTGATGACTTACTCAACGATCGCTAAATAGCCATGACAGCCATTGAGGAGCTGTTGAATTTGCATGCTTCAAGTTAACATTTTTTAATAAAAAATCTGCCTGTAAAGGTGACTTTTCATTTATCCCTCAGGTAGGGGATAAGGTTGAGACTAGCGAATTTACTACAAGATTGTATTGATTCTAGAAATCAAACTCTTATAATTTATGGGCTAGCCAGGGTGCGCTAAATAACTGAGTTTGTTTTACAAGTATCCGCACTAATCACGAACATCAACACAGTGGTTGAGTTCTTAGCAAAGGAGAATCTATTAGTGAAAAACATACTCATGACTATTAAGGATTTTGAGACGACAACAATCGCATCGCCTATAGTGGAAAAAACTATTGAACTGGCAAGCAATTGCTCGAGTAAAGTGCACATTATCCATATTGTCCCACCTTCTCGCCAGCCGCCCTATAATGTTGACGGCGAGTTATTTCGTCGTGAGATCGCCACTGAGCTTCGTCATGAGCATCATTGTCTACAGCATCTCGCAAAATGTATGCGGGATGTGAATGTTGATGCTAAAGCGCTGTTGCTACAAGGTTCAATAATAAATACGATATTGCTCGAATCTGAGCGACTCGCTGTTGATCTGGTTGTTATAGGACGTCATAAACATGGCCCTTTATACAGTGTTTTGATGAACGATACTGATGAAGGTTTACTGGCTAAAAGTACTTGTCCAATAATGTTTGTCCCCAACTGAGTATCTATTATTGACCGCATTTTCTCTGTTGAACTATACGTTGATAGGGTGAAGTCGACCCGATAATAGGCCGTCGCTCAACTCGACCAGTTGAACCCGCCATCTATTCCGGTCGGTCGAGGTGTTGTTGTCGGATATCATTCCACACCGCAAAGTAGCCTATTTACTGAATAAGAAGAATGTCATTGGAAGTAAAAGGAATTGAGACAAATTGTTGGCAGGATGGTGTTCGCCAGTTTCATTGAAACAAGAGGATAGGCTATAAAGCTAATGTCATGATTTGGCAAAATCATGAAGTTTATTGGTTAGAAACTAAAGGGGAGGGGGATAATTTAGTGTGCGTTGTTTAGGGTGATTTGGTTTGACGTAGGCTAGAACGGGTGTTTATACTTCCTATACATAAAAAAATAACATAAATCTTAAAATAATGAGGAAATTGGTGATGTTAAAACAAACCTTTCTGGCTTGCTTATTGATGTGTAGCTGGGGCATATCTCAGGCATCAGTTAAAGCGCCACCTAAAGAAATGTCTGTCGAAACAAAAGCGTGCGTAAAATGTCACCAGAAAAATAACCCGGGTATCGTACAGCAATGGGGCCGCAGTAAACACTACGGTGCTAATGTAGGCTGTTACGAATGTCACCAGGCTGATGCCGATGATGTCGATGCCTATGTTCATGATGACAAAAAAGTAAAAAAGAATATTTCAATCATCGTTTCACCGAAAGACTGTGCAAACTGCCACGAAAAGGCTGCACATGAAATGACTACTTCACGTCACGCGAAAGCAGGTCATATCCTGGAGTCACTGGATAACCTGTTAGCCGAAGTAGTCGAAGGTAACCGAGCATTTATTACGGAAGGCTTCCCTAAAGGAAACTCATCAGCTGCTGTAAATGGTTGCTGGCAGTGCCATGGCTCCAAGGTTAAAGTTCTTGAAGACGGCGCTCTAGATCCAGCCACCTGGCCAAACACAGGTATTGGACGTATCAACCCTGATGGATCTGAAGGTTCCTGTTCAGCCTGTCATTCCCGTCACCAGTTTTCTACTGAACAGGCACGTAAACCAGATAACTGCGGTAAATGTCACTTAGGTCCAGACCATCCTCAGAAAGAAATTTATGAAGAGTCCAAGCATGGCATCGCGTATAAGGCTTATCAGGATGAAATGAATATGGATAGCGCAAAATGGGTCGTGGGTGTTGATTACACTGCAGCACCTACCTGTGCAACCTGCCACATGGGTGCAACCCGTGAACAGGATTCTACTCACAATGTCGGCGAAAGAATCAGCTGGACTAACCGCCCACCGATATCTGTTCGCCCTGAAGTGATGGATGCCAAAATGGGGCTGGAATCCGCTAACCTAAAATGGGATTCAAGACGTGAAAATATGCAGGATGTCTGTAAGGCTTGTCATACCGAAGAGTATGTTGAAAACTTCTATATTCAGTATGACAGCATGATTGAATTATATAACGAGAAGTTTGCCAAACCCGGTAAAGCGCTTGCTGATGCCGCCAAACCATTATTGAAGAAAGCCAAGTTCTCTAACAAACTTGACTGGATATGGTTTGAGTTATGGCACCATGAAGGACGTCGCGCTCGTATGGCAGCTTCTATGATGGCACCCGATTATACGCACTGGCATGGTACTTATGATCTGGCCAAGCACTTCTACACCAAGATGGTACCTGAGATTGAACACCTGATCGAGAATGGCATGAAAGCCGGTGGCGATAAGGAGAAAGCTGCTAAAGCTCTGCAAAAAGAACTGGATAAGATTCTTAACAGCGAAAACCATAAATGGTATTTAGGTAAGAAGTAATTTATCTATAGAAAAAAACCCCGCCTATTTTGGCGGGGTTTTTTTTACCGAAAATCCGCTAACATATTCATGTTCAACATCCGAAACGAGATTATTAATATGAAAAAAATATTTATTTCAACCCTGGCCAGCCTGTTTGTTTTTACAACGCTCCAGGCTTCCCCGCTTGAAGACTTCATTATTTCCGGTAATACACTATGGTCGCAGGGAAAATTAATGGAAGCCGAAGCAGAATTTAAAAAGGCACTTGAAATTAATCCGGAATCAAGTGTCGCCCATGCAAGAATGGCTAACCTCTATCTGACCCAAAACAAAACGTCAGAAGCTGTAGAAGAATTTCAAAATGCGATTAACAATGATCCTGAAAATGCTAACCTGTTTATCGGTCTGGCAATTACTTACCTGCATAAGCAATATTATGAAATGGCAGAAGCAATGGTGAACCAGGCCATAGAAATTAACCCGGAATTTGCCAATGCACAAAAGTTAAAAACTTATATCAATGCTAAAAAAGAGAGAATGAGTCAGATGGCTCAAGCTGAAACGGACTCTACTGAGAACGGAATGCATGGCCAGGCTTCCCCTCATGGACAGGCATCTCCTCACGGACAGCCCACCAGCATTTTACCGGCGGCAGTACAGAAAAGCCTTGACCAGAATACCCATTAGAGGCATATACTAATTATTATCAGGGTTAGGGAATTCCGGGGACAGTATAGCTATTAGCATTTAATGCCAATGTTAGTCTCATAATGTTTTACAAGGAGGTATTAGCAGGTTAACAGCAAGTAAAAATAAGTAAGATAAAGTGGTTTTCGAAAAGTTGGGGTGTCGTAAGTACCTGATAATTCTCATCGGATACTGATGCGCTCAATCTACAATTGGTTACACATTAATGGCTGTATTCCTTATGAATACGCCTATAATTATTATTTATCTATATAGAAAAACGATAATATTTGTTCAGGTGAATAATGATAAAGCATCATGATGTACTCGAAGGACTTAATGAGCGCGCGTCATTACGAGAAAAGTTAGTTTCAGCGCATGAATCGATTAATGAGCTTTTTCCATTTATCGCCCGTATTGCGATAGCCATCTATGACCATGAAACTAATATACTAAAAACCTATTTACACAGCAGTGGAGATGATCGGCCGCTGGATAATTATCAGTCTTCTCTCGACGAGGCGCCTTCACTCAAAGCCATTCTTAAAGAAGGTTTACCGCGTGTAATCAATAATATGCTTACCTTTGAAGATGGTAATAATGAGCACACCAGAAGAATTGGCCGTCAGGGATATGCTGCCAGTTATACATTGCCGATGTTTAACGAGGGCAAGTTTATTGGTTTTATGTTTTTTAACTCAGATCAAAAAGACGTATTTTGCGAAAATGTTTTGCGCCAGATAGATATTTATAGCCATATGATTTCGTTAATGGTTATAAGTGAGTTAACGTCTATAAACACCTTAACGGCTGCCGTTAAAACCACCGGCCGAATTACCCATATTCGAGATCCTGAAACAGGCAGTCATCTAGATCGTATGTCTCGTTACAGTCGTCTTATTGCTACCGTATTAGCAGACAAATACCATTTTGATGATACCTACATTGAACATATCTTCATGTTCGCACCATTACACGACATCGGAAAAATTGGTATACCTGATAATATATTGCTTAAACCCGGCGTACTTGATAATGGCGAAAGACTGGTGATGAAAACCCATGCGCACAAAGGCAGGGAAATGGTAGACGAGCTTCTACAAAACTTCGGTTTTGATAATGTTGATTATATGGATGTGCTGCGCAATATAGCAGAGTTTCATCATGAAGCGATTAACGGCAGCGGCTACCCTGCAGGAATAAAAGGAAAAGATATTCCCATGGAGGCGCGTATCGTTGCTGTTGCAGATGTGTTTGATGCGCTCACCAGTAAACGCCCATATAAAAAAGCGTGGACGAATGACAAAGCTATTAAAGCCTTAAAAAAGCTGGCCGGCAAAACGCTTGATGAAGATTGTGTAAATGCTTTGCTCGATAATATGGATAAAGTTGAAGAAATTCAAAAACAGTTTAATGAAAACGTTTTTGGTTGATTTGTTTTAAATGTTAAGCAGAGCTAGCAGTCGATGAGCGGGAGTGAAACAATAACGTGAAAGAATGTAATCAGTGTGGAAAATGTTGTACAAAGTACAGTAACGGTAGCCTTTCAGCTTCGGCAGACGAAATAGAATATTGGGGTAATTTCAGGCCCGATATACACCGTTATGTAAGCAATGGAAATATCTGGATGGACCCCGGCACCGGCAAGCAAATCGAGCTTTGTCCGTGGTTAAGAAAAACGCCCAATCAAAATAAGTATACCTGTGATATTTATCATGACCGTCCCGACGACTGCAAATACTATCCCGTCACCATCGAGCAAATGGTGACGGATGAGTGCGAGATGTTAGAGCCACAGGATTTGCCCAATTCAAAGCAGGCGCAGAAAACCCTGGATAAGCTCATGGCTGATAGCCGCCCGCCTTTTAACTAGATTTATTTTTAGCGATGACTCGATGGTGACCAGGGATGCGACGGTTTATTAATATTTCTACCTGTCGGTGTAGGTTTATTTAAGTTGATTACCTTGAAATATATGGGTTATGCTGTTGCAATATTATGTTTTATCACCGGTTTATAAACGGGTCGAAGTAAAACAATCGCGATTGCCGAATCATTAAAGAGAGCCATTAAGATGATAAAAAATATTATCTCACTGTTACTGTTATTACTAAGTACAGAAATTTATTCAGCGTCATTTCCATATAAAACGGTTATTTCTGAATCGGTTACCACGGGCCCGATGACCGAAATTACTACCAGTACCTATTCGTCATTTGATGGTGATGTAAACACCATGATATCCGCAGAATGGAGCACGCAGAAAACACCGGCGGGTAAAAAACGTACTTTTAATCTGACGAAAAATGGCTTTGTTTATGCTGTGGATCTGGATACCAAACATTGTACCAAAACGGATATAAAAGCCATGATGAATGCAATCAGTGACCCGGAAGCTATGTCGAAAGACATGAAACGACAGATGGGGCTGAAAGAAAATGGAACCTGTGAAGGGGCGGGTTACAAGGGCATCAAATACAGCTCGCAATTTGGCGAGATGTGTTTCTACAAAGATGTGTTCCTGCTCTGGCAAAAAGTGATGGGCACGCAGACTAAAGTTACCCGCGTGGAATTTGATGTCGATCTGCCGAAAGATAAAATCACACTGCCAGCTGGGATCAAATGTGTCGAGGGGCCAGATATATCTCAGGGCTTGCGTGGATTGCAGTCATATAGAGGCTCAGATTCGCCTGATGCTGCTAGTGGTTCTTCTCAACAGGAAGCGCCACAAAATGCTCCTCAGAACATGGATGATGCGATGAAGATGTTTAAGGATATGTTTGGTAAGTGAAGTGGCGCTACGAATATTCAACTGCAATAGCCGTTGCCGGCGATCCCGGGGACAGTATAGCTATTAGCATTTAATACCAATGTGTGGTGGTCAAGTAAATTTGGCAACTACACTGCTTAGTTACTACCTACTAGCATAACAATTCCCTCAATTAGTGAAAAAAAGTTTAATGCTTAAAAACAACTAAAGATGGATTCATAGAAGTGGAAGAATGCGGTGCTTTTGCATTTTCTTGCTTCAGTTCTTGCTCCAGGTCAACTTATCAGTGTAAATACAGCCAAAACTTTGTTGAATGTTTGCAGACAGAAATTCTTCTGCTATCCTGTATACAACTGTTTTATTCAAGGAAGGTGTTAATTAAAACCTAACTTTATATTATTTAAATGTACTAAATTGAATAGTTAACAAATTGTTAGGAGAAATTTTATGATAATGGATACGATGACCTATTCGGTAATGACAGTCGTAGCAATATTAGCTTTTATCATTATTCTATTAGCCCGATCTCCTCGAGATCAACAAACTAACGGCGATAAATAAAGTACCGTAATAAATTACTGAGTGATTTTTTATGGAGGCTAATAAACTTAAATTAGCTCACTGGTATCAGTAGCATGCAATAAATAATGTAGTCGTAATGCTACATAAACCCTCATTATCAGGTATTGCAAGATACTTGATTGTATTGTGACTACATCGTAAGAGGCATATCTTTAACAGTTATGCCTCTTTTTTTACTCCGTGAACATCTGGACCGGTAAGCGTCCTCTGAATTGTTCTGGTGTCGATGATTTGTTCAACGGTCACTAAACGACCCATATCAGACTGTCAGCCCTTGTCGAATTTGTTTACACTCTAAGATTTGCTTTAAAAAGTACGATTTATACTTGTATGGTACGGTACAACCCTTATGAGCCACTCAATTGTGTATAAAAAGTCTCTGATGTAACCGCTTTTTGAGGTTTTTCCGCAATTATGATTGATCTTTTAAATATACCCTTAATCATTCTATAGCGCGGTTATTATCCATTCCTGATGCCAGAGTGTCAGATAAATTTACAAATAATGGAGATTGATAATTTGTACATATGGTAAGTTGCTGAAAATAAAGGGAAGTGAGTTTTTGGCATGGAAATCGCTTGGTTACTGTACTAGCTTCATATATGTAAAACAATTGAATAATAGGATGAATTATGAAAACACTTCAAACTATAATTTTGCTCATTGCAATCACTTCAGCAACAGGCGCTCAGGCTGCAGCAGTAGGTAGCATCGACACTTATATCGACTGGTCTACCCTTGACATCACAGGCCCTGATCTAACTCCGACGTATCTTACTATCTCGGGAGAAGGTAGATTTTCATCAGATGGCGAGGGCTGGGTTGGAAATGAGTTTGGATGGAATAACCTGGGTACGGCGTATGATGTCGATGGTGCAAGTGCCATTGCCAGCTATAGCGATACTATATTCACTTTGTCAGGCGGTTATGATGCCACTAAGAATGTGACACCCGGTGACTCTAATAGGACTGGTGTCAGTGGCGGTAGTGCTATGGTGGAAAATGATGGCCCTGGTCAACAACAGGGTATTGCTGGTGGTTGGCGTGGATTTTTCTATGAGGCGACCGGTAATGGTCAGGTTACGATTTCTGTGAATTACTTCGTTGACGCCAGTGTGTCGACTGAGGTGCCATATGTTGCATATCCTGCATCTGAATTTTCAACGGTTGGTTATTCAGTCTTTATGGATGCTGTCGATGCTGATGCCTATCTTGCCGCTTACAATACAGCTTACAATACAGCTTACGATACAGCCATTACTGGTGGTGCGTCTGAAGCTGCTGCTGAAGCTGCTGCTGAAGCTGCTGCTGAAGCTGCTGCTGATTCTGCCGATGTCGTCCTTTATGAATATTCTCTCAACATTCAGAATCTAATAGACTGCGATGGTGTATGTAGTGAAGAAGTGGACTCTTTAAAAGGCGAATTGTCGGTGACCTTTGATGTCGAAGATGGTTCTAACTACGCTTTCGGTGCAGATATAGAAGGGTATGTTTATACTGATGTTAACCTTGTGCCGGTACCTGCTGCTGTTTGGTTGTTCGGTTCAGGTCTTATCGGTTTAGTCGGCGTTGCCAGACGAAAGAAAGCATAACGATTAAATATTATTCAATAGCGGCTCCTTCGGGAGCCGTTTTTGTTTGTGCTGACAGTCTGCTTGTTGGCCGGAAGCAGTCGTCTATCCAAACAGCGATATAAAAGTATCAGGTAATCCCCTATGTACACAGAAAAGTACCGCCCATATTATTTATTTAAAATAAACGAGGGTCAGAGTGCAATTAACTCTAATATTAGAAACAATTGCTCTCTGATCCCGTTATTTTAGAGTCAACAATTCTTATTTGTCACCAACCCTTCCAATTCAGTATGCTACAAGTTTATTATTAGCTAAAGCTGTTTTATCTGTAAGCCGCTGTTCCAGTAAAGTGTATTCTGGGGCTACGAACCCGGTGTTTACTGAAAACGATGTGACGTGGATTTTCAACAAGGAGTCAGCAAATGACAAAATTAAAGATTAACGGCAAACTCGTTGAGATCGATGTCGACGATTCCACCCCCCTGTTGTGGGTGCTGCGCGAACAACTGGGCCTGACAGGCACCAAGTACAGTTGCGGCATCGGCCTCTGCGGTGCCTGTACCGTTCATCTCGATGGTGAAGCGGTTCGTTCCTGCCTGATACCGGTTTCTACTCTCGAAGCAACACAGGAAATCACCACCATTGAAGGGCTGTCAGCCGATGGCAATCACCCTCTACAGCAGGCATGGCTGCAACTCGACGTGCCGCAGTGCGGATACTGCCAGCCGGGCATGATCATGAGTGCTGCAGCACTGCTGAAGAATAAACCCGACCCCAGCGATGCCGATATCGATGCCAACGTGACCAACATCTGCCGCTGCGGTACATTCAACCGGGTGCGTCGCGGTATCCATCTTGCTGCTGACATCAAGATGCACAACAGCAACATAGGCCGCAACAAGACGGGCAGCGACAAGACGGATAGTAGCAAGCGCGGGGAGGCATGATGAAGAAACAACGAGTCAATATTTCGCGCCGTGATTTTCTTATCGGTAGTGCAACAGCGGGTGCCGGTTTTTCTCTTGGCCTGTATCTGCCCCCGGGCAGCGGGATGGCACTGGCTGCTGAAGAGGCATCCTCGGCAGTGCCAGAAGTTAATGCCTGGGTGGTGATTCAAAACGATGATACTGTCATCATCCGTATCGCGCGCTCAGAGATGGGGCAGGGTACTCTTACGGGCCTGGCACAACTGGTTACCGAGGAGCTCGAGTGCGACTGGTCCAAAGTCAGCACGGAGTATCCGACACCGGGGCAGAGTCTCGCCCGTGACCGGATATGGGGCAGTTTTTCCACCGGTGGCAGTCAGGGTATCCGCGGCAGTCATTCATATGTCCGCAAGGGTGGCGCGGTTGCCCGCGAGATGCTGATCGAAGCCGCCGCCGAAAGCTGGGACGTGCCGAAGGCGGAGTGCAGTGTTGCGGCGAGTGTGATCACCCATAAACCGACAGGGCGTACTACGACTTACGGTAAGGTCGCCGCGGCGGCAGCCGAGATGATTCCGCCGATCGAGGTCGAGCTGAAGGATCCGAAGGACTGGAAGATCATCGGCAAGCCAGTCAAACGGCTGGATACGGCGGATAAACTGACGGGCAAGCAGGTCTTCGGGGCCGATCTCCAGTTGCCCGGTATGTTCAATGCCAGTATTAAAGCCTGCCCGGTGTTCGGCGGTAAACTCGCCTCTTTCGATGCCAAAAAAGTGAGAAAGATGCCCGGCGTGCATGCGGTGGTAGCGGTTGAAGACAATGCAGTTGCAGTGGTTGCTGATACCTGGTGGCAGGCGAACACAGCGCTGGACGCACTGCCGGTCACCTGGGACAAGGGAGAAAACGCCGAAGTCAGCAGTGCTTCGATTGCGCGGATGCTGGATGAAGGTCTGACCGCCAAAGAAGCCTTCGTCGGCAACACGGCGGGGGATGCAAAAACAGCACTGAAGGGCGTAGCGAAGAAGGTCGAGGCGACCTATGCTTATCCTTTCCAGAATCATGCCACCATGGAACCGATGAATGCCACCGCGTTATGGACCGAGGATCGTTGCCAGGTCTGGTGCCCGACACAAAACGGTGAAGCCGCACTGGAGGCTGCTGCAAAAGCGGCGGGTCTGCCGGCGAGCAAGTGCGAGGTCTATAAAGTTCATCTTGGCGGCGGTTTTGGCCGGCGCGGTGCGTTTCATGATTTTGTCGCCCAGGCTGTGGCCATCGCAAAACAGATGCCGGGCACACCGGTGAAGCTGCTGTGGACCCGCGAAGAAGATATGCAGCACGGTCACTACCACCCCATCACCAAGGCAAAAATGGTCGGCGGGCTGGATGACAAGGGTAACCTGCAGGGACTGCATATCCGTATTTCAGGGCAATCCATACTGGCCGCCGTCAATCCCGGCTGGATGCAGAACGGGGTCGATATGTTCACCTTCCAGGGATTGCTGCCCGACGGTGATCACGCCATCAGTTATACGGTACCGAACCTGCTGGTCGAGCATGCGATGCGTAACCCGCCGGTACCTCCCGGCTTCTGGCGTGGCGTCAATATTAACCAGAATGCGATCTACATGGAATGTTTTATCGATGAGCTGGCCCATGCTGCTGGCAAGGACCCGCTCGAATTTCGCCGTAAGTTGATGGCCGGTCATCCCAAAAGCCTGGCCGTGCTCAACGCGGTTGCTGATAAAGCAGGCTGGAGTAAACCTGCTGCAAAAGGCGTGTTTCGCGGCCTGGCGGTGTGCAAGGCTTTTGCCAGTTTCGTCGCGGCCTGCGCTGAGGTCTCGGTCGATAATAATGGCAAGCTCAAGATTCATCGCATCGTTGCAGCGACCGACCCCGGCCATGCAGTTAACCCGCAGCAGATCGAGGCCCAGGTCGAGGGTTCCTTTGTCTTTGGCCTGTCCGCATTACTCTACGGCGGGATCAGGATCAAGGATGGCAGTGTCGAACAGCAAAATTTTGACAGTTACCCCTCAATGCTGATCTCGGAGATGCCGGAGGTTGAGGTCATCGTCATGCCTTCGGGCGGATTCTGGGGCGGCATTGGAGAGCCCACCATCGCTGTCGCGGCACCGGCAGTGCTGAATGCTATCTTTGCTGCCACCGGTAAACGCATTCGCGAGTTCCCATTAAACAGCACCGACCTGCGTTCCGCTTGAGAGATCGGAGCAGGCTGCTCGAGCCATGACTGACCAGGCGGATGATATCGAGGTCCTCGAGGGCGCACTGGCCTGGCTGCAGACCGGCCACCAGGTTGCTCTCGCCACCGTAATCAAAACCTGGGGCTCGTCGCCCCGTCCGCCCGGTTCGCTGTTGGCGATGAACGATGCAGGCCAGTTCATCGGATCGATTTCGGGCGGCTGTGTCGAAGACTCGCTGCTGGCGCGCTACTGCGATGGCGAGCTCGCTGGCCCGACACTGACCATGGTGGACTTCGGCGTCGATCGTCAGCAAGCCTCACGTATGGGGCTGCCGTGTGGCGGTCGCCTGGAAGTACTGATCGAACAGCTGAGCGGACCGGAATCGATCGCGCCATTACTGGAACAGCTTCGTGATGGCGCACTGGTGACACGCAGGGTCAGCCTGGCGACTGGTAATGTCGATCTGGGCGAGGTCGACCTGCAGCAGGGCGATGGCGGTGCAGAATTTCAGCTATCGGAAACTGCGGTGGTCAAAACTTTCGGACCTGCCTGGCAGTTATTACTGATCGGTGACGGTCAGCTTGCACGCCATCTTGCCAGCATGGCTCTGCATCTCGATTACCGGGTCACTATCTGTGATCCGCGTGAAAACTTTGCTCCGCTTACCCCGCTCGCCGATGTTCACTATAGCCGCTTGATGCCCGATGATGCAGTGCAGGGGCTGAGTGACCTGGCACGTACCGCCATCGTGACACTGGCCCATGATCCGCGCCAGGATGACCTTGGCCTGAGTGCTGCGCTGGAGTCGCAGGCCTTTTATATCGGCGCACTGGGTTCAAATCGATCGGCGCAGGCACGGCGTGAACGTCTGGCATCGCTGGATTACAGTGCACAACAGATCGCACGCATTCATGGCCCGGCCGGTTTGCATATCGGCAGCAAGCGCCCGGCGGAGATCGCGGTTTCCATCCTGGCGCAGATTACGGCCATCCGTAATGGCATCGAGCAACAAAACACATGACTGAGATCGCCGGCATTCTGCTCGCCGCCGGTTCAGCACGGCGCTTCGGTGCTGCCAAGCTGCTGCAACCGCTGCATGATAGCGTATCTGTAGCGGCGGCAACTGCGCAAGCGATGATGCAGGTGTTACCGAATACGCTGGCCGTAGTAAAACCTGGCGACCACGCGCTGATCGAGATATTTGCTGAACTCGGCTTGCACATCATCGAGAATCCTCTGGCCGATGAAGGTATGGGCACCAGCCTGGCCGCTGGCGTCGATGCCACTGCGCAAGCTGACGGCTGGCTGATCATGCTGGCCGATATGCCATGGATTCAACCTGCCACCATTTCCGCCATGGCAGATCGTCTCGAAAACGGCGCATCCATGGTCGCGCCTGTATACGCGGGACAAAGAGGTCACCCGGTAGGATTTTCTTCGCGCTGGCTGCAGCCGTTACGTGACCTGTCTGGTGACAAGGGGGCCCGCGATCTGATTGCAGATAATTCAGATGCGCTTGAATTGCTTGCTACCGAAGATGCCGGTGTATTGAAGGACATCGATTTTCCGCAAGACCTTAGTCTCTGATGAAAAAGTGTCCGTTAAACTGGGAGATGTTCAGTCTGCCCCCTTTTCACTTTTATTTTATTGAGTAAATATCTCTTTAAAGAATTCTAAATTTTTCTGCCATGAATCTTTATCAGCTGCGGCATTGTATTCCAGCGGCAAATTAAACTTTTTACCATTTGCATCCGCATCGGGGTTGGTGAAGCTATGTTTGGCTCCCGGATAGTTTATAAATTTAAAATCAACGCCGGCATTTTTCATTTCTGTTTTTAGTGCTGTTATTTGTTCTGCTTTCACAAAAGGATCAGCCTCACCGTTAAACACTCTGACGCGAGTTTTAATATCACCCTTCTGTGCCGGGTTTTTAGTCGCAATACTACCGTGGAAGCTGGATACACCTTTTAGCTCTACACCCATGCGCGCCATGTTTAAAACAACGCCGCCACCGAAGCAGTAACCCATCGCAGCCAGTTTATCGATTTCGACATTGGGCTGTTCTTTAAGTGTATCCATCGCAGCGATAAAACGGGCTTTGGCTAATGGCATGTTTCCGGCTACTGCACTAGAGAATTTACCCGCATCATCAGGGTGTTCCGCATTTTTTCTATCACCATACATATCCACTGCAAATACTACATAGCCTTCTTTTGCTAACATTTTGGCTTTATCGCGTGCGTGTTTGTTGTGTCCCCACCACTCATGAACAATCAGCACGCCGGGACGTTTTCCTTTGATATCATCGTCATAAGCCAGCATACCTTTCATGATGGTATCACCCTGTTTATAGTCAATTTCTTCGCTGATGATTTCAGCGTGGGTAGCTGTGGTTATTAGTAGGCTTAATAGTATTATTAGGGTGTTCAGATGCATTTCGATATCTCCGTATGAGGTGATGATAAGAGATGTTACTCTGTATTTTTGTGAACTGAAACATCGGATTAACATTAAAGGAAAAACATTATAGGTGTCGGAGGGAGTTAAAAGTGATCAATTATTGCTTAGTAAATAATCTCTCCGTTTCCTTAATTCGTATAATTCAAGGAGTCGGTGACAAAACGTAATAGTTCTCATTTGTCGCCGTCCCTTTAACCTGGAAGTGAATTTAGCTGGACTTACTATTAACAGGCTGAACCTCAATAACAGGTTTTCTTTCAGCGCTAATGGCTAAAGCCTCTTTTTGTCGCGATACAACTTCTTGCCGAACGCGTATGAGATAACCACCCAGCGCACCACCACCGACAGCCAGTGTCAACAAACCCAGTGTAATAAGCTGGCTGAAGATCATCAGTGAGCCAGCGGCAACAATGCCAATAAAACCCGCACCCAGTTTGAAGCTGGACCTGGCGTGTACACGATTGGTCTCTTTGCGGATTTCTTCATGACTTTTGCGGATAAGACTCGTCTTTTGGCGTTCAGCGTTAACTCGCAATTTTTCCCGCTCTTTGTAAAATTCATCTTTCGCGTGCGCCAGTGCATCTTTTTTAGCATGGCTGGCGATGGAGGAAAACCAGAAGGAGGTAACCAGGCTAATGATCAAAGCAAGCAATAACACTGCCAGCCAAAGCTCATGGTCACCAGATTTTATTACCGCAAGCGCCATAGCTACAGTAGCGATTTGTATGATCAGAATGCCCGGCAGATATTTTAACATGGGGATATATTAGTCAGAATCTGCTTGATGAATCAAGCGCTCAAAAGTGATGTATAAATTAAAGGTGACGGAGGGATATAAATATGATCAATAAAAAAAACAGGGGTTAGACTGAACCTCATCCTTTAGATCATCCCGACCTGCTACTGAAATACCTTACATGAGGTTACAGGACTATCCTGTTCGTCCTGAACAGGGGCGCTAGGCCCGCTTGTCGGCTTCGCGATATGAAACCATGCGCTGCGAGTCTTCGTCCCACAGGCAAGAGCGAAAGCAGTCAATGATATCTCGTGGCGCTGGTGTGGCTTTGCGCCACATCTTCGTGGTGATCAACGGAAAGGCACCCACGCTTGCTTCGCTGATCTGGCCGACGTGGCCATGATGGTAGTTGTGACTCTTGCGCCAGGAACGCGAATGCTGGCTTTGGTATCGGCTACAACAATACACGTTTCAGACTGACCGTCGAGGATGACTCGTTTTTTGGTGAAGTGAAACTGGATTATGGCGGCGTGCTTGTTTATTTATACCAATGTCCACTTATGACCAAATGTTGTCGTCTATCCATATAGCGATATAAAAATATCAGATAATCCTTACATACATAGAAAAATTCTACCCGTATTATGTACCTGGCTGATACGGTTGTCGGTTTTCATATTTTCTGATGACGGATGTCGGGCTACCAGCACCCTTTGCATGTATTGGAAGGGTGCTTTTTTATGCGTGGTATATCGACCCGCACAGAAGAGCGAGTAAACGGGCGATAACTTAAACTTCGCTTTAATTGCTATCAGCGCTTGTCGATTGCAATGAAATTACGGTGCGCGTAACCGGTGTATCGTTGCCGTGGTCTGCCAATTTTATGTACCGGCTCACTAATCATTTCGTTCCACTGCGAAACCCAGCCAGCTGTACGTGCCAAAGCAAACAGTACGGTGAACATTGAGGTTGGAAAACCCATGGCCTGAAGAATTATTCCAGAATAGAAATCGACATTGGGGAATAATTTTTTCTCAATAAAATACTCGTCTTCAAGTGCAATGCGTTCCAGTTCCACCGCCAGTTCGAACAAAGGTTGCTCGGTAGAACCCAGCTCCGCTAATACAGCGTGAGCGGAGTCTCTGAGTACCTGTGCTCTTGGGTCATGATTTTTGTATACTCGATGGCCGAAACCCATTAAGCGGAAGGGGTCATTTTTATCTTTGGCGCGCGCTAAAAATTCACCGATCCTGTCCTTATGGCCAATTTCATTTAACATTGATAATACAGCTTCATTGGCACCACCGTGTGCAGGGCCCCATAGTGAGGCAATGCCTGCGGCGATACAGGCGAATGGATTCGCTTGTGACGAACCGGCTAAACGTACTGTTGATGTCGATGCATTTTGCTCATGATCAGCATGCAAAATGAAAATTCGATCAAGTGCTTTTGACAGTACCGGGTTAGGCACATAGTCTTCGGCGGGTACGGAAAACATCATGCGCAGAAAATTCTCAGCATAAGTGAGTTTGTTGGTAGGGTAAACGAAGGGTTGACCGATCGTATATTTGTAGGCCATGGCCGCTATCGTTGGCATTTTCGCTATTAGTCGCATTGATGCCACATGGCATTGTTCAGGATCGTTGATATCTAGGCTATCGTGATAGAAGGCGGATAATGCGCCGACAACACCGACCAAAATTGCCATCGGGTGTGCGTCGCGGCGAAAACCATTGTAAAAACGAATCAATTGCTCGTGAACCATGGTATGCAGTTCTATTTCTGCATCAAAAGACTTGCGCTGTTCTGCGCTGGGCAGCTCGCCTTCCATCAGGAGATAAGCCACTTCTAGAAAATCACTGTTAGATGCCAGCTCTTCAATAGAATAACCACGGTGGCGCAAAATGCCTTTTTCGCCATCAATGAACGTGATAGCGGAGTCGCAACTTGCGGTGGAGGTGAACCCTGGATCGTAGGTAAAGTAGTTTAAATCTCTGTATAAACTACGCACGTCGATTACATCCGGTCCTTCTTCGCTAGTTAATATGGCTAAGTCGATACGTTTTTGATTTTGGTTATCAATCACCGTTACCGTCGGCATATCACCAGTGTTAGGTTTTTTGGGTGTTGTCATAACA